>NZ_DATCVQ010000213.1:0-6791 GCF_036566765.1 Streptomyces sp.
GCCGACGTCGTCACGGAGCACGGATGGCTCGGCGCCGGTTACGCTCACCCGACCGAGCCCGGAACGCGGGCACTTCGCCGCGCGGCGACGGAGGCCGGCCTGGAGCTGGAGTCGACGTACACCGCCAAGGCGCTCGCGGCGCTCATCGCCCTCGACGGGGCGGGGCGCTTCAACGGCGAGCCTGTGGTGTTCCTCAACACCTTCGGTCCCAGGTAGCGGGACGGGAGGTGAGGGAGGGGGTTTCAGCCTCCTCAGAGCCGGGCCGCGACGGCTCGCCTGGACGCGCGCCGGTGCCACGCGAGGCGCTTCCAGGGGCCGGCCTCCACCAGCTGGGGCATCGCCACGGTCGTCGTCCCGGTCACCGCCACCCAGGTGCTCGCGCACGTCGGCGTGCCACCCGCACGGGTCATGCCGGTCCCTGCGGACGGGTCCCGCCAAGCCTCCGCCAGTTCGCCGAGGACTCGGGGCAGCGTCTCGCGCCGGTCGGCCGGGAGACCCACGCGGCCGCCGCCCACCCGGCTGTACCCATTTTCCCCAAGGCCGTTCTAGAACACGGCCAGCGGTTGCGGTTCTGCCTCCGGGCCTCGCTGTTGCTGTAGTTCGTCCTGGTACGCAACAGCGTCACGGGCCGGGACCCGTGCCATGCTGCCCTCGCAGAGAACCAGTGCGCGCGGGACGCGCTTGTGGTCGTGCTCCGACACCATCCCGAGCGCGCTCGTCGGCACGGCGGCGCTGCTCGTCCTCCTGGTCGTCGCCGGCCTTCGGGGCGGGTACGAATCCGCGGGCTTTGACGGTGCTCCTCACAAGGGCGACGGTCAGTTTGCCGCCCTTGGTACGGACGGTCTCGCTCGCCTCGTGCAGGACGTCGCGCACCGCGTCCTCGCGGTGGTTCTTGAGCACGGGAACGAGGGCGGTGGCGGTGGAGACGGGCAGGGGCGTGTCTCCGATTCGAGACACGGAGCGGCCGATCGCCATGACTGGCGCGGCACCGATGAGCTGGTACGCCTGGAAGCCGAGGCAGACGTAATCCGGCGATGCACTCTCCAAACGGACCGGCAGGGCTTCATGGGCGTGGCCTGCTTGACCGGCCTGGACGGCACCGGCAGAGTCGGAATGCGTATCAGCGCCGTATCCCTCTGCCGGCCGGCCCCTCGTCCATGGGCTGCGGACGGCCCCGACATCCAGGAGCGACTGGTGCGATGGTCCTCGACCTGGTGGTGATCGGCACGGCCATCACCCTGGGGCCTTTGCACAACAGCGCCTTCATCCTGCTGCTCTCGTCGCGGCGCAGCGTCCGTCAGGGTCTGGCCTTCCTGTTGTCGTGGCTGGCCAACCTGATCACGGTGATCGCCGTCGTGGTGCTGCTCACCGGCGGTCAGCCCCCAGCCCGTCACAGCGCGCCCTCGACTGCCGCGATCGCCGCGAAACTCGCCATCGGTCTGGCACTGGTGTTGTACGGGGCGTACCGGCGGCGGCGGCCGCCCCGCCCGCACGGCCCGCCACGCTGGGCCGCCCGGATCGATAACGCGTCCCCGGTCACAGCAGCTGGTCTGGCGTGGCTGCTGCAACCCTGGGGGCTGGTCGGCGCCGGTGCCGCGACGGCCGTCGACGCGAACCTCTCCACCCTCGCCGACTGGCTCGCGCTGACCGCCTACTGCCTGCTGGCCACGCTCAGCCTCATCGTCATGGAGACGTACGCGATCTGGGTGCCCGCGGTCGCGAACGCCCGCCTGAACACCCTGCGGAACCGGCTGGGGCAGCACCAGGAGCAGCTCATCGTCACCCTTGCCCTGGCCGCCGGCATATGGCTGACGGCCCGGAGCATCTACGAACTGGTCACCTGACACAAGCCGCCCCCGTGGCCATCACCGCCCCCATCCGGCTCGATGGTCTTCCGCGAACGCGAGGTCGACATGGCGCAGAGCCCGCTCGCCCCGTGCCCGCACGGACCATCCCCGCGGGCACGGGGTCGACGTCACCTCCCTCTGCTCGTGCTCCTGCTTCTGCTTCTGCTTCTGCTTCTGCTTCTGACCTACGCAGCCAGCCGACTGTTGTCTGCGGTGGGACTTGGGCCAGTGTCTGGTCCGTAGGGCCTCTGCGCGGCATCGCGCTTCATATGAGGTTCCGGGGCTCTCGAAGAGGGATCGGATCTCCGTCATTGCCACGGCGCCCAGGGACGACGACCGTGCTCTGGTAGACGTCATAGGGCCACTCCTCGCGGCTGTCAGGTGCAGCCCCTTCCCCTGAGATCACTCCTCGGATCAACCACCCCGGGCCATCGCAACCGATGAAGCGGACGTGCTGGATTCCGCCCGGCCCGGCGACCGGTACCTCGGCGCGGAGCTCGAGGCCGACTCGTCCAGCCCACTCCGCAACGTCCCCGCCGGTTGCTCGTACTTCGCGCGTGAGCGTCTGGCGGCTCGACTCCCATGTCGTCTTCGAGTCTGCGGACCAGGCCTGGAGCTGGATCGCTGTCAGCCCCTTGATCACAGTTACGGCAAGGTGCTTCCTGCCTGAGGGGGGAAGGTCCAGACGAATACCCGGCTCGCGCCGCAGCCGGAGCCCGCCAAGGTCGATCCGATCGCCGGCGTGCAGGTGGGCTTCGCTTGCGTCCCAGGGGCCCGTCTCGATTCCTCGACAGGGGGTCGCTGGGGCCAGACCCATGCCAGGGACTTCGTGGCACTTGGCCTCCGCGAACTCCATCAGCTCCTCGACGCCGAGGTCGTCGAGTCCGTCGACCTGAATCACGGTAGTCAGGAGGCTCAGCACATTCTCCAGAGTGAGCAGGCCACGGTTCTCTATGTCTTTGGCCGCGGTGAGATCGCCCCGCAATCCGCGGACCAGGACGGTGCCGGCATCTTTGCCCGGGAGGGCGACTGCTGCAGCGATGTCGTCGTCCGGCAGGTCGTTCTCCCATCGCCCGATCAGCGCGATCTGAGCAGCCACCTGAAGAACTCTTCCCGGGGTGACGCCCTGTCCCTGGGCGGCCAAGCCTGCCTACTCGATGTCCCTCGGAGTCAGAGCCCCGTCGCGCTGGTACTGCCTAAGCAGCCGGTTCGCTTCAGCGCCTGACACGTACCACCTCTTGTCGCCCGTACTGACCTTGTGGACCTCGACAGTGACCTACTCATAGCGATCGCTCAAGCGGCGGGTGCCGGCGAGTTCGGGCGGCGCGTCGGGGGGTTCGGCCGGCGCTTCGGGGGCGGCGGGGTCATCGAGGTCCGTGAGGCGTGCCTGGTGAGCGGGCTGGTGTGTCAGCGGGCGCTGCGATGCTTCGGTCCGCCGCCGGATCCCTGAGTGCCGGCGGCGGCGGGGCAGTGAACCGGTGGCTGGGGCGGGGCGGACAAGGGGTGCGTTGTGGGGTTGCGGGCGACGGGTGAGCAGGACGCGGCGCGCGAGGTGTTCGCGGCCGGCGGGGATCTGGCGCTGGTTGCCGGGGCGGGGACGGGCAAGACGTCGACGCTGGTGCTGATGGGGGCGGCCACGCGTCGACGTGGTCTGTATGTGGCGTTCAACAAACCGATCGCGGACGAGGCGAAGACCCGGTTCGGGTCGAACGTGCGGTGCAGTACGTCTCACTCGCTGGCGCATCGTGCGGTCGGCCGACGGTTCCAGGACCGGCTGAACGCCTCGCAGCACATGCCGTTGAAGCGGACGGCGTACCTGCTGGGCCTTCAGGGGGACTTGGCAGTCGGCAAGCGGCGAATCAGGGCGACGACCCAGGCCCGACTGGTGATGGAGATGGTTCAGCGGTTCTGCTGGAGAACGGACGAGCGGGTGGCGGCCCGGCATCTGGGGCGGGTGAACGGGCTGGACGAGAACGGGGCGCAGTATCTGGCACAGGTGCTGCTGCGCCGCGCGCGCTGGGCGTGGGACGACATCTGCACTCCAGGCGGGGTGCTGCCGTTCAAGCACGATCACTACCTGAAGATGTGGGCGCTGACGCGGCCTCGTCTTCCGGGAGACTTCGTGCTGCTGGACGAGGCGCAGGACACCAATCCGGTGCTGGAGGAGATTTAGCAGCAGCGCCTGGGTGCTTGCTCCGGTATGAAGGTTGTGCGTTGCGTGAGGAGAGTCGGTGCCTGCCACGTTGAGCGGCGGCGGAGAACGCGGGCGAAGTGCCGGACAGGCCAGCCGTCATGCTGTGCGGCAGGCCTGGCATGCGTGGCTGTCGATTGCTGCCGCCAGGCCGCGGGCCGCCGCCCCTACCGCAGGATCCTTGTCGCTGGTCAGCAGGTCCACGGTGCTGCTGCCGCTGAGCACGGCTTGGTGAGCCGTGTGCTGCACCTCGATTTGAAGACTGCCATGTTCGAGGATCGCCTGCAGTAGTTCGATCACCCCAGGTCGGGTGGCCACGGAATCGGTCACGGCGAGATCCCACAGGAAGGGCACCGCTGCAACCGTCGCATCGAAGACGGCCAGCTCACCGAGCCACAGCCCGAGATCACTCAACGCAACAGCACTCGTCTGGGCGTCGCCCCAGGCAACTCGCGACAGTCGGCCCGGAACATCCTTTGCGGATCCGTAGGCATGCGTCAACTCGTGCCACCGAATGCGGCTCATGCCCTTGAGGATCGTCCCCACCAAGCCCCCCTGTTACCTGCCCACGGCTAGGGCCCCCGCCCACGGGCCCGCCACTCTTCGAGAGGCTAGCCCGACACGCGAGACGTGTTCCCAGACCTCGCCAACAATTCAGGCACCCGCGGCCGGCTGTCGCACGAAGTGATGAACGGCCCCGGCATGCAGGCGCCTGCCTGCGGAGGGAGACTGAAAGGGGCCGTCCGATCTTCGTCCGGAGGGAAGATGAGCCAGCAGCAGGAACTCTCGAACGAGCTGAAGCTCGCCTACGAACAGAACGCGGCCGACTTCGCCGTCCTGGACCAACGCCTGCAGGATCTCCAGGAGACCGCGAAGGCACGCCTGGCGGACGCCGGGCTGGATCTGCCCCCCAGCATCGACTTCCCCTGTCTCGCGTGCCCCTGCCCCGGCTACTCGCGCGACCCGTCGATCCCCTCGACCGGCTGTATCTGCAACGACCCGGCCCACACGCACTACCCCGTCTGACCGAACTCCGCCGGTGTCCAGCGGCAATACTCCGGAACCGCGGGCCGCACGGAGAACTGCCAGATCAGGAGTCTTCCTCGCCTATGCCGCCGGCCGCCGCCGCACACTGATCGACCGCCGCTTGTATCTGCCCACGTCGTGGACGGACGACCGCGACCGGTGCCGCCTGGCCGGCATCGACGACGCGTCGGCTTCGAGACGAAGGTGGTGATGGCCAAGACCATGGTCCGCCGGGCGATCACGGACCGGATTCCGTTCCGGTGGGTGACCGCGGACGCCGCATACGGCTTCTCCAAGGGCTTGCGGTCCGAGCTTGAGCAGGCCGGTGTCTTCCACGTGTATTCGACTCGACCAGCACCCGCAGCCCGGACAGGCCGCCCGCCTGGCCGTGGACCGGGCCTCAACTCTTACGACAGCGTCAGCCACGTCGACCGACTCCACCGACATGTTCTCCACCGACCCGAACAGCAGCTCTTCCAGCTGCGGCCGCACGTTGTTCACGGCGGCGGACTATCCCCGTGGGCACGGGGTCAACGACCACAAGGGGCGGCAGTACCTCGACCTGCCTGGAGCATCCCCGCGGGCACGGGATCGACGTCCAGGTCCTGGCCACCCACTCCCCCCAACTGGTGCTCAGGACCTCCCCAGTCCTGCTCTCTGAGGCTCCCCACACACCCGTCGCCGCAACACCCTCCTCATCCGGTCCTTTCCGCTGCGGCACAATGAAGGTCAACGAAGCGGGCAAAGGGTGGGGGGAAACGTGGGGCTTTTTGGTTCAGGAAGCCGACGTAAGGGCGTACCGAACGAGCCGGCGCTGCTGGCTGCGGCTGCTGCGAATCCCGGTGGCAGCGTCGCCGAGATCGACCCGAGGTATATCGACGACCCGAACGGCTACGTACCTCCCGAGGCCATCCGCGGCGCGTGGGTGGTAGATGGCAGCGGGAAACTGACAGGTGAGTACCAGCAGAATCCCCGTCACGGGGTGCCACAGGACGACTTCAGCAAACTCACCGATCCTGATCACTGGCTCGGCTGGCTCGGCGACGATCCCGCGAGGGCCGTCCGGGAAGCCATCGAGGAGTCCCTGCGCGCCCAGGTGGAAGACGCAGTGGTCGAGTGGGTGAAGATCCTTGAAACGCCTCGGTTTCTCACGGGTGGGCGTCCGCGTTCTGAGGACGAACAGGTCATCCTGGTGACCCGCGCGGCCCTCGCCGCGCCGTTTGCGTTGTCCGTGCGGACAACACAGCACGGGCGTTCCGTCCTCTTGGGGGTGTTCTCCTGGGCAGCTGTGAACCTCCCACAGCCCGCAGCACGCAAGGATCGGCACTGGTTCGACCTGGGCGTCGAGCTGGAGTGGGCCGGCGAACGGCTCCAAGAGCGGATCTACGAGATCGACAGCGAGAACGGCGCCGCCGAGCACTAGAGCAACCACACCACTCTGCACCGCCCGTCAAGAAGGGCGGCATGGCGACCACAGGCTCCCTTGACCAGGAGGAGCCGCCCGAACCCCCAGCCGACGAACGACCAACCCCACAAGAACCAAGTCGACGCGGCGTCCTGGTCGTTGATGCGTTCGCGCTACGGACCATCCCCGCAAGCGCGGGATCGACTTGCCCGAGCGCCTGCTCGACGCTGGTGATCCAGGACCATCCCCGCCGGCGCGAGGTCGACACCGGGGCCGCATGCGTTCCTGCCCCGCGCGGGCGCGGGGTCGACCTCGATCAGCG
>NZ_DATCVQ010000214.1:0-47032 GCF_036566765.1 Streptomyces sp.
GCCAGCGCGCCGGCCGCCGCCGCGAACGCCTCGGCGATCTCGTCGTACCGGCTGCGCGGTACGAGGATCCGGGTCTGGGCGACGCACGCCTGGCCGTTGTTCATCCAGGCGGCGGGGACGATCCCGGCGACGGCGGTCGCCAGGTCCGCGTCGGGCAGGACGACGGCCGCGGACTTGCCGCCGAGTTCCAGCGTGACGCGGGTGTGGTTGCGCGAGGCCACCTCCATCACGCGCTTGCCCGCGGCGACGGATCCGGTGAACGAGACCTTGTCGACGCCCGGGTGCCCGACCAGGTACTCGCTGACCTCGCGGTCGGCGGGCAGGATCGACAGCACGCCCTCCGGCAGTCCGGCCTCGGCCGCGATCTCGGCGAGGATGTAGGAGTCGAGGGGGGACTCCGGTGACGGCTTGAGGATCACCGAACAGCCGGCGAGCAGCGCGGGACCGAGCTTCGCCGCGGCCGTGAACTGCGGCACGTTCCAGGGCACGACGGCGGCGACCACGCCCACCGGCTCGCGTCGCACCAGAAGCGGCCCGAGCGCGCCCGCGCGCCGCTCCTCGTACGGGAAGTCGCGCGCGACGGTGATGGCGGCCTCCCACACCATCATCGCGCCGAGCGCCTGCGCGAGCACGCTCCACGAGTACGGGGAGCCGTTCTGGGAGGAGATCGAGCGGGCGATCTCCTCGTGGCGCACGGCGACGGCGTCCTTGATGCGGCCGACGACCTCGATCCGCTCGTCCAGGGTCGTCCGCGGCCACGGCCCGTGGTCGAAGGCCGCGCGCGCGGCGGCGACGGCCCGGTCGACGTCGGCCTCGGAGGCGTGCGGCACCCGGCCGATGACCTCCTCGGTGTGGGGCGAGACGACCTCGATGACATCACCGCCGAGCGGGTCGGCCAGTGCTCCGCCGATGAACAGCTTTCCGTGCTCCACAAGCTCGGTCATGGCTGATTGCCTCCCGTGGACCGGCGACTTCGGCGTCGGCTCGGTATCGGTTCTGACGCAGTATCAGAACTGATATCAGTTCTAGTTATAGTGAGCAATGGCCGGAGACCCGGAAGAGACGAGGACGCCGATGTCGACGCTCATGCCGCAGGTGACCGAGCACGGCGGAGGGGTCTGGTCGATCCGGGTCCCCATCCCGGACAACCCGCTCGGGCACACCCTCGTCCACCTCCTCGACACCGACCGCGGCCCGGTCCTGATCGACACCGGCTGGGACGACCCGGCGTCCTGGGACGAGCTCACCGGCGGGCTCGCGACGCTCGGCACGTCGGTGCGGGAGATCCACGGGGTCGTCATCACCCACCACCACCCCGACCACCACGGGCTCTCGGAGCGGGTCCGGGAGGAGTCCGGGGCCTGGATCGCGATGCACGCCGCGGACGCCGCTGTGGTCCGCCGGACCCGCGCGTCCGAGCCCGGCGACTGGCTCGACTACCTCGCGCGCAAGCTCGCAGCCGTCGGCGCGCCCGAGGAGCACACCGCGCCGCTGCGCGCCGCGCGGGCCTCCGGCGGCCGGATGCGCACCCTGCCCGGGCTGCGCTCCGCGCTGCCCGACCGGGAGATCGTCCCCGGCGAGCTGCTCGACCTCGCGGGCCGGCGGCTGCGCGGCATCTGGACGCCCGGACACACCCCCGGGCACGTGTGCCTGCACCTGGAGGAGGACCACCCGGCGAACCTGCCCGGTCGCGGCCGGCTGTTCTCCGGCGACCACCTGCTGCCCGGGATCAGCCCGCACATCGGCCTGTACGAGGACCCCGACGACGCGACCGCGACCGACCCCCTCGGCGACTACCTGGACTCGCTGGAGCGGATCGGCCGGCTCGGCGTCGCCGAGGTCCTCCCCGCCCACCAGCACGCCTTCACGGACGCGGCCGGGCGCGTACGGGAGCTGCTGGACCACCACGAGGAGCGGCTGACCGGACTGCTCGCGCTGCTCTCCACGCCGCTGACGCCGTGGCAGCTGGCCGAGCGGATGGAGTGGAACCGCCCGTGGGACCAGATCCCGTACGGCTCCCGGAACATCGCCGTGAGCGAGGCGGAGGCGCATCTGCGACGCCTGGTGAAGCTGGGGCGCGCGGAGGCGGTGGCGGGGACGGACCCGGTGGCGTACGGGGCGGTGTGAGGGGTCTGGGCCGTACGCGGGCCGTCGGCCCGGGCCGTCCGTGCGCCGTGTGAGACCGCTCCCACCCCGGCGGCGGGCGGAGTACCTGCCGGTAGAGTGTGCGAGTCGTCATCATGCCCGTACGGGGGGAAGCCGGTGCAAATCCGGCGCTGACCCGCAACCGTGAGCCACGCCCTTCCTGACGTGGCGAGTCGGAATGCCCCGTCCGGGACGTGACCGCCGGCACCGTCGAGGAATACGGAGCCGAGCCTGGTGCCCGAAGTGTGCCGGCGCCCGGCCCCGCAGGAGAGGCCCGCCCGCATGACCACCGTCCGCCGCGCCGCCGCGGCGCTCGCCGCCACCGCCGTGCTCTGCACCGCGGGCGCCGCGATCGCCGCCCCCGCCGCGACCGCCGCGCCCTCCCCCGTACCGTCCCCGGTGATCCCGTCCGGTCTGTACGGCGCCAACGACCCCACGTACGACGGCGTCTGGCGGCAGTCGCTCGCCTTCATCGCGCAGCACTCCGTCGGCATCGAGCCCGCCCAGGAGTCCGTGGACTTCCTGATGGCCCAGCAGTGCGACAGCGGCGCGTTCACCTCGTACCGCCCGAACCCGGCCAAGACCTGCGACCCGGCGACGATGCTCGACACCAACGCCACCGCCGTGGCGGCCCAGGCGCTCGCGGGCACGGAGCGGCCGCCGGCCGTCAAGGGCGCGGAGACCGACCCGGTCACCAAGGCGTTCAAGGCGGCCGCCGGCTGGCTGAAGGGCATACAGAACCCCGACGGCGGCTGGGGCTACAACCCCGGCAGCCCGAGCGACGCCAACTCCACCTCGATCGTCATCGGGGCGCTCGCCGCGATCGGCGAGAAGCCCGGCGACGTGAAGACGGCGACGGGCAGGACCCCGTACGACGCGCTGCTCACCTTCGCCCTGCCGTGCTCCGACAAGGCGGGCCCCGGCGCGTTCGCCTACCAGCCGGACAAGACCGGCAAGCTGTTCGCGAACGCCGACGCCACGGCCGCCGCCGCGCTCGCCGGGCTCGGCAAGGGCATCATCGCCGGGAACGTGCAGCCGCAGCAGAACCCGAGCTGCGAGGACAAGACGCCGCAGACGATCGACCGGGCCGCGCTCAACGGCGCGTCCTACCTGGCCGCCGCGCTCGCGAAGACCGGCCACCTCACCAGCCCGCCGATGCCCGGCGCGGCCGACCCGACCGAGCAGCCCGACTTCGGCAACACCGCCGACGCGGTCGTCGCGCTCGGCGCCTCCGGCCACACGAAGGAGGCCACCGGGGCGCTCGCCTGGCTGGAGCAGAACGCCCCCGCGTGGGCGAGGACGGGCGGCCCGGCCGCGTACGCGCAGCTGATCTTCGCGGCGAAGGCGATGGGCGCGGACCCGCACAAGTTCGGCGGCACGGACCTGGTCGAGGCGCTCAACGCGACCGGCCCCGCGCCGCAGGGGCCGGAGACGACGGCCAACCACGAGGAGGACGAGGGCTCGTTCGACATGTGGTGGATCATCGGCATCGGCACGGTCGTCGGGGTCGGCATCGGGTTCCTGCTGAGCGGTCGCAAGAAGTGAGGAAGACGGGATACGCGGGGGGTGTCGCCGCCCTGCTCCTGGGCCTGCTGCTGTCGCTGTTCGCCGCGGCGCCCGCGCAGGCGGCCGGGTACCGCTACTGGTCGTTCTGGGAGAGCGGCGCGGGTAAGTGGACGTACGCCTCGCAGGGCCCGGCGACGGCCCGCCCGGCGGACGGCGCGGTGAACGGATTCCGCTTCGCGGTCAGCGTGGACTCCTCCGACTCGACGCAGCCGCGCAACGCCCCGGACTTCGCGGCGATCTGCGCGGACACGCCGGCGAAGGCGGGGACGAAGCGGGTCGCCGTGGTCGTCGACTTCGGCACGCCCGAGGACGCGCCGTCCGGCGAGACGCCGCCGGAGCGACGCACCGGCTGCGCGCGGATCGGCGTGGACGGGACGAGCGCGGAGGCGCTGGCGGCGGTGGCGAAGCCGCTGCGGTACAACAGCGAGGCGCTGCTGTGCGGGATCTCGGGGTACCCGGTGAAGGGCTGCGGGGAGCAGGTGGAGGGGCCGGCGACGGCGCGTCCGTCGAAGGGGAACGCCTCGCCGGTCGCGGAGAAGTCGTCCTCCGGCTCCGGCGGTCCGTCGGTCGGGATCATGGCGGGGGCGGCGGCCGTACTCGCGCTCGGCGCGGCCGGGTTGTGGCAGGCCCGCCGCCGGCGCGGCTGACCTCTCGGTGAACTCGCTCCGCGCCCCCGAGGCGAACCGTTCCAACGCGCTGCACGCCGGGGCCTGGTGGCTGTGGGCCCTGGGCCTTGCGACGGCCGCGTCCCGGACGACGAACCCGCTGCTGCTCGGCCTGATCGTGGCGGTCGCGGGTTATGTCGTGGCGGCCCGCCGCACGGATGCGCCGTGGGCGCGTTCGTACGGGGCGTTCGTCAAGCTGGGTCTGTTCGTGGTGGGCGCGCGGGTGCTGTTCACGGTGGTGCTCGGCTCGTCGATCCCGGGCTCTGACGTGTTGTTCACGCTGCCGGAGCTTCCGCTGCCGGCGTGGGCGCAGGGGGTGCGGATCGGGGGCCGGGTCACGGCGGAGCAGCTGGTGTTCGCGCTGTACGAGGGCGCGAAGCTGGCGACCCTGCTGATCTGCGTGGGCGCGGCGAACGCGCTGGCGAATCCGGCGCGGCTGCTGAAGTCGCTGCCGGGGGCGTTGTACGAGGCGGGCGTCGCGGTCGTGGTGGCGATGACGTTCGCCCCGAACATGGTCGCGGACGTGGCCCGGCTGCGGACCGCGCGGCGGCTGCGGGGGCGGTCGGCGGGCGGGGTGCGGGCGGTGCTGCAGATCGGGCTGCCGGTCCTGGAGGGCGCGCTGGAGCGGTCGATCGCGGTGGCCGCGTCGATGGACGCGCGGGGGTACGGGCGTACGGCGCAGGTGCCGACGGCGGTGAGGCGGACGACGAACGCACTGACGCTGGGCGGACTGCTCGGCGTGTGCGCGGGGACGTACGGGCTGCTGGCGGCGGAGGGCGCGGGGTATGGGCTGCCGCTGCTGTGCGTCGGGCTGGCGGCGGCGGTGGCCGGCCTGCGCCTCGGCGGCCGGCGCGCGGCGCGGAGCCGGTACCGGCCGGACCGGTGGGGGGTGCGGGCGTGGCTGGTCGCGGGTTCAGGGGTGGCGGTGGCGGCGCTGATGATCTGGGCGAACGGGTACGCGCCGGAGGCGCTGCACCCCGGGGTGGTCCCGCTGGTGGCCCCGGAGTTGCCGGTGTGGCCGGCGTTGGGGGTGCTGCCGGGCTTGCTTCCGGCATGGGTGGCACCGGTGGCGAAGGAGGCGTAGGGATGATCCACTTCGAAAACGTCGGGGTCACGTACGAGAACGAGCCCACACCGGCCCTGGATCGGGTGACCCTGACGATCCCGGAGGGCGAGCTGGTCCTGCTGGTGGGCCCGTCGGGGGTGGGCAAGTCGACGCTGCTGGGTGCGGTGTCGGGTCTGGTACCCCACTTCACGGGCGGAACGCTGCGCGGCAGGGTCACGGTGGCGGGCCGGGACACGCGCACGCACAAACCGAGGGAACTGGCGGACGTGGTGGGCACGGTCGGCCAGGACCCCCTGGCCCACTTCGTCACGGACACGGTCGAGGACGAGCTGGCGTACGGGATGGAGTCGCTGGGTCTCGCGCCGGCGGTCATGCGGCGGCGGGTCGAGGAGACGCTGGACCTGCTGGGCCTGGCGGAGTTGCGGGACCGCCCGATCGCGACGCTGAGCGGGGGCCAGCAGCAGCGGGTCGCGATCGGCTCGGTCCTGACCACGCACCCGAAGGTCCTGGTCCTGGACGAGCCGACGTCGGCTCTGGACCCGGGCGCGGCGGAGGAGGTCCTCGCGGTCCTCCAGCGCCTGGTGCACGACCTGGGCACGACGGTCCTGATGGCGGAGCACCGCCTGGAGCGCGTGATCCAGTACGCGGACCAGGTGATCCTGCTCCCCGGCCGCGGGGAGCCCCCGCTGATGGACACCCCCGAGTCGATCATGTCGGTCTCGGACATCCACCCCCCGGTGGTGGCCCTGGGCCGCACAGCCGGCTGGCACCCCTTGCCCCTGACCATCCGCAACGCCCGCCGAGCGTCGCCGCCCCTACGCACGCGCCTGCAGGGCATCAGCCCCGCGGGCCTCCTCCCCCACCCCGCCCCTTCCCGAAATCAGGAGCTCCGCCCCCGAACCCCCGGGGCAGCAGGGGCGACCGACGGGCCGCAGGCCGAGGCGGGGCCCGGGGGCGGAGACCCTGGGCCTTCCGGGACGCCCGGCCGCCCGGTCGGCGGGCCGCAGGTCTCGCCGGCCACCCGGCCCGGCACCCCCGTGCCCTCGCCCCCCACCAGCCCCCGGCAGGGTCTCGGGAAGGGGTGGGGTGGGGGGCTCTTCCGGCGGCGGGCCGCCGGGCCCCTCGCGTCCCACCCCGCGCTCGTCGACGTGCGTGGCCTCGGCGTGCGGCGGGGGCGGGTCGAGGCGTTGCGGCGGGTCGACATCTCCGTCCGCGCCGGGGAGACCGTCGCGCTCATGGGGCGGAACGGGGCCGGGAAGTCCACCCTGCTCAGCAGCCTCGTGGGGATGGTCGAGCCGACCTCCGGCAGCGTGCTCGTCGCCGGGCACACCCCCCACCGCACCGACCCCCGCGAGCTCATCCGGCACGTCGGGCTCGTCCCGCAGGAGCCCCGGGACCTCCTGTACGCGGACACCGTCGCCGCCGAGTGCGACGCCGCCGACTCCGACGCGGCCGCACCGGCCGGTACCTGCCGCGCCCTCGTCACCGCCCTCCTCCCCGGCGTCGCCGACGACACGCACCCCCGCGACCTCTCCGAGGGCCAGCGCCTCGCCCTCGCGCTGGCCGTCGTCCTGACCGCCCGCCCGCCCCTGCTCCTCCTCGACGAGCCGACCCGCGGCCTCGACTACGCCGCGAAGGCCCGGCTCGTCGACGTGCTGCGGGGTCTCGCCGCCGAGGGGCACGCGATCGTGCTGGCCACCCACGACGTCGAGCTCGCCGCCGAGCTCGCGCACCGCGTGGTGATCCTGGCCGGCGGCGAGGTCGTCGCGGACGGCCCGACCGCCGAGGTCGTGGTCTCCTCCCCCGCCTTCGCCCCGCAGGTCGCGAAGATCCTCGCCCCGGAGCCCTGGCTCACCGTCGCCCAGGTGAGGGAGGCCCTCCGGCCATGAGCCAGCGCCCCCTCCGCCTCGGCCCCCGCTCAGCCGCCGCGATCGCCCTGATCTCCCTCCTCGGGCTCATGGCCTTCGGCTGGCCCCTGCTCGCCGACGCCGACTCCGCCGTCACCTCGCACGCCGCCGACGCGCCCTGGCTCTTCGCCGCGCTGCTCCCGCTCCTCGTCGCCGTCGTCGTGGCGACCGTCGCCGACAGCGGCATGGACGCCAAGGCCGTCGCGATGCTCGGCGTCCTCGCCGCGGTCGGGGCGGCGCTGCGCCCGCTGGGCGCGGGCACGGCCGGCCTGGAGCCGATGTTCTTCCTCATGGTGCTGAGCGGCCGCGTCCTCGGCCCGGGCTTCGGCTTCGTCCTGGGCTCCGTGACGATGTTCGCGTCCGCCCTGCTCACGGGCGGTGTCGGCCCGTGGATGCCGTTCCAGATGCTCTCCATGGCCTGGTTCGCGATGGGCGCGGGCCTGCTCCCCCACAGCGCCGCGCTCCGCGGCCGCGCCGAGCTGCTGCTCCTCGCCGCGTACGGCTTCCTCGCCTCGTTCGCGTACGGCACGGTCATGAACCTGTACGGCTGGCCCGTCGTCGCCGGTCAGACCGGCGCGGACTTCGTCCCCGGCGCCCCCGTCCACGAGAACCTGCTGCGCTTCGCCGTCTACGTGCTCACCACCTCCCTCGGCTGGGACCTCGGCCGCGCCGCCCTCACCGTCGTCCTCACCCTGACCGTCGGCGGACCCCTCCTGAAGGCCCTCCGACGCGCCACCCGCCGTGCGAACTTCGAGGCCCAGGTCACATTCGAGGCCCCTGAACGGCCCCTCCCCGGTGAGCCGCCCCACAGGACCTAGGTCACATTCGACCCGGGATAGTAGACCTCCGAGGCCCCGCCTCACCCCCTGACAACCCGCCCCCACCTGCCCTTATTCGGACATTTCCCACCCCCTACCCAGAGGCCCCATCTGCGAGCCTCCGTAGTAAGAGGGGGTGATTGCCAGGGCTTCCGGACCCTGCTTCTCTGGAGTCGTCGCCGGGCAGCAGCGCAACCAGCGCAGCGCCTCGGACAGGCCACTCCCCCAGTTCCCGGGTCTCCCGGGCTCTGGTTCCGGCTTGCCTGAAACGCCCGGCGACAGCCCCAGTCCCCGACGTTAGGTCGCGTTTTGTTCCGCTCCATCGCCACCCGTGCCAACAACCGCAAGAAGACCCTCGCCGTCTCCGCAGCCGTGCTGCTGAGCGCCTCGGGTGCGGTTCTCGGCACGACGGCTTCGGCCTCGGCCGCTCCCACCGACGCCAAGTCGATCGCCAAGCAGATCGTCCCCGCCGCGCAGTTCGCGTCGTTCAGCAAGATCGTGGAGCACGAGTCCGGCTGGAACCCCACCGCCACCAACTCCTCCAGCGGCGCGTACGGCCTGGTCCAGGCCCTGCCGGCGTCGAAGATGTCCTCGGCGGGCTCCGACTGGAAGACCAACCCGGCCACCCAGATCAAGTGGGGCCTCAACTACATGAACGAGCGCTACGGCTCCCCGAACGGCGCCTGGGCGTTCTGGCAGGCCAACGGCTGGTACTAAGCCGACAACCGGCCGCACCGAGCCGTAAGCCGCCGCATCGCAGCACCGCAAGGCCCCGCCTCCCCCTCGGAGACGGGGCCTGCGGCATACCCGAAACAGCCGCTCACAGCCGCTCACGGCCACTCACGGCCACTCAGAGCCGCTGGATGATCGTCCCCGTCGCCAGCGCCCCGCCCGCGCACATCGTGATCAGCGCGAACTCCTTGTCCCGCCGCTCCAGTTCGTGCAGCGCCGTGGTGATGAGCCGCGCCCCGGTCGCCCCCACCGGGTGCCCGAGCGCGATCGCCCCGCCGTTGACGTTGACCTTCTCCAGGCCGTTCAGGTCGGACTCGAACTCCTGGGCCCAGCTGAGCACCACGGACGCGAACGCCTCGTTGATCTCGACCAGGTCGATGTCCTTCAGCGACATCCCGGCCTTGCCGAGCACCGCCCGGGTCGCGTCGATCGGCCCGTCCAGATGGAAGTGCGGGTCCGCGCCGACCAGCGCCTGGGCGACGATCCGGGCGCGAGGTTTCAGCTTCAGCGCGCGGGCCATCCGCTTGGACGCCCACATGACGGCCGCCGCCCCGTCGGAGATCTGCGAGGAGTTCCCTGCGGTGTGCACGGCGGTCGGCATGACCGGCTTGAGCCGCTCCAGGGCCTCCATCGAGGTGTCCCGCAGCCCCTCGTCACGGTCGACGAGCCGCCACATCCCCTGCCCGGCGGCCTGCTCCTCCTCCGTCGTCGGCACCTGGACCGCGAAGGTCTCCCGCTTGAACCGCTCCTCGGACCACGCGATCGCGGCCCGCTCCTGGGAGAGCAGCCCGAGCGAGTCGACGCGCTCGCGGGTCAGGCCGCGCCGGCGGGCGATGCGCTCGGCGGCCTCGAACTGGTTCGGCAGGTCGACGTTCCACTCGTCCGGGAAGGGCTTGCCCGGCCCGTGCTTGGAACCGGAACCCAGCGGGACCCGGGACATCGCCTCGACGCCGCAGGAGATGCCGACGTCCACGACCCCGGCCGCGATCATGTTGGCGACCATGTGGCTGGCCTGCTGCGAGGAGCCGCACTGACAGTCGACCGTGGTGGCCGCGGTCTCGTACGGCAGCCCCATCGCGAGCCAGGCGTTGCGCGCCGGGTTCATGGACTGCTCGCCGGCGTGGGTGACCGTGCCGCCGACGATCTGCTCGACGCAGTCGGGCTGGATCGCGGTGCGGCCGAGGAGTTCCCGGTAGGTCTCGCCCAGGAGGTAGGCGGGGTGCAGATTGGCGAGCGCGCCTCCGCGCTTGCCGATGGGGGTGCGTACTGCTTCGACGATGACGGGTTCCGCGGCCATGAGCTCGTCCTCTCCTCGCATCCGGCGGGGGCGTCCCGGCGCCCACCCCGGGGAACTAGTACGCGTTCTAGTTCTCAGTGCAGTCTTATGACTGCTACCCCGGGTACGCAAGGGTTGTGCACCGCTCCGCGCTGCTCTACGCGCGCCCCCTCCGGCAACAGTTCCCGCCGCGACCCTTGCGACTTGTAGAACTCGTTACTACCTTTCCGGCAACTTCTGACGGGCCATCAGACATGGAGTGTGCCGCGATGCCCTGCCCCCATCTCCCCGAAGGGTTCGACGCCACCGACCCCGACCTTCTCCAGGACCGCATCCCCTTCCCGGAGTTCGCGCAGCTGCGGCAGACCGCGCCCGTCTGGTGGTGCCCCCAGCCGCGCGGGATCACCGGCTTCGACGACGAGGGGTACTGGGCCGTCACCCGGCACGCGGACGTCAAGTACGTCTCCACCCACCCGGAGTTGTTCTCGTCCACCGAGAACACCGCGGTGATCCGTTTCAACGAGCACATCACCCGGGACCAGATCGAGGTCCAGAAGCTGATCATGCTCAACATGGACCCCCCCGAGCACACCCGGGTCCGTCAGATCGTCCAGCGCGGCTTCACCCCCCGGGCGATCCGCACCCTGGAGACCGCCCTGCGCGAGCGCGCCCGCGCGATCGTCGCCGAGGCGAAGCGGAACGCGGCCGCCGACGGTTCCTTCGACTTCGTCACCCAGGTCGCCGTCGAACTCCCGCTCCAGGCCATCGCCGAGCTGATCGGCGTACCGCAGGAGGACCGGTCCCGGATCTTCGACTGGTCGAACAAGATGATCGCGTACGACGACCCCGAGTACGCGATCACCGAGGAGATCGGCGCCGAGGCCGCCATGGAGCTCATCGGCTACTCCATGAACATGGCCGCCGCCCGCAAGGAGTGCCCGGCGCAGGACATCGTCACCCAGCTCGTCGCCGCCGAGGGCCAGGGCAACCTGTCCTCCGACGAGTTCGGCTTCTTCGTGCTGCTGCTCGCCGTGGCCGGAAACGAGACCACCCGCAACGCCATCAGCCACGGCATGCACGCCTTCCTCACCCACCCCGACCAGTGGGAGCTCTACAAGCGCGAGCGCCCGGCCACCGCCGCCGAGGAGATCGTCCGCTGGGCCACGCCCGTGGTCTCCTTCCAGCGCACGGCCACCCAGGACACCGAGATCGGCGGCCAGAAGATCAGGAAGGGCGACCGGGTGGGGCTGTTCTACTCCTCCGCCAACAACGACCCCGAGGTCTTCGAGAACCCCGAGGTCTTCGACATCACCCGCGACCCCAACCCGCACCTCGGATTCGGCGGCGGCGGCCCGCACTTCTGCCTCGGCAAGTCGCTCGCCGTCAACGAGATCGACCTGATCTTCAACGCGCTCGCCGACGAACTGCCCGGCCTGTCCCTGGCGGGCGATCCGCGCCGGCTGCGCGCGGCCTGGCTCAACGGCATCAAGGAACTCCAGGTCCGGATCTGAGGCACCCGGCGCGGCCGACGGCGAAGCCACGGCCCGTGGCCGGAACCGATTGCTCCGATCGGTAGTCTCACACCCCATGACGTGGGGCAGACAAAGAATCTTGGCACTGGTGTTCGCGCTCCTGGCGCTGCAGCTCGGCTCGCTGGTGTCTCCGGCGTACGCGTGCGGCTGCGGCGCCATGGTGCCCGGCCACGACCAGCAGATCGGCGTGGACCGGGAGACCTCGGTGGTGCGCTGGAACGGGCGCACCGAGCAGATCGTCATGCGCTTCACCGTGCGCGGGAACGCCAAGCAGGCCGCCTGGATCATGCCGGTGCCGGACCGGGCCGACGTGGAGCTCGGCGACCCGCAGGTCTTCACCGACCTCGCGTGGGCCACCCGGCCCGAGGAGAAGGACCGGTACTACTTCTGGCCGCGCAACGGCGACTGGCCGTTCGCCGACACCACCGCCGACGGCGCGGGGGCGCCCCCGCTGCCCGGCGCGGGCGACCCGGGCGTCGGCGTGGTCGGGCGCGAGCGCCTCGGCCCGTTCGACGTGGCACGGCTGACCGCCACCGACCCGAACGCGCTGAGCGGCTGGCTGAAGACCAACGGCTTCGAGCTGTCCGACCAACTGTCGGGCGCGCTCCGACCGTACGTCGACATGAAGTGGGAGTACGTCGCCGTCCGCCTCGCGCCCGACGAGAAGAACGCGACGCTGTACGGCGAGCTGGACCCGCTGAAGATCCGCTTCGCCAGCCATGAACTCGTCTACCCGATGCGCCTGTCCAGGCTGGCGAAGAACCCGCAGTCGCTCGGCCTGTACGTGCTCGCCGACCACCGCATGGAGCCGCAGGCCCCGATCGGCGGCAAGAAGCCGGAGGTCAAGTTCGCGGGCAAGATCACCCCTGAGGGGCCGGTGGCCGCGCTCACCGAGGGCAAGCCGGTCTATCTCACGCAGATCGACCAGGAGTTCCCGAACCCTGCGCGGATCGACGGCGACCACGTGCTGCGCGCCGCCGACGCCGACACCCCGTACCGGGAGGTCACGTACAACGACCGGCTCCAGATGTTCGGCGGCATGCCGGCCTGGCTCGCGACGGTGACGGGCGTCCCGTTCGCAGCGGCCGCCGCGGCCGCGGCGTTCGTGTTGATACGCCTTCGGCGGCGGCGCGCTGGGGTACGTTCGGCCGCATGACACAGGATCAATGGAACGCTGTGGACGGCTACTTCACCGATCTGCTCGCCCCGGCGGACGAGGCCCTGGCCGCCGCGCTCGCCGACAGCACGGCCGGCGGGCTGCCCGCGATCAACGTGGCTCCCAACCAGGGCAAGCTGCTGCACCTCCTGGCGGCCGCGCAGGGCGCCCGCAGCATCCTGGAGATCGGCACGCTCGGCGGGTACAGCACGATCTGGCTGGCCCGGGCGCTGCCCGCGGACGGCAGGCTGATCACCCTGGAGTACGACCCGCACCACGCCGACGTGGCCCGCGCGAACATCGCGCGGGCCGGCCTGGACAAGGTCGTCGAGGTGCGCACCGGCGCGGCCCTGGAGACCCTGCCGCTGCTGGAGGCCGAGGACGTGGGCCCGTTCGACCTGACCTTCATCGACGCGGACAAGGCCAACAACCCGCACTACGTGGCCTGGGCGCTGAAGCTGTCCCGGCCGGGCAGCCTGATCATCGTCGACAACGTGGTGCGCAGCGGGAAGATCACCTCCGCGCACCCGGACGACGCCGCCGTCACCGGCACCCGCGAGATGTTCGAGCTGGTCTCCCGCGAGCCCCGGCTGGACGCGACGGCCTTCCAGACGGTGGGCGTGAAGGGCTACGACGGCATGCTGATCGCCCGCGTCGTCGCATAGCCCCGTTTCAGCGGGCTTCGGGGGCGCTGGACTGCCAGCCGGCGAAGAGCGGCGTCTCGCCGGCGGCGTCCAGCACCGCGAAGCCGAAGGGGCGGTCGAAGGCGATCGGTTCGGTCTGCTTGATCCGGGGCGGGGCCGCGCCGCGGGTCATCACCACGGCGGTGACCGCGGCGGCCTCCACGCCTTCCTCGGCGACCCGTACATACGCCTCCTGCGCGGCGTCGGAGATGTGCAGCGGCACCGGGGAGAGGCCGGAGAAGTCGGCCCGCGCCGGGTCGGTCGCCGCGCCGACGCCGAGCCCGGCGAGCTGCGCGCACAGGTCGATGCGGGTACGGACGGAGAAGCGCGGCAGCGACAGGTCCACGGCCTCGGCCCGCACCGGCTCGCGCCGACGGGGCGGCGCCCAGGCCGCGGGCAGCGCCTCGGCCGGTCCGTCGCGCTCCTCGCCGAGCACGAACCGCACCCGCAGCGCGGTCTCCTCCGGGCCCTCGCAGGGCAGCTCCACGACCGTCGCCCCGCCGACCCGCCACGCCCAGGAGGCGGGGATCAGCTGGTGCATGGTGGGCACGTCGGCGGTGTCGCCGTACCCGTCGGTGAACGGCGCGTCCCGGGTGCGCGAGGGCGCGAACCGGGCGCGCCAGACCGCCTTCAGGGCGAGCGCGCTGACCAGGGCAAGATCGGCGCCCGTCCCCAGGGCGAGCGGCAGCCGGTCGATCATGCCGTCGGTCGCCGCCCGCACCCACGCGTCGATCGGCCCCTGCCCGTCGAGAACCCCGAACCCGACCCCCGGCAGCGCCTCCCGGTACGCCTCGAACACCGACACCCGGCTCCACACCCCGGTCGCCACGGCCAGCGCGTCGTTCGCGCCCAGCGCCCGGGCCACGCCGGTCACGGCCCCGGCGGCCGCCTCCCCGGACACCCCGAGCAGCGCCCCGAACTCCTTCGCGGTGTCGCCGCCCGCCCCGGCCGCGACCGCGCCGAGGGCCAGCCAGAGCCCGGCGGGCGAACAGACGAAGTCGTCGTCCCCGAGCCGCGCCAGCCAGCGCCCGGCGAGCGCCTGGACGGCGTCCGTGGGAAGGGTCGTCTCCGCAGCGGTCATATCCTGCCCTTCATGAGCATCGTGAAGATCAACGTCCTGACCGTCCCGGCCGAGCAGCGCGAGGTCCTGGAGCAGCGTTTCGCGTCCCGCGCCGGGGCCGTGGAGGGCTCCGACGGCTTCGAGTGGTTCGAGCTGCTGCGCCCGCAACAGGTGCGCTGATGTATCACTAAGCCGCTCACTTCCTCCTGACAATACTTGCGGCAGGATGGGGCCCATGAGCGTAGTCAAGATCAACGTACTGACCGTGCCGGCCGAGCAGCGTGAGACGCTGGAGAAGCGCTTCGCGCACCGCGCCCACGCGGTCGAGAGCTCCGACGGCTTCGAGTGGTTCGAGCTCCTCCGCCCGGTCGAAGGCACTGACAACTACCTCGTCTACACGCGGTGGCGCGATGAGGAGTCTTTCCAGGCCTGGCTTGAGGGCCCCATGAAGGCAGCGCACCAGGGCGGCAGCGGGGAGAGCGGTGAGCAGCCAAAGCCGGCCGCCACGGCTTCGACCCTGTGGTCCTTCGATGTCGTCCAGCAGGCTGCGCCCAAGAACGCATAGACCAGAAGGTGCTGCAACTCCTGCGATCGTGTCGGCGCGGGAGAACATCCGCGACCGCGCCCGGTACGACTCCGCGTCGGCTGGCCGGCGTCGAGCGAGAGGTCGCCGTGCCCGCCGCCGCGTAAGACCTGCGCCTTGCATGGACAGAAGCGCCCCAGATCCTCGAAGATCTGGGGCGCTTCTGCATACGAACTTGGTCCGATGTGGATGGCACCGTCCGGAGACGTGGAGTGCTGACCGCCCATGCGTGGCCGTGAGCCGATCCGCGGCCGAGGCACCAGTTGCCCCGGCCGACACCCTATGGACGGAACCTGGCGGTGCTCCCCTCCACGTAGACCATGAACGGCCGGAAGGACTCCCCTAGCTCTCGCACTGAAGGACGGAGTTCCACTCCCCTGTCAAGGATTTCCCTTGTAGCCGATGCCTTCTCCGGCGGGAATCCTTCCTTGGCCGCCTGATTGTGGAGTTCAAAGAGGCCCTGGACGGAGCCCCAAGCCTCAAGCGGCACGAAGCGACATCTGATCCACGGCTGGTCAGGGGTAGTCAGGTAGAGACGGCCAACCGGATCGCCGCCAACGTACATCGTCCAGTACGGCTCATCGGAATTCTCCGAGTCTCCCATTTCTATCCCCTACCCAGATCCGCCAGGATCTTTTCCAAGCTTGTCCCCGGCGGCCAGTAGTGGACGCTCGCTTCACTCGGCAGTCGAAATTTCACCAGAATTTCCTTATCTCGAAATGCCGTCTCCGCGACGTCGATGCCGTACATGTCTAGCACATGAGAGGGAACAGAAACGTTATCCCACGCATGAACCACCTCGGAGGAGACTCTACTCAGGTCGACGGCAATGTATCCCTGCGCACCGCTACTCGGATTCTTCGCACTTCCCGCACCGTAGATTCCGTACATCACCTTTGGGTCAGCAGTGAGTGAGATCCAGGGGGAGTCATCTGCGCTATAGGCGATATGCTGCCACGGTAGAACACTTCCCTTTCCTCCGGGTCGAACGAGACTTGCAGAAGGACCTTCGCCTGCCCGTAGAGCCCTGAAAGCATTTGCGGAAATGCCGGAGTGGGCCGAGACGATGACCTTCGGCACGAAGAGGCCGCGGAACCAGCTCATAGCGGGGCCGATCAGGCTGCTGGCCCCGCCGCCTGCTGCCCCGAGCACCAGATCCCACGGGTCGGTCGGTCGGCACAGTGCTGTGTTGACACCCCAGGAGAATCCAGCCCCGACCGCTGCGTTTACACCGGTGGATGTCGCGAGGGCGCGCCCCCCGGTCAGCCCGAGTCCCCTTACAACGGCGTTGCCGGCACCGGGCATCAGTGCACCGGCCAGGCCGCCGATTACCGCCCCTCGCCCGGTGGCCTCCGCAAAGCCGCCCCATGAGAATTGACCGTCGTTTCGGTGCTGCCAGCTGTAGATTCCGCCCTCGACGACGCCACCGATGACGGCGCCAATTCCCGCCGATATGCAGAGGGGGCAGCGGCCCGACGGGTCTGACTGATTGATCGGGTCGTTGTTGGCGTAGGCGTAGGCAGACGAGTTCGCGCTGCCCGGGCTGGTGGGTTCAGGGTCGGGCGTGTTGAAGCGGCCGGTGGCGTCGTTGTAGGTGCGGTCGCGCAGGTACAGCCAGTTGGATGTCGACGGGTCCTTGTACTCGCCGGTGTAGCCGAAGGGGCTGGTCTGGCCTCCGGTGATGCCGGCGGTGCCCTTGGTGGCTCCCCACGGGCCGTATGCATACGTGTAGTTTTCGGTGCCCGCTGCGTCGTAGACGGCCGTCACGGAGCCCTGACGGTCGTTCTGGAAGTAGTACGAGCCCTTCGTGTTGTCCATGGCCAGCGGTGTGCCGAGGGGGTCGTACTCGTAGTTCCCCATGAGCGTTCCGGTGGCGGTCCGCTCGCTGGCGATCACCGGCAGCTTGTTGTTGACGTCCCACCAGGCGGTGCGCTGCAGGGCTCCGTCGACGGTGAGGCTGGTGCGGTTGCCGTCGGCGTCGTAGCCGTAGGTCCAGGCCTTGGTCCCGATGGTGGCGGACTTCACGCGGCCTTCGGCCGTGTAGGCGTACGTGCCGGCGGAGTTCTTGGTGAGGTTGCCGTCGGCATCGTAGGTGAAGTCGCTTGTGATGGTGCCGGTGATGCTGCGGGTGAGCTGGTCGGCGGCGTCGTAGGTGTTGGTGGTCGTCGCCGTCGCGGACTGGGTGGTGAGCCGGTTGCCGACCTTGTCGTACGTGTACGTCTCGCCGGTGGTCCCGGTCAGGCAGGTGCCGCCGCCGGCGGTGTCGGTGCACGTGCGGGTCAGTCGTCCTGCGGCGTCGTAGCCGTAGCGGGTGGCGGGCTTTGTGGTGGCGAGGTCTTTGAACGTGTCGCTGATGACGCGGCCGGCTGCGTCGCGTTCGAAGGTCCGGTTGCCGTTGCCCTCGGTCATCGAGGCCAGGCGGCCGGCCTGGTCGTAGGTGCGGCTCTCCGTCCTGGCGGTGGTGGTGGTGGTGGGGAGCTTGGTGGAGGTGAGGTTGCCGGCCTCGTCCCAGGTGTATGCCGAGGTTTTGGCGTTGGTGGTCTGGCCGGTGACTCGGCCGTCGCTGTCGTAGGCGAAGGCAGTGGTGCGGCCGTCGGGGTAGGCGCGGCTGGCGAGGGTGCCGTTCGGGTTGTAGGTGTAGGTGAAGGGTTTGGTCGCTCCCGGCTGGCTGATGGTCAGCACACGGCCGTTGAGGTCGTAGGTGAGGCTCCGGGTGCCGGTGCCGTCGGTCACGGACGTGGTCTGGCCGGCCGCGTCGTACCCGTAGGACACGGTCGGCGTGCCGTCCGAGTACGTCGTCTTTGTCGGCAGACTGCGCGGACCGTAGTCGGTGGTGATGGTCTGCCCGCGGGCATTGGTGATCTTGGTGCGGTTGCCCTCGATGTCGTACGCGTAGGACGTCGAGCGGCCCAGCGGATCAGTGATCTTGGCGAGTCGGCCCACGTTGTCGTAGCCGTAGAGCGTGGACTGCTGGTTGGCGTCCGTCCGCTTGGTCATCTGACCGAGGGCGTCGTACTCGACGAGCGTGGTGCCGCCGTCCGCAGCGGTGACCTTGGTGGGGCGGTTCAGTGCGTCGAAGACGGAGAGGGTCTTGTTCCCGAGGGCATCGGTGCGCTCGGTCAGGTTTCCGACCGTGTCGTACGTGCTCGTGACCTTGCTGCCAAGCGGGTCGGTCTGTGTCGTGACGTTGCCCGCCGCGTCATAGCCGGTTCGCCAGGTGTACTGGGCGGGGACGGCGCCCGTCACGTTGCCGCGCGGGTCGGTCCTCTCCGACTGCCGTCCGTTCGCGTCGTATGCGAAGGTCGTCCTGTGCCCCAGGGGGGAGGTCTCGGAGATCTTGTTGCCGTCACGGTCGTACCCGAAGCTCATCGTCTTGCCGCTCGGATCCTTGACCGACAGGCGCCGGTTGTTGCCGTCGTACGTGTAGATGGCGACCTTGCCGAGCGCGTCCGTGGTCGTCCGGACATTGCCCGCACCGTCGTAGGCGGTGGTCTGGACCCGGCCTAGAGGATCGGTGACCTTGATCGGACGGTTCTCGGCGTCGTAGTCGGTCTTGGTGGTCTTGCCATCCGCGTCGGTGACCGAGGTGCGGTTGCCCACCTTGTCGTAGCCGTACTTCCACGTGTACGAGCCTGCGATCGCACCGGCGACGTTACCGCGCGGCATGGTCTTGCTGACCAGACGTCCGGCCTTGTCGTAGGCGTACGTGGTCTTGGCACCCGCGGCATCGGTTTCCGATGCGACGTTGCCCATGGCGTCGTACGTTTTGGTCGAGTCCCGCCCCAGGGCGTCAGTGGTCTTGGTCAGCCGGTTCGCTGCGTCGTAGGTATAGGCGGTGATCTTTCCCGCGCTGTCGGTAGTCGACGTCAGGTTGCCGGCATCGTCGTAGGCGAAGGCCGTGACGTTGCCCTTGGCGTCCTTCGCCGAAGCGACCCGGCCGCCGGCGTCGTACGTGTATGTGGTCGTGTAGTCAGCCGGGTCCGCCCCTTCGACGTTCCCACGCGGATCCACCTCTGTCTCGATGCGGCCCGCGGCGTCATGCGAACGCGTCAGACGTAGACCCCCACCAGACGTGATCGACGAGAGGTTTCCTGCAGCGTCGTAGGCGTATGCCGCTTTTCGCCCCTCAGGGGACTTCTCCGACTCCAGCTTGCCGGCAGGGGTGTAGGTGAACACCGTGCTGGCGCCGAGTGGGTCGATGATGGTCCACAGCTGACTCTTGGAGTCCCAGCCGAACCGCATCATCTTCCCGTTGCCGTCGAGGGCGTAATTGAGGCCGCCGGTGGAGGTGTACGCCCAGCTCTGGGAAGTCAGCGGTCCTCGGGACTTCGTCGGCCGTCCCTGCGGATCGAATTCGACGCTGAACCGATTGCCCAGAGCGTCGGTGACGGCTACTGGGTCGAGCTGGAAATCGTACTCGAACGCGGTCTTGTTGCCGAACGGGTCGTACTGGGCGAGGAGGACGTTGTCGTGGTGGACGTCGGTCCAGACCCCGCCGTCCGGCATCGTGACGTCGGTTTCCCCGCCGGAGTACGCGAACGAGATCCTTCCGGAAAGAAAACCGGCCTGCTGCTCGGTGACACGGCCCTGGCTGTCATACGTGTTCTGCACGGCCTGGTTTCCGCGCTTGTCGGTGACCGACTGCAGGCGCCCGCCCGTGTCGTAGCCGTAGCGCACCGGCTTCCCGTCGGGACCGGTGAAACCGGTGAGCCGACCGGCGGTGTACTCGTACGAGATCTTGCGGCCGTCCCACAGCGAGATCTCCGAGAGCAGGCTCCCGGAGTAAGCGAACGTCGCACGCTGGCCCGTGTTCGTGGTCACCCCGGCGAGGTGGCCCGAACTGTACTCGAACGACGTCTTGCGCCCCTGCCGGTCTCGCCGCTCGGTGATGTTCCCGGAATCGTCGAAACCGGTCGTGTTCCCCACCCGAGTCTTCAACTCGTACCCGGTGGCCGTCTTCGTCAGAGTCGAACCGACATGCGCCTCAGACGCGTAGGAACCGTCGGACGTCTTCGCGAACGGGTACCGGGAGCCGTCCTCCGCGCGGAAAACGACATCACCGTTCGACTGCACATCCAGCCGCGCGTCCCACGAGGCAGACCAACCAGACCCCAGCGAGCCCGACGCCGCGTTGTTCGACGAATAGCTTCGCCACAGATCGAGCGGCATCGTCCCCGGCAGGGACGTATCAGTCACCGCCTGGGAGAACGCACCGGTCGCCGTGTTGACCCCCACCCCGTGACTGCCCGAGCAGGTAGGCGCACTGGCCGAGTTGGAACCACAGGATGAACCGAGGGTCTGATTGTCGGGGAGGTCTGCGAGTGCGAGGCCCAAGACTCTGCGCGCCTGGCTGTAGGTACCATCCAGCCCCTGGCCCAACACCCGTACGTCGAAACCCATCGGAGCTACGTAGGGGTCAGGTTTTGCCTTGGCCTCGTTCCTCTTGATGTCGTCAAGGCAGTCGCCTCTCTGGAACGTGACCGAGAAGCTGACCGGGGTCCCCTCGTCTGAGGTGAGATGTGAGGGTGCCGATACGGTAACGGGGGCAGAATAGTGCCATGTTGGCATGGGGGTGTCGACCGTGTTTTGTATCGGTTCATTCAGGTTGACGCCGCAGACCCACCCCAACTTCACGTTCACCGGAGCCGACCCGGTGGCAATGCCCCCAGCGGTGATCCAGCCCTTAACGGTGAACTTTTCACCATCTCGAGGAGTGAACCCGTGCAGACTGCCCGCTGCCTTGTTCCATCCTCGAAGTTTGCCGCTCGCGTCCGATACCTCGATCCCTTCAATTTCTGCCGTGTATGGGATCTCTTCGGCGGCGGCCTCCGCCCGAAGGTTCACCTTCCCTCCGGGCTTCGAGAGCGCGGAGTTACCCGCCCGCGGCAACGCCGCAGAGGACATACGGCCGAGTGCCTTCTCGCTCGCAACCTGCGCGCGTCGCTCCTTCAGAGTCATAGCCCGCTGCCGAGCCGTCGGCTGCGGCCCCTGAGAGGACCCCTGCGGCGCGGCCGTCCTGACCGTTGTGTCTACTACGCCCGCCGCATAACTGGCTGGCGCTCCTGCAAGCAACAAGCTCCAAGCCGCCAGCAGGCCCGCCGCTGATCGGCCGTGCCTGCGTCGTCTAGAAATCACAGACCCCTCCCCCAATTCCAAACTCCCCCGGATGTCGGGCACCCCGGGGTGCCGCGCACCGTGATCGACACGCAGTCGAACGCAGATGCTACATTCCGTCCATTGGCCATGTACGCACAGTTGTTCGCCTGCATCAGGTTGGCCGAATCCGCCACTGCGGTAGGTGCAGCTCAAACCACGGCTACCGGTGCACCACCACGCCGACTTACCCCGCTCGTGCCGCACGAGTCGCCCGCTTCGTGAACCGCGATCCCGGTCCACCGACCTGGCCCGTTCGAGGTCGGGCTACGGCAGGCTCGGCACTACTTATGCGGAGCCGGCCAGTCACAAGGTCACCGACACGGCCGGCTCATCGCCCCTGGCGTGCTGCGGACACGCTATGGGCGCAGAGAAGCGTCTGGAGGGCGGCACATCCGGCGACCGAGCATGCATGCTGACGTTCGCGAGCACAAAAGATCTTCACGTCGAGGGGAAGTAGCTCAAGCACTGGTCAAATTTGGTGACTTGGCTTGAAATCGAGGGCTGCGCCATCCTTGGCGGCCCTAGACCGCCAAGGATCCCGTGAATCCCGTGTAACGGGGCAGCACGGAAGGCAGTTCGGTGAATGTGTCACCAGCCGAAGGGCCTTCCCCTGGAGTAACTATCGACGGCGCAGGGCTGCGACGTGAGCCCATTCACGATGAGAGCCGGACCGAGCCGTGCGTGCCGGTGATCAGAACGGAAGCTCTGGGATGCTCGCGCCGCGTGTGATGGTCAAGATGCGTTCGTGGAAGTCCCGTGTCGCGGTTTCGCGGGGGTAGCGGGAGCGGAGTTCCTTGTCCAGCTCGTTGGCGACCAGGAGGAGGGACGGGAGTGACTTCCGGTCGGCGTCGAGTGCCTTGTTGGCCATGCCGATGGCCTCGTCTATGTCGCCCGTGCGGGCGGCGGTCACTCCCAGGGTGAGGCGGGCTTCTGCGGCGCGCATGGGGGAGATCTCGGTGCCGTCGGGGCCGGTGCTGATTCGGATCACGGACCGGGCGTGGTTGGCGGCGCGCTCGTCGTCTCCGAGGAGACGGTAGGCATCCATCTCGTAGAAGTCCCACTTGTCCGGGTCGATGATGAAGTGGTGTTCGGGGTGCTCCGGGCGGGGAAGGCGGTCCAGCCTCGCGCGTCCGGCGTCCAGGGAGTCGCGGACCAACCGGGCGTCTCCCATCCGGGCGGCGGCGCGGGCCTTGTGCGCGTAGAGCTGCACACCGACGGAGTGTGTCTGGTCGGCGACGTGACCGGCTTCGACAGCGTCGAGCATGTTTTGCCATCGACTCTGAGTGAGGGCGAACCACGCCTCGATCTCCCACGCCCATGCCTTGATCTCGCCGTGGCCGGCCTCGTCGCCGATGCGGAGTGCGGCGGCCTTGCTCAGGTTGGCGGCCTCTCGTTGGCCCCGGTCGTACTGGACGCATGCGTTCAGCAGGAACAGCCATCCGGCGTCGACCAGAAGCTCGCGATGTTGGCGCAACGTCGTCCGGCCTTCGAGTTGCTTCACGACGTACTGCAAGCCGTTCCTAGTGCGCTCGTGCAGGTAGTCGGCGTTGGCGTACGGGTAGGCGCGGGCCAACTGGTCGATGCCCTGCTCGATGGACTCCAGGGCTGCGCTGTTGATGCTGGACATCTCCGTCTGCCGTAAAAGTTCGGCGATGTCCCATAGCCCCGCGCCGCCCTGTGCGAGCAACGTGCTCGGGTCCTCCGGCCGGGACGATTCTGCTTGCCGGTCCAGCTCCCATGGACGTGGGGCTAGGCCGGCGAGGTGGCCGGGGATGCGCAGCCCGTCCACCACTTCAAGGATCTTGCGGTACTGGGTGATCCGGGGACGGACGCCCTTGCCCTCGGTTTCGTCCCTGGCCATCTTGCCGATGTGCTCGCGCTTGTAGCCGACGGCCTCGGCGATCTTGGCGTAGCTGATCTTGCCGTGGAGCCTGGCGAGTCGGAAGACCTCGCCGAAGTCGTGGTTGGCGATCGCCGAGCGCACGTCGGCGCGTTCGAGGACGTGCGGCGGGAGTGCCGCCGGCGTCGGAGCAACTTCGGTCATCTCACTTCCCCGTGATGATTTGACCTGACTTCTCTTCGGTGTCCGTCTCGCGAGTGTACCCACGAGGGGGGTCCCCAAGAGGGGGGAGCGACACCTGGCGCAGGGCGTGCATCCTCGGTGCCCCTGCCGGGAAAGCCCCGGCAGACGTGACCGAGGACGGTCGATCGTGTCATGGAAACCGGAAAGGTCGTACGTGGCTTACTGCCGACAGCAGAGGTGGGAACCGTCGGGCGCGCTGGGGTAGCAGCAGCGGGCCGCTTCCGTGCGCTCACACTCCTTGTGGATGCGGAGGACACTCCGCGCGCCGCTCGGCGCATGGCGGTTGGGACCGTGAAGAGCTGGGGCATCGATCGCCTGGCCGACGACGTGCGCCTGTGCGTCTCGGAGCTGGTCGGCAACGTGGTGCTGCATGCGATCACCGGCCGCCGTCGGATGGAGCCTGGCCACCTCCCGTTGATCACGCTCACTCTGCGTTCCTGGCCGCGGTGGCTGTTCGTGGAGGTGGCCGACGAAGACTCCGACCCGCCCACGCTGCCGCTCGGTGACGGCTTCGGGCCGGACTTGGCCGAGGACCTGCCGGAAGCGCTGTTACCCGATCACGGGCGGGGGCTGCACATCGTGCGCACCCTGGCGGACGGCGTTTGGTGGACACCTGGGGAGAGCGGCGGCAAGAGCGTCGTCTGTCGCTTCGACCTCGACGACGAGGGGCGGTGGATGTGATGGCGCGACTGATGGCGTTGAGGCTTCAGCGTGGAGATGTGGTGAGCGACCGGGGCCGGCGGCGGGAGGTCAAGGCAGCGCGTTCGGACCGCCGCGGCTCAGGGGGTCCGTCGGTCGTGCTGGTCTTCAAGACTGGCCCCGCCCGGCGGGTGAATGCGACAGACGTAGTGAACGTGGAGCGTGGGGGCCGCGGTTCGGGGCGAGAGGAGCGGCGATGACGGCGCGGGCGGTTTGGCGCTACGCGGAGTGGACGTTGAGCCCGGACACCTCTCGGGGCGGGCCGGTCTATGAGGCGGAGTGTGTGACGTGCTGGGAGGCGTCCGATCCTTCGGATGGGACAGAGGCGCCCGAGATCTGGAGCCTCAAGCACGCAGGGCGGACGGGACACACAGAATTCCGGAACCTGAGCAGCAGCTTCTCGCGGGCCTCCATGGCAGAGGAGTCGGGCTGATGTTCATCACGTAGAAACCGGCCCGCGTAGGACAACCGCAAATAAGACCGGACCACCCCCGCGCCTGGCAGCAACCGGGGTGGTCCGGGAGGGGACGCAGCGGTCCCCGGTGCCTGATGGTACCGGGGCCGCTGTGCTGCGTTTCTGCCCTGGACCAAAAGAAGTTGATGATCCGTCATTCGGTCGGGGCAGGGGTGAGCAGGTTGACTGGCGTGGGTGAGGAGTGGCCGTTCGATGGCCTCGGCGTTGTGGGCGCAGGCTCCGGTCTCTGGGTGTCGGGCGTCGACTACGTGGCGGGCTGGCGCGATGCGCGGGAGGCTGCGGATCGGTTGAACCGGGCGCTGCTCGGTGCCGGGTTCGAGTTATCGGACGTGCGGGCCGTTGCGTCTTCGGATGACGGCGGGCGAGGGGTCGTGCGGGTCGTGGGTCGGCTGGACGCAGTGGGTCGGCTCGCGGGGTTGCTGGAGGCTGTGGCGGGCGGCGACGGCGGTGCGTCGTGAGTGGCCGTATCCCCGGTGAGTGCCGCACGTGGGCACGTCGTCGGCTGGAGAGACTTTGGGCTGGAGCTGCCATGGGGCGAGTGAACAGGGGGCCTTACGCTGGCCCGGCGAATCGGGCAGGCACCTGCCCTGCCCGCTGTTGTGCCCGATTGGCCCCCTGTTCTTCGAGGCTCGCCCCATGGTGGCTGCCTAAAGTCTCGGAGGCCGGCGACCCCCAGCCCGCAACGCCTCGGCCCGCGACGGCCGGTCGTCGCCTCAACTCCTCGCACGTGCTGCGGTGCGGGGCGTCCGGCAACCGGCCGGGACCGGCGGCCACGCCGCACGCCCGGCCGGGGCGGCCGGGCGTCCCGGCGCGCCGCAGGCGCGCCCTTGAGGAAGTGGAGAAAGTTTCGACCGGTCTACGGCTCTCATGCGCGGGCGCGTCGCGTGGGCTGCTTCTCGGCGGTGATCCGGTAGTTGAGTTCGGCGCGGTCCGCGCCGATGCGGAGCTCTTCGAGCATGAGGGCTTGGTCGTCGGTGCCGCAGGTGACGCGGGATTGGTGCAGGACGGGGGTGGCGTCGGGCAGCCGCAGTGCGGTTCGCTCGTCGGGGAGTGGCATGCGGGCCCGGACCGTCTCGGACCACCACAGCTTGTGGCCGGCCTTCGTCAGCAGCTCGTACGCGGTCGCGGGGTCGGCGTCCGGCGCTTCGGCGAGCTCCGGTACGGCCTCGGCCGTGGCGAACGGGATCAGCATGCGGTGCATCGCCCGCGTCCCGGTGGCGGGGTCGATCAACAGCCGGTCACAGCCGAAGAGCGCTTCCTCGGCGCGGAGCTCCAGGAGGTGAGCTGTGGCCTCGGTGGCGTGTGTGCGGTACGTGCTCGGCTCCTCGGCCTGTTGCCACTTGGCCACGCCGTGGAGCACGAAGTTCCCGCCGGACGTGCGGCCCACGTAGCCGGCGAGGCTGACGACGGGGCGGCCGTCGGCCCGTACGAAACTGCCCTTGCCGTGGCGGACGTCGATCAGTCCCTCTGCGCGCAGTGCGGAAACTGCGTTCCGAACGGTGGGGCGGGAGACCTTGTAGCGCTCCATGAGCTGGGCTTCCGAAGGGAGCGGGGCACCGGGCGCGTACTCGCCCGAGAGGATCGCCTCCCGGATCGCGGCGGCAACCTGCTGGTACAGCGCTCCGGGGCGCTGGATCTCCGTCATCTCGGCACCTTCGGGTCGAAGTCGTAGCCACGTCGCACACGCGACGTCACTCGTCAGCATAAGTAGTTGACCCCTCGCCGTACAGCACCACATAGTTGTCACTCGTCATAACAAGTGACGTCACATTGAGCGTGGCGTCCGGACTGGCCAAGGAGGCCGAACCAATGCAGTCCATTCCCGTGGACACGGCGCGACTGGGCGTACTGCGGTGCGCCATCGCGCCCGAAGCGAAGATCAGCAACTCCGAGACACAGGAGGTGAAGAAGGACCGCGACGGCAACACGATCTACACCGTGGCCGTCACGGTGCGGCAGGACCGGCGGCGCATCTCCGTGATCGAGATCGCCGTGGCCGGTGAGCCGAAGGGCATCGAGGAAGGTCAGATCGTCAAGGTCACGGGCCTGGTGGCGTTCGCCTGGTCGATGGGTGACCGGCACGGAATCAGCTTCCGGGCCGACGCGGTGACCCCGGTGCCCGGTGCCGCGGCTCAGGTCAAGGGCGGCGGTGCGTGATGGGTGCGATCCTGCTCGCCTTCGCGCTCGCCGTGGTCGCTTGGATATTCGTCGTCGCCGACCTGCTGCGGCGGCACCGCCCGGCCTGGCACTGGTACGTCACCGGCTACCCGGTCACCGCGTGCCGTGTGCTGTTCACCTGGCGCAAAGTCGCGATGCTCAACGACCTTGCGGTGTCCAGCCGCCCGCCGCGCGGGCTGCTCGGGGACGTGGTGGTCAAGGGCGATCCCCTGCGGCCGGTGGCTCCGCGCATCTCCTTCCCGCGCGCTACCCGCATGGGCCTGACCGTGATCGTGCGGCTGCACGCCGGCCAGACCCCGGCGACCTACATGAAGGCGGCCGACGCACTCGTGCATGCGTGGAAGGTTCACGCCGTACGGGTCACCTCGCCGGAACGCGGCCTTGTGCTCCTGACCGCGACGGCCAGTGATCCACTGGAACGCCCCGGCTTGGCGACCGCTCCCACCGCGTTGTTATCCGCGCTCATCGGCGCGCTGGAGAGCGGCGGGGCATGGGTGATGGATCTGCGGATGGTGCCGCACTGGCTCATCGCAGGGGCCACACGCTCGGGCAAGTCCACCTTGCTGGCCCGGCTGATCACTCAGCTCGCGCCGCAGCCGGTCGCCCTGGTCGGCATCGACTGCAAGGGCGGGATGGAACTCGGCCTGTTCGCCGACCGGCTGAGCGCGCTCACGACGTGCCGGCGCGAAGCAGTCGCGGTGCTCACCGCGCTCGTGGTCGACATGCAGGAGCGCATGAGCACTTGCCGGACCGCGGGCGTGCGCTCGATCTGGGAGCTCCCCGACAAGCTGCGGCCTGTGCCGGTCGTCGTGATCGTCGACGAACTCGCGGAGCTGTATCTCTCCGACGGCAGGCGTGAGAGCAAGGCAGAGGCGGAGCAGTGCTCCACGCTCCTCCTCCGCCTGGCCCAGCTCGGCGCCGCACTCGGCCTGCACCTGGTCGTCGCGGGGCAGCGCGTCGGCTCGGATCTCGGGCCCGGTGTCACCGCTCTGCGGGCCCAACTCGGCGGCCGTGTCTGCCACCGGGTCAACGACGCCGGTACGGCGGAAATGACCCTCGGCGACCTCAACAAGGACGCTGCGGCAGTCGCCCAGTCGATCAACGCTGAGGAGCAGGGCGTGGCCGTCTGCACCGGCCCGGACGGCGGTTGGAGCCGTGCCCGATCGCACCTGACAACGACCGAAGAGGCCATGGCCACGGCCCGGAAGCACTCCGCTATGACCCCGGAACTGCCCGCCATCGACCGCGCACTCGCGGGGCTGAAAGGAGACGACAAGTGATCAGCGAAGGTGTGGCGTTCACGTTCTCGGTGATCTTCGGGATCATCACCGTCCTCCTCGTCCGCTCCCGCGACGTACGCGCCTGGGAGGCGGTCTGCGTCGGCCTCTTCGGGGTCTACCTCGGCCAGACGCCCGTGCTCTTCACCGTCCACGGGCTCGTGACCTGGGTCATCAGCGGCTTCTCCCACACCTGAGCAGGAGGGACAGACATGCCCATGAGTCGCGTGAGGTGCCCTCAGTGCAAGGGCGAAGGGGCACGAAGGACCTGGACCGGACGCCGGCACCGCTGCCGCGTCTGCCGGGGCACCGGAACCATCCGCTGACCTGAGACCGGCACGACCGACCACCACACACGCAAGGAGCCCGACCCATGACCGACAACGCGCCACCAACCACCCACCGTGCCGCCTCGGCGGCCCACCCTGGAAGGTCACCACCATCACACCCGAGTTCACCTCGGCTGACAGGCGCGCCGCCCTAAATCGCGCGGCGCGCCTGCGTCAGCTCTCCGAAGCAGACCGCGACGCCATACGACTCGCCCAAGATCCTCAGTTCGCCCGATGGCTGGGGCAGATCACCGCGACCGGCGGATGCGCCCACCCCGTCCACCTCTCCGGCTCGACGACCACGCGAGACGCGCTCACGGGCGAGATCCTGCACCACTACGACACCCGTCGGGAGCCCGGCGAACGACTCTCCGTCCGCTGCCGCAACCGCCGCGCGACCGTCTGCGCCCCCTGCTCCCGCCTCCATGCGGGAGACACCTTCCATCTCGTCCGCGCGGGCCTCCTGGGAGGCAAGACAGTCCCAGCGGCGGTCTGCGAACGGCCGCGCCTCTTTGTCACTCTGACGGCCCCGTCCTTCGGCCCCGTGCACCGGACCGGGGACCGCTGCCGGCCCCGCCGCGACGGCGGTGCCTGTGAACACGGTCGCCCCGTCGGCTGCGGCACGGTCCATGCACCCGCTGACCGCCTCGTCGGTCAACCCCTCTGCGCCGACTGCTACGACTACCCGGCACATGTCCTCTGGCACGCGCACGCGGGAAAGCTGTGGGACCGCTTCGTCATCGGCGTCCGCCGTCACCTCGCCTCGTCGGCCAGCCTGCCTCAATCCCGCTTCCCAGATCACGCGCGGCTGTCCTTCGCCCGGGTCGCCGAGTACCAGAAGCGCGCCGCCGTCCACGTCCACGCGGTCGTACGCCTCGACGGCCCGGCCGGACCGGACGACGAACCCCCGGCTTGGGGCACCGTTGATCGGCTGAACGACGCCGTACGAGCGTCCGCGCACCGCGTCGTGGTCCGCACCACCTACAGTCCCGCCGTCGGCGAGCTCACCCTCCGCTGGGGCTCCCAGGTCGATGCCCGTCCCCTGCGCGCCGATGGCCACGGCCCTGACGACGAAGCCGTAGCCGCGTACGTCGCCAAGTACGTCACCAAGGGCGCAAGCGAGACAGGCGCCGGAACAGACCACCGGCTCACCGCCTGGCAGGACATCGACTCGACACCGCTGACGGACCACGTGCGCACCCTCATGCGGACCTGCTGGCGTCTCGGCGGACTGCCCGAGTACGCACCACTGCGCCTACGGGCGTGGGCCCACACACTGGGCTACCGCGGCCACATCCTGACCAAGTCGCGGGCTTACTCGACGACGTACGCAGCTCTGCGCGCTGACCGCGCCGAACACCGGGGTCACGGAGAAGCGTCCGGTCCGGACACCGTCGCCGATGCCCATTGGCGCTACGTCGGCTCCGGACACACCCCCGGCGGGGCGCTCATAGCCGCCGGAGTCGCCGCCGACCTCGCGCTCAATCGCGAAATCGCCCTCGAAGAGACGCGCGTCGTCAGGCGTGGCCCCCGGTGAACGGGCCGGATGAAGAGCTTCGCGCATGGGCACGAGCCCACGCCCGCAAGGCTCCCCGTTGGTCGGAGCGGAAGTGGCGGCGGATGAACGTCACGCTGCGCATGAACGTCACGACCCGCCGCACGTGAGGCGGATGGAACTTCCCCGGGAGAGGGGCTGCACTCCCATGACCAGAGCGATGTCAGTCCTTCCCGCTACCGTCGGGGGATGCGAGGTTCATACGGAGTCCCTTTGACGCGCGACACCTTGCGGGACTGCGAGGGGTGTGGCACCACTGTCAAGCACAGGGGAGAGGGCCGACGTTCGGGGCACTGCCTCAGCTGTAGTCAGATGGCCCGACAAGGCCGCCGATACAACCTGACAGCAGGCGACGTGAGGGCCATTCTGGAGTTTCAGGGTGGCGTTTGCGCCTTGTGCGGCGAGGAACCGGAGAGGGGGGACGCAAGCTCCTCGTACTGGCACATTGATCATGATCACCAGTGCTGTGCTCCGTCAGACGCCGCATGGTCCATCTGTGGAGGATGCGTCCGAGGCCTGTTGTGCATCGGGTGCAACACTCGGGGTGTTGCCTGGTACGAACTCCTTCCCCTTGATCGTAGGGACTGGGGCCGCATGAACGACTACCTGTCCAACCCGCCAGGCCGTCGTCTTCGCCGTGCTGGAGGGCTCAAGTTCCTGCTGGGGGACATCGTGCGTGACCGTCTGGCCTGACTCAGGTAAGCGAGGGTCGCCGCGGACAGCACTTGGGCTCCCAGGAAGGCACTCCGACTCGCCCGGATGTCAGTGGTGTTGGCTACGATGGACGTGGTTGACGAGAGCCTTGAACGGCATGGTGCATCGGTGATGATGGCCAACCGCTACAGCGCTCCGGTCGAGGAGCGATAGGCGCGCCTGGCCGGCGCTCGCCTGTCGCGACGCCCGCTGGGCGGCGACGCTGTGACGTGAAACCAGCGCAGGCTCCATCCTGCCCTGATTCCGGAGACGGCGCTCCGACGGAGTACGGGAGGGCCCTACTTGTCTTCCACCACTTCTACCTGCGACCACCGCGTGTATCACGTTGTCGTCGTCGCCCTGGTATCTGTCATCACTGGGCTGGTTGCGGGGATCGGCTCCGTTGCTCTTGGCCAGACCCCCCTCATCGCCGTAGCTTCTGGCGGTGCTGTCCTTGCCTTCACCTACGGCGCTGGCATGACCGCCGCGTCGCACGTGAGTAAGCGTCAGCAGTAGCCGCTGCACTGGGGCGGCCATCATGGCCGCCCCTTCATGGGTGCTCAAGCCAGCTCAAGATCCTGCCTGTAGTTCGCGATGCCGAGGACAGCCGCGGACTGCGCATCCGCCTCACCACATAGGACACGGTCTAAGTGACATCTTCGGTCCGGAAGAGCGGGGTCAGCCGCGTCTGGACTGGCCTGCGTCGCCCAACCGCCGGACTGACCAGGACCGCTGTGAGTGTTTGCTCGATGTACGCCCGCTGTTCCGGCAAGGTGAGCCCGTCCCACTCCGCGCGCAGATCGGCCGGCTTTCCCTGCGTAGCAGACTGCTGCTTGATCCACCGGTTGCGGTCCCGCGTCAGTCGCCGTTCCTGAGCCGTGAGTTCCTGAAGCATGGCGAAGTAGCGCTCTCTGGTGAGCAGGCGTTGCCTGCGGGCTTCCCTGGCCTCCTCGATGTCCTCGCGGATGCGTGTGAGCGTCTCCTCGCCGTCCCATTCCTTCGGCGCAGCCTCCGCCTGACGGGCTGCCGCTTCTTCCTCGTACTTGGCGATCACGAGCTCCGTCACCGCCTTGTCCGCGTCTGGACCGGGGATCTTCGTTCCGCCGCCACACCCACCTTGCCCCTTGTCGGGGCACGCGTAGTAGAAGAACCCCTCGGGCTTCTTGGCGCTCTTCGGAGCCTTGATCGCGCGATGGGCGGCGCCGCACTCGTCCTTGTCGCAACGGAGGGTGCCGGTCAACAGGTACTTGCGGGAGTTGTGCCCGTTGCCGGGCTGCATGTTCTCGCCGATGACTTCGAGTAGTGCTTCCCACTGCTCGACGGAGATGATCCGTTCCCATTGCCCACGGACCGGCTGCCCATCGTCCCCGTAGACGATCTCCCAGCGTTCGCTCTCGCTCCCCGTGTCGGGGTTGATGGCGCGCGCCTTGCGGGAACGGATTCCGCAGATGCGCGGATTACGCAACACGGTCTTGAGCTTGGTCGGAGTCCAGGCGCTTCCGCGTGGGGTCGTCACTCCGGCCTCGTTCCATCGGACCGGGTAGGCGCGTACCGGAGCGCCACCGAGAATCCCCAGTGCCGCCTCTCGCAGGAGCTTCGACTCGACAGGGTGCAGGGTCCGCTTGTCGTCGAGCCAGCCGAAAGGCCGGGCTCCGCCTGTCGGTATCCCTTCGCGTTCCAACGCCCTGTGCTTGCGGCGTACGCGCCTGGCGGTGTCGGCCGATTGCTTGTTGCTCATCGCCACGACCACGCGGGCAGTGGCACGACCGTTCTCCGTGAGCAGATCAAGGCTGCCGTTGATGTCGATGATGGGCCGTCGGTGACGCTCCACCACATCGATGGCGTCCTCAAGGTGGCGGTTGTCGCGGGTCAGGCGGTCGATGTCGTAGACGATCAGCCCATCAAGGCGCTGCCCGTTGGGCGCTCGACCAACCTTGAGGTCTTCCAACGCGCCTTCGAAGACAGGGCGAACGACGCGATAAGCGATGCGTCCGTCGGGTAGGCGAACACGCTTCTTGCGCCATGCGGACGTGTCCGGCTCGTAGTAGATGTGCACGCACGCGCCACCATGCCGGCCGATGTACTCCCGGCCGTCCCGCTCCTGCTCCTTGGTACTCTTGATGTCACGGCCTGTCATGGGACCGCGTCGCCGCTCGCCTTCGGCCGGTTCGGTGGTGGGCTCATCGTCGCCCTCGTCTGTGGACAGACGGACGAGCACAGCCCAGTTCTGCCCGTCTAAGTTCCCCCACTGCGCGCGAGAGACCAAGTCATCTTCGCTCATGCTTCGTAAGGTACATATGAACACCCTGCGCCCGGTGGAGGGCACCGACCAGTATCTGGTGTACACCCGCTGGCGCAGCGAGGAGGACTTCCAGAACTGGATGAGCGGTTCCATGAAGGCCGCCCACCAGGGCACGGCCGGCGGCGAGGGCGGGGCCGAGCGGCCGAAGCCCGCGGCGACCGGCTCGACCCTGTGGTCGTTCGAGGTCGTCCAGCAGGCGTCGCCCAAGTGACCGGGCCCGGCGGCTGGGCGCTGCGCCCCGAGGCGTACGACACCGCGGACGCGAGCGCGCTGCGCCGGGACTACTACGACGAGGTCGCGAGCCGGTACTGGCAGCGGCCCGCGACCGCGGCCGAGATCGACGAGGGCCTGACGAACGACGGCGTGGAGCAGCTGGCCGCGCCGACAGGGCAGTTCCTCGTCGGCCGGTACGAGGGCAAGCCGGCCGCGTGCGGCGGGGTGCTGCTGCTCGACGAGGAACGCGCCGAGCTGACCCGGGTCTTCGTCCGGCCGCCGTTCCGCGGCTCGGGCGGTTCGGGGCTGCTGCTGCGCGGCCTGGAGGACGCGGCCCGCGAGCTGGGCGCGCGCCGGATGGTCCTGAACACGCGGCTGGACCTCATAGAGGCGCGCACGCTCTACACGCGGCACGGGTACGCGGAGATCCCGGCGTACTGCGAAGGGCCGTACATGGACATCTGGTACGGCAAGAAGCTCTGACCGGGCCTCCTAGGCGTGGTGGTCGCGGGGCGGCTCGGGGGCGTGCGGCCGCTCCGCGTCCGAGCCGCTCATCTCCGCCGTCAGCTCCTCCACCAGCTTGACCAGGTCGGTGGGTCGCTCCGGGCCCCACCAGTCGCCGAGCAGCTCGGCCAGGCACTCCTCGCGGGCCTTCGCGAGGAGCGTCGCGGCCTCGACGCCCTCGTCGGTGAGGATCAGCTGGAGGCCCTCCCGGCGGGCAAGTCGGCGCACCTCGACCTGCCGGGCGGCCTCGGTGATGATCCGCAGCGGAACGGGCGTGATGTCGGCGAGCAGGGCGGGCTCGACCGTGCCGTGCCGTCTGATCCGCAGCAGCAGCCAGCTCGCGGCGGGCAGCAGGTCGAGCCCCGCCTTGGCGGTGATCTTCACGTAGACGGCCTTGCGGCCCTCGCGGGAGCCGAGCACGGACAGCGCGCGGGCGCACTCGTCGTACGAGGACCGCTCGACCGGGTTGGAGGCGAGGGTCTCGCTGGCGTCCGGGGCGGTGACAGAGCCGCGCAGCCGGTCCTCCTTGAGGAACCAGGAGACGGCGAAGGCGACGAGGACGACGGGCGCGGCGTACAGGAACACGTCGGTGATGGACGTGGAGTAGGCGTGCAGCACCCCGGGCCGCAGGTCGGGCGGGAGTTCGGCGATGGCGCGCGGGTCGCCGGCGATCTTGTCGGCGCTCACCCCCGGGGGCAGCTCGCTTCCGGTGAGGACGTCGTCCAGCTTGGCGCCGAGCCGGTTGGTGAAGACGGTGCCGAAGATCGCGACCCCGAAGGACGCGCCGATGGAGCGGAAGAAGGTCGCCCCGGAGGTGGCCACGCCGAGGTCCTGGTACGAGACGGCGTTCTGCACGACGAGCACGAGGACCTGCATGACCAGGCCGAGCCCGGCGCCGAAGACGAAGAACGTGACGCTCATCATCCACGTGGAACTGGTCTCCTTCAGCTCGTTGAGCAGCAGCAGCCCGAGGGCGGTGACCGCGGTCCCGGCGATCGGGAAGACCTTCCAGCGGCCGGTGCGGGAGACGATCTGGCCGGAGGCGGTGGAGGTCAGCAGCATGCCGAGCACCATCGGCAGCATGTGCACGCCGGACATGGTCGGGCTGACGCCCTGGACGACCTGGAGGAAGGTCGGCAGATAGGTCATCGCGCCGAACATCGCGAAGCCGACGATGAAGCTGATGACCGTGACCAGGGCGAACGTCCGGATCCGGAAGAGCTTCAGCGGCAGGACGGGTTCGGCGGCGCGCTGCTCGACGCGTACGAACCAGACCAGCAGGCCGGCCCCCAGGAGCGCGAGGCCGATGATCTGCTCCGAGCCCCAGGCCCAGGTGGTGCCGCCGAGCGAGGCGACCAGGACGAGGCAGGTGGCGACCGAGGCGATGAGGAAGGTGCCGAGGTAGTCGATGGTGTGCCGGGTGCCGCGGGCCGGGATGTGCAGGGCGGCGGCGATGACGAAGAGGGCGACCACGCCGATGGGCAGGTTGATGTAGAAGACCCAGCGCCACGAGAGGTGTTCGGTGAACAGGCCGCCGAGCAGCGGCCCGAGGACGCTGGTGGCGCCGAACACCGCGCCGAACAGGCCCTGGTACTTGCCGCGTTCGCGGGGCGAGACGAGGTCGCCGACGATCGCCATCGACAGCACCATCAGTCCGCCGCCGCCGAGGCCCTGGACGGCGCGGAAGGCGATCAGCTGGGCCATGTCCTGGGCGACGCCGCACAGGGCCGAGCCGATGAGGAAGATGACGATGGCGCCCTGGAAGAGCTTCTTGCGGCCGAACTGGTCGCCGAGCTTGCCCCACAACGGCGTGCCGGCGGTCGACGCCAGCATGTAGGCGGTGACCACCCAGGACAGGTGCTCCAGGCCGCCGAGTTCGCTGACGATGGTCGGCAGCGCGGTGGAGACGATGGTCTGGTCGAGCGCGGCAAGCAGCATGCCGAGCAACAGCGCGCCGATCGGGATCAGCACCCCGCGACGGCTCCCGCCCTCCACGGGTGCGCCGTCGCCGACGGCGGGAGTCCGCTGTTCCTGGGCCATGGGCGTCTCCTCCCGGGCCGGCAGCAGGGTCCGGCTCAGCTCCATCCTGGGCATTCCGTCCCGTTATGGCCTGTCGAGCGGGGTCGAGCGGGGATCCCGGCCCGGCCCGACATCCGCGGGCTGCATAATCACTGGCAGTTCAAGGGGAGGGAACACCATGGCCGGATACGTCTGTCCTGAATGCGGTACGCCGCCGAGTCCGGAGGGAATACCGGGACCGGCCTGCGCCTGCGCGGCCCGCGCCGAGCGCGCGGCCGAGGCGGCCGCGGAACTGGCGGCCGCGGAGGACTTCGATCCGCTGCGGATACGCCCGTACGTGAACTTGGACATGCCGAAGGCGGCGGGGGCCCCGGGGGTGCCGCTGCCGCCGGAGCGGGCTCCGGAGGTTTCCGGGCCTGCCGAAGTTCCCGGGCCTTCCGAGGTCCCCGAGTTTCCTCAGGTCCCCGAGGTTTCCGAGTTTCCCGAGGCTTCGGGGCTTCCCGGGACTCCGGGGCTTCCCGAGGGGCGGGATCCGGCCACGGCGACGTACCCGGCGCAGCCGCTCCCCGAGCCGGAGCCGGGCGCGGCCGAGATGACGATGCCGCTGCTGCTCGACCGGGCCGCGTTCGACGCGCCGCCGGAGCCGGAGCGGCACGGGCGGGGCCGGGGGCTGGCGGTCGCGCTGGTCGCCGCCCTGGCCGTGGCCGGTACCGCGGCCTTCGCCGTGGGGGTCTTCAGCGGCGACGACCAGGTCGACCGGGCCATCCCGAACCCCACGGCGGCCCCGTCGTCGGCGAGCATGGTGTCCGAGGCCCCCTCGCCGTCCGCGTCGGAGTCCGCCACGGAGTCGGCCTCGCCCTCCGCGTCCGAGAGCCGGTCGGCGTCGCCGTCCGCCTCCCCGTCCCGCAAGGCGACCCGCCCGCCGGCCGCACGGCCGCGCCCCTCCGCGAGCTCCCCCGCACCCACCCGCTCGACCTCGCAGCCGCCCTCCACCGATCCGGAGGACGGCGGCCCGACCCTGCGTTTCGGCGACTCCGGGCCGGAGGTTCTGGAGCTGCAGCGTCGCCTGAAGGAGATCTGGGCGTACAAGGGCCCGGAGAACGGCGAGTACAACGACCGGGTCGAGGAAGGCGTCGCGGAGTTCCAGTCGTACATGGACATCGACGAGGACCCGTGGGGCGTGTACGGCCCCGCAACGCGCGAGGCGCTGGAGGCGGTGACGGAGGGCTGAGCGGGGCTGGAGGGGGGCGGGTGGCGCTGATCGGGTTTCGTTTTGTATCGTGAAGAAACAAAGTGGCCCCGCTCGCACTCCCTGACCGGCGAGCGGGACCGCCTTGTCTCGTCGTGCCCGGCACCGCACCCGGCTCCCTGGAGACCCGCACCATGCTGACCGCCCGCGCCCTCCTCCTCGACATGGACGGGACCCTCGTCAACTCGGACGCCGTGGTGGAGCGCTGCTGGCGCCGCTGGGCGATCCGGCACGGGCTCGACCCGGAAGAGGCCCTGAAGATCGTGCACGGTCGCCAGGGCTACGCCACCATGGCCGTCCTGCTGCCGGACCGCCCCATGGAGCAGAACCTGGCCGAGAACCGCGTGATGCTCGCCGAGGAGACCGCGGACCTCGACGGCGTCGTGCCCGTACCCGGCGCTCCCGCGTTCATGGCCGCCCTCGCCTCTCTGCCGCACGCCCTGGTCACCTCCGCCGACGAGCCCCTCGCCCAGGCGCGGATGGGCGCGGCCGGGCTGCCGATGCCGGCGGTACGGGTGACCGCGGAGCGCGTCGGCGCGAGCAAGCCCGACCCCGAGGGCTTTCTGAAGGGCGCCGCCGAGCTGGGCGTCGACCCGGCCGACTGCGTGGTCTTCGAGGACTCCGAGGCCGGCATAGAGGCGGGCCGCGCGGCCGGGATGCGTGTGGTGGGCGTCGGCCCCCGCGCGGCGGCCTTCGGCCCGGACGTGCACGTGGCGGACCTGACCCGGCTCCGCGTGGAGTCGGCCGCCGACGGCACGATCACGCTCCACGTCACCGACTGACGGCTTCCCGCACCGGTACGCCACGACTTCCTGCACTGGTACGCCACGACTTCCCGCACCGGTAGGCGACGGCTTCCCGCACCGGTACGCCACGGCTTCCCGCACTGGTACGCCACGACGAACGGGCGACCCCGAGGGGCGCCCGTTCTCGTACCCGCTGCGGTCGGACCGCTCAGGGGGCGATCGCCTCGAACAGGCTGAAGCCCGCGAGCGCGATCATCAGGCAGGCCGCGATCTTGGTGATCAGCCGCAGCGGCACGTACTTCATCAGCGTCCTGCCGCCCACGATGCCGAGGCCCGCGACCGCCCACAGCGCCAGCACCGCGCCGATGCCGACGGAGACGGGGTTGTCGTAGCGGGCGGCGAGGTTGGCGGTCATGATCTGCGTCAGATCACCGAACTCGGCGACCAGGATGAGCATGAAGCCCGCGCCGGAGACCTTCCAGAAGGACTGGTCGGCCGGGGCCTTGATCGTCTCGTCCTCGTCGTCGCCCTTCTTCAGGAGCAGCATCGCCGCGCCCGCGAGGAACAGCACGCCGACCATGGCCTGCACCAGGCGGTGCGGCAGCAGGGTCAGCACGCTGCCCGCCGCGATCGCGAGGGCGACGTGGACGGCGAAGGCGGCGGCGACACCCGCGAAGACGTACGAGGCCTTGTAGCGGGTGCCCAGCATCAGCCCGGCGAGGGCGGTCTTGTCGGGCAGCTCGGCGAGGAAGACGACACCGAAGGTGATCGCCATGATCGTGAAGCTGAGCACGGGGAGATTCCTCAATCGGTAGGGCGCAGCCGCACCGAGAGATCCGTTTCAGGGGTCGCTTCGGCTCGGCGACGCCATGGAACAGACATGGACATCGCGGCCGAAGGTCTCGCTGGCGGGCCTCTGACGAGGCCGCCTCCGGGCGCCGGCTGGGACGAGCCCAGCAGTATGTCGACGTTCCGGCGAAGAGCTACTCCCCTTCTGCTCCGCCAGGATACGCGACGCCCCGCCGCGCCTCCGAGGGCCGAAGGTCCCGCAGGCTCCGTCGGCTCCCGTCAGCCCCCGCGCCCCGGTCGGGTGAGCCGACCGCGCGCGACCAGCTCCAGGGCGACGGCGACCGCGACCGCCTGCACCGCCATCAGCGCGACCAGCACGAACAGCTGCACCGCGCCCGCGTGCAGCGGCGACGCGCCGCCGAGCAGCATGCCCACGAAGGCCCCGGGCAGTGTGACCAGGCCCACGGTCCTGGTCTGGTCCATGCCCGGAAGCAGCGCGTCCGCCGCCGCCCCGCGCGCCACCTCCAGGCGGGCCTCCCGCTCCGGAAGCCCGATCGCGAGCCCCGCCTCCACCTCGCCGTGCCGGGTCTCCAGCTCGGCGAGGGCGCGCCGCCCGGCCAGCACCGTCGCGGTGAGCGCCCCGCCGATGAGGATGCCGGTGACCGGGATCAGCGCGATGCCGCGGAGCGGGACGAGCCCGGTGAGCAGGAGCGCGGCGACCACGGGGACGACGCCGGCCGCGATCGGCAGGGCGGCCCAGCGCCAGCTCGCGTCGGAGGTGATCCGGCGTCCTGCGGTGCGTACCGCCACCGCGTACATGACCAGCAGGAAGCCGAGCAGCAGCGGCAGCGTGTGGACGACCGCGCCGATCACGAGGGAGACGGCGACGAGCTGGACGGCGGCGCGCACCCCGGCGACGACGGTGTCGCGGGCCCGCCCGAGGTGCGCGAGGGCGACGACCGCGGCCCCGGCGGCGAGCAGCACGGCGAGAACGGCGCCGAACGTGACATTGACGGGCAGAAGCACCAGCCAACCCTAAGGCCGCACAGGCATTTTGGCGGTGCGTCACCGCACCGCACCCCTTGATGTGACGTGCCCATGTCGTCACCCTGTTACCTGGCGCACCCCACACAGCAACCTTGCGCCGCCACGATGGCCGCGCCGCCCCACCCGGGCGGCATGGCCAAGGTCCCCCCACGACTAGGGAGTTCGCATGTCCGGTGTCTACGCGCGTCAAGTCGCGCGCCGCATCTCCGTGCTCACCGCCACCGCCGCCCTCACCGTCACCGGCCTTCTGGCCACCGCCCCGGCCGCCCAGGCCGCCCCGCCCACCCCGGTCAGCGCTGCCACGGCCCGTACCTACCTGGCCGCCCTCACGGTCAAGGCGGAAGGTTCCTCCACCGGCTACAGCCGGGACCTGTTCCCGCACTGGATCACCCAGTCGGGCGCCTGCAACACCCGTGAGGTCGTCCTCAAGCGCGACGGCGTGAACGTCGTCCAGGACTCCAGCTGCGCGGCGGTCAGCGGCAGTTGGTTCTCCGAGTACGACGGCGCCACCTGGACCGCCGCCTCCGACCTCGACATCGACCACGTGGTCGCGCTCTCCGAGGCCTGGCGCTCCGGCGCCAACTCCTGGACCACGTCCAAGCGCCAGTCCTTCGCCAACGACCTGACCCGTCCGCAGCTCATAGCGGTCACCGACAACGTCAACCAGGCCAAGGGCGACCTGGACCCGGCCGAGTGGATGCCGTCGCGCACCTCGTACCGCTGCACGTACGCCCGCATGTGGGTGCACGTGAAGTACTACTGGGGCCTGAGCGTCGACTCGGCGGAGAAGAGCGCGCTGCAGTCCGTGCTGAACGGCTGCTGAACGCACGCCTCGCGGTAACCGGGGGCACCCCTCCGTCGTAACGTCGGCGTCCGTACCTTCGTACGCAAGGGCGTACGGCGGAACGACGGAGGGGGAGCACCCATGGCGGCCGGACTCAGACTCGGACCACTGCTGCGGTACGTCGACGGATCGGCCGGCGGGGCGGCGGATACGCCCGCGGGCGCCACCGCGACCGTCTGGGTCGAGGCCGACCGCCCCTGCACGGCGCGGGTGCGGTGCGCGGACGGCGCGGAGGGCAGCGCCCGCACCTTCCAGATCGCCGGACACCACTACGCCGTGATCCCCGTGACCGGCCTGACGCCCGGGGCCGCGACCCCGTACGAGGTGCTGCTCGACGACCACGGCGTCTGGCCGCTGCCCGGCTCCCCGTTCCCGCCGAGCACGATCCGCGTCCCGGAGACGGGCGACGGATCGGCGCTGCGGGTGGCCTTCGGGTCCTGCCGCTGGGCGGCGAAGCCCGGGAACGGGCGGCTCGCCCGGGGCGGTCCCGACGCCCTGGACACCCTGGCCACCACGCTGGCCGCCGATCCGGAGGCCGAGCGGCCCGATGTCCTGCTGCTGCTCGGCGACCAGGTGTACGCGGACGAGACCTCCCCCGCCGTCCGCCGCCGACTCGCCGCCCGCCGCGACCCGCGCGACCCGCCGGGGTCCGAGGTCGCGGACTACGAGGAGTACAGCTGGCTGTACGACGAGTCCTGGGGCGACCCCGAGGTGCGCTGGCTGCTCTCCACCGTCCCCAGCAGCATGATCTTCGACGACCACGACGTCATCGACGACTGGAACACAAGCGCCTCCTGGCTCGCCGAGATGCGGGCCACGCCGTGGTGGCGCGAGCGGATCCTGAGCGGCCTGATGTCGTACTGGGTCTACCAGCACCTGGGCAACCTCTCCCCCGCCGAACTGGCCGCCGATCCGCTGTACGCGGAGGTGTGCGCGGCCCCCGACGGCACCGAGGCGCTGCGCCGGTTCGCGTCCGAGGCCGACGCCGATCCGGCGCGGACCCGGTGGAGCAACCGCCGCGACTTCGGCCGGACCCGGCTGGTGACGATCGACACCCGCGCGGCGCGAGTCCTCGACGAGGACGGGCGATCGATGCTCGACCCGGACGAGGCCCGGTGGGTGCGCGAGCAGGTGCTCGACGCGTCCGGCTCGTACGACCATCTGCTCGTCGCCACCTCGCTGCCCTGGCTGCTGCCGCCCCTGATACACGACGCGGAGGCGTGGAGCGCGGCGCTCTGCCGGGGCGGCCGGGGGCGTCGGTGGGCCTGGTTCGGGGAGGACCTGCGTCGCCGTTCGGACCTGGAGCACTGGGCGGCGTTCCCGGCCTCGTTCGACTGGCTGTCGGGGCTGCTGACGGAGGCGGCGGGGCGGGCGGACGCGCCGGCGACGGTGTGCGTGCTGTCGGGGGACGTGCATCACGCGTACGTGGCCGAGCCGGTGGGCGACGAGGGGACCGGGGCGCGGGTGCTGCAGCTGACCTGTTCGCCGCTGCACAACGCGATACCGGCCGTGGTGCGGCTCGGGTTCCGGTTCGCCTGGAGCCGGGCCGGGCGACGGCTGGGACGGGCGCTGGCGCGTCACGGGCGGGTGCCGCGGCGTTCGTTCGGCTGGCACAGGACGGGCGGGCCGTGGTTCGGCAACCAGTTGATGACGCTGACGCTGCGCGGCAGGGCGGCGACGCTGCGGCTGGACCAGGCGCGGGCGGTGCGGGGCGGCGGGGGACGGCTGGAGCGGACGGAGGAGCGGAGGCTGGCGTAGGCATCCGGTGGGGGTGGATCCGGTGGGGGCCGGGCCGGTGGGGGTCGGGCCCACATGGTGGAATTTTGGAATGTTGAACTTGCAAGCAAAGCTCAGGCTTGCCTAACCTGAGGGCCTCGTCGGTGTCCGTCCCCCGTGACCGAAGGAGTCCCTCTCCCCATGAACACCCTGGCCCCCCGCCTGAATCAGGCGCAGCCGTACGCCCTCGGCCTGTTCCGCATCGTCATCGGCCTGCTCTTCGCCAGCCACGGCGCCGCGTCGCTGTTCGGCGTCCTCGGCGGCGCGATGGGCGGCGGCACCGTCCCCACCGGCGTCTGGCCGTTCTGGTACGCGGCGGTGATCCAGCTGGTCGCGGGCGGCCTCGTGCTGCTCGGCGTGGGCACCCGGAGCGCCGCGTTCGTCGCGTCCGGCTCGATGGCGTACGCGTACTTCAAGATGCACCAGCCGGAGGCGCTGTTCCCGCTGCAGAACGGCGGCGAGTCGTCGGCGATCTTCTGCTGGGCGTTCCTGCTGCTCGTGTTCGCCGGCCCCGGCGCGATGGCCGTGGACCAGCTGTTCTCGAAGCGCGGCGCGACGGCGGACGCGAAGGACGCGAAGGCCGAGGAGCGGCCGGAGCGCGAGGCGGCGGCAGTCGCGTAGCCGCGTGACGTCTGTCTGAAGCATGCCGTGACGCGTGCCCTGACGCGTGCCCTGACGCGTGGCTGACGTGGGGCGGGCCGGAATCGCTGAGCGGTTCCGGCCCGTTCCGCGTCGCGGCGTGATCACCGGGCGTACGCTCTACGCCTGTGAACGTGCTCGAGAGCCTGGGGCCGCTGACCGCCGGCCCCTGGATCTACGCGGCGGTCGCCACGTCCGTCCTGCTGGACGTGTTCCTGCCGGTACTGCCGAGCGGCGTCCTGGTGGTCACGGCCGCGACGGCCGCCGCGGCGACCACCGGCGCGCCGGTGCCGTCCCTGCCCGCCCTGTTGCTGTGCGCGGCCACGGCCTCGGTGCTCGGCGACCTCGCGGCGTACCGGCTCGCCTGGCACGGCGGGCCGCGGATCGACCGCGCGCTGTCCCGCTCGCGCCGTCTGCGCACTGCGCAGGAACGTCTCGGCAGCGCGCTGGCGCGGGGCGGCGGGGTCCTGGTGGTGCTGGCCCGCTTCGTACCGGCCGGGCGCTCGGTGGTCTCGCTGGCGGCGGGCGCGGCACGTCGCCGGGTGCAGGACTTCCTGCCCTGGTCCGCCCTGGCGGGCGTGGCCTGGGCCGCGTACAGCGTGGGGCTCGGCTACGTCGGTGGCCAGTGGCTGGGCGCGACGTGGTTCGGCGCGGCAGCGTCCGTCCTGGCGCTGTTCATCGCCGGGATGCTGGCCGGGTACGTCATACGACGTCCGGCACCGGCTCCGGCTTCTTGAGCCCGCGCACCTCCAGGTGCTCCAGGAGGGCGCGGGTGGCGTCGGCGATCTCGTCGACGGCCCGGTCGAACACCTCCTGGTTGTGCGCGGCCGGCGCACGGAACCCGGAGACCTTGCGGACGTACTGGAGCGCGGCGGCCCGGATGTCGTCCTCTGTGGCCTCGTGGGGCAGGACGGGCGGACGGAGCGTCTTGATGCTGCGGCACATGCTTCCAGTGTGCGCCACGGGCACGGGTGGCGCGGGGGTCAGAGCAGATCGCCCCGGCTGCGCGCATTGGCCTCGGCGGCGCGGGCGCGCAATTCGCGCAGGGGGGTGGCGAGTTCGACGTCGGAGGGCCGGGCCTCCCATTCGCATCCGCCGTGCACGGGGCGGATGAGCAGCCGGCCGGCGACGCTGTCGACGTAGAAGCCGACGCGTCCGGTGGCCGTGTCCCGGACGAGGTCGCCGACCTCGGGCAGGCCGGGACCGATTTCGGGTTCATGCGTCATGGTCCCTCCGTCCTGGCCTGGCCTGCGCCGTCCCGCCTGCGCGGATCTCCAGAGATACACCCAGAGAAGCCCTGAGACACGCCTCTGTCAATGTTTCTCTAGAGATGTCCCCCGATGGATGGATCGGCCGCACAGGACGGCGCACACCTGTGCCCCGACGCCCAGGAGCGCGCCGTAGGGTGTCCCCCGACGAAGGGAGTGGGTCCCCCATGGCTGACCAGGGCAGCGGTCGTCGGCCCAAGTACCGGCGCATCGCGGACGAGTTGAGAACCGCGATCGAGGAGGGCACGTACGCACCCGGCGACCGCCTCCCGGGCGAGAACGACCTCATGGCGACGTACGACGTGGCCAGAATGACGGCCCGTCAGGCGCTGTCGGTGCTCCGGAACGAGGGCCTGGCCGAGGCCCGCAAGGGAGCCGGGGTCTTCGTCCGCTCGTTCCGCCCGATCCGCAGACGCGGCATCCCGAGGCTCGCCCAGGGCAACTGGGGCGCCGGCCGGTCGGTCTGGTCGGCGGACATCGAGGAACGCGCGCTCCTTGTGGACCAGATCGAGGTCACGGAGACGACAGCGACGCCGCGGACCGCGGAGGCGCTGGACGTACCGGTGGACTCGCCCCTGTGCGTACGCAGCCGCCGCTTCGTCCTGGACGACAAGCCGGTACTGCTCTCGGTGTCGTACCTCCCGGCGACGGTCGCGGCCGGCACGGCGATCACGACCCCGGACACGGGCCCGGGCGGCACGTACGCGCGGCTCGCGGAACTGGGCTGCAAGCCCACCCACTTCCGCGAGGAGATCCGCTGCCGCATGCCGACGGCGGACGAGTCCGAACGCCTGGCCCTGACCCCCGGGACCCCGGTCATCCTGATCTGCCGGACGGCCTTCACGGAGCAGGGCCAGCCGGTCGAACTCAACGAGATGACACTGGACTCGGGCTCGTACGTCCTGGAGTACGACTTCGACGCGTGAGGGGGCTCACTGCTCCCAGTCGACGGTGAACGGCTTCTTGAGAAACCGGAACCCGCCGTCGTCCTCGCCCTCGACGTAGAGCAGCTCCCCGATGTCGAGATCGCCGCCGGCCTGCGGGTCTCGGACCAACTCCCCGAGAACCTTCCGGATGTACTCGGGAACCATGTCGGGAATCTCCCCGAAGTACCGCTCCGGATCGAGTTCGAGGATCTCGCACGCCCGGCGCAGGAGCCGGGGCCCCGGCGGGGCCCAGTAGAAGTTCCCGGTGCAGCTGTAGTGAGCCAGGCAGTACGCGAGCACCCCGCGCTCGATGGGCTCCGGCTCCTTGAGCCGCACGGCGAGCGACGCCATGCGCGCCGCGTACATGCCGAACATCCCGACGGCGTTCCGCGCGGTGAACCGCGCCAGCGTCTCGAACTCCCGCTGATTGCTCAAGGTCGCGATCGCGGTGTCTATGTCCGCGTCGAGCGGACACGGCAGCTCGCTCTCCTCGTACGCGCGGACCTTGAAGCGAGGCTGGTTAAGACGCTCCCAGAGGTCTTCAGAAAGCAACACTCATCTCCATCTCGGATTCTCCCTCGGAAGCGCGAACCCGCCAGCCACGTCTCCCCCCGGACATCCTCGAAGCCTACGGGGACCCCCGGACCGGGATGCCGAAGACCCCCAGTCCTGATCGACTGGGGGTCTTCGAAACGGTGGGCGCGGACGGTTTCGAACGGCCGCGCAAGGTGCGGGATGGCCCGGTAGTCCCGGTATCCCCCTAGTGGAAGCTGCCGCCGACCGCGCCCTGACACACCGAGCCGCCGCGCCCACACGCGCCACAACACGAATGCTCGAACTCGCTTAGGCCACGGGCCACGGCGGCACAGCCGCGACCTGCCGCCGGGCACGCCGCCCTGCTGCGTACCCCCCAATCCCCAGGCCGATCCCGACCAGGGTCAGCACGATCCCGAGGACCCCGAGCGCCACCAACACCGCTGGCATAGTGAAGCTCTTCTGCACTCGCCCGAGCACCCCGGAGGCCGCGACGCTGCCGGACTGCTCGTCGAGGAAGAACCGCGAGTCGTACGAATTCCCCCGGTGGTCGCCCAGCAGGAACAACCGCCCGTCCGGCACCTGCACGTCGTACGGTCTGGCTGCCGGGTTCACTTCGCCGCGCATCACATACGGTTCGTCGACCGGCTTCCCGTTCACCGTGATCCGACTTCCGTCGCACACCACGTGATCGCCGCCCATCCCGATGACCCGCTGAAGGACCGGTCTGTCCTGATAGCGATCGGGCACATGGACGAGTACGACATCACCCCGGCGTATCTCGCCCGCGTCTATGCGCTCGATGACCAGCCGCTCGTCATGGCGGTACGTGGGCTCCATCGCCTCGCTCATGACGGTGACCCCCTGGTAATTCGTGAGGAAGCACCCGATGCCCCCCAGCATCAGGGCCAGCCCGAGTGGCACCAGTACCCATGACGCGACTCTCAGCCCGCTGCCCGCTCCCCGCCGCTGCATGAACACCCCTCCCTTGAACCGCCCGAGGCCAGGCGGACCGGTAGAGGCTAAGCGGTCTCGAAGCGGGAACGCACCTCACCCCCCAAGGCTGCATTGGTCGGTGGAGTCTTTGGCCCAGTCAAGTGCTGGCGCAGCGGCCCTGGAGCACCGGTTCGGAAGATCCCGTACACCGCGGATTCCAGCTGACCTGCACGTTCGTCGACCTGGGGGAACGCGGCGAGGATGCCGTAAATCCCCGTGGTTCCCCGCTCGTCCCCCGCGATCGGGCACGCATGGGGCACGCCCGGGATCACTCCGAGGCATCCACCACGGCGACCCCCGCCGCGAGCATCCTCGTGATCACCAGGTCCGCCAGTTCGTCATCACAGATCAGCGATGCCATCGGCGGGTCTCCCTTCGAGATCGGCAGGTAGGTGTCGTCGAAGCGATGCAGTTCCCACTGGTCGCGCTCCGTGGTCCACATCGATGCGTACGCCGAAAGGTCCTGCTCGCTCATGACCGCCTCCTCGGCGGTCACCGTACAGCGACTCTGGGCCGGAGCCGTCCCGGGCCACCAGCCCACCGGCC
>NZ_DATCVQ010000215.1:0-2388 GCF_036566765.1 Streptomyces sp.
CGACATCACTCACCACCTCCCGCCTGCTGGGCCTGGTGTCGGTCGATCCACAGGACGAGCCGCTCGAAGTCCTCGACGAGGAGCTCGTCGACCGTCGGCGGCGGGATGTGCAGCAGGTGCGCGAACAGGCCGAGGTACTGGATGCGCAGCTGCTCGACGTCGAGGGCGGGCTGCTCGTCGCGGGCTACTGCGGGCTGGCCGCCCCTGCTTTTGGGGCGGCGGCCAGACGCTCGACGAGGGCCTCGGCGTGGTCACGGTCCAGCGCGGTGGCCGGGATGAGCTGCAGGGCGGCAACCACCTTCTCCGGGGTTGCGCCTGCCGTCTGCCACACGATGTCGGCTGTGGCCTCGGCCCACCGCTCGGTCTCCTCGCGGTCCGTCCGGGCGACGAGCTCCTCAATGCCGGGGTCGAAGTCGCCGAACCGCAGGCTGGGATGCGACCGCTTCTTGATGACCCAGGCGATGCCGCGCATGGCCTCCAGATCTCCGTCGCCCAGACCGTTCTGGATCTCCCGCCACGTCTGGTCGATCGTCCGCTGCACGATCGACACCTCGGACACCTTCAGCGACCGAGCGTCGAAGTGCTCCACCTCCCCGCCGGCGGGGCTGTACACGATGATCAAGATTGCTCCTAGGAGAGTTGGCGGTGTACGTCGTTGAGGACCCGGGTGACCTCGGCCCGCATGCGGGGCGTGTGCGCCTGCACGGTCTTGTCCCACCACAGGGGCGTGGTCCAGTTGTTGTGCCAGCGCTTCCTGTTGCCGAAGACCTTGTGCCGAATTCGGCCGTCGGCCCGGTTCATGTACTTCGGCATGCCCTTCAGATCGGAGGGCAGCAGCGCCGTGTCGATCCAGACCCGCGCGCCGGGATTCGCCGATGCCCGCACCGACAGCCGTACCGCCTCGGCGATCGTCGCCCGCAGCGGCCTGGTGGTCGGTGACGGGCCGCCCCGGCTGCCCTGCTTCCTCGGGTCGGCCCGGATCGGCAGGTCCCGGATGGTTTGCTGCATGCCGTTCTTCAGCGGCTCGGCAGCGTGCCGGATCCGGCGCGCAAAGTTCGCCTTGAGCCGCGGGCCGCCGGCGGCCTTCAGGCGGCGGGACAGTTCGATGAGCTGTCCGGTGCCGGTGATCTGTACGGAGCCGACGCCCATGGCCCACCTCCGTTACAGGCTGACGTCCGTGGACATGTACTCGATGGCGACCTGGTTGGTGCCGTCGTACAGGGCGGTGAAGTTGAACTGCGGCCGGACCACGTCGAAGCCCTCGACCTTCGGCGGTGCGTCGTCCACCTTGATCGCGGGGAGCTTGATCCGGAACGTCTCGGCGTGCGTCGCCGCGATGATCGGGCCGAGGAACTCCCACACCATCGACGTCGCACCGTCCGAGGTGTGCAGGTCGTCCACCGTGGTGGCGACGTAGTCCATCTCCAGGCTGCCGCTGATCTTCACCAGGTCGTTGCTGATGGGCTCCGCCTTCAGCGCGCTCTGGTTCGCGTAGAACCGGTCCGTGGCCTGGGGCCGCTCGATCTTCACCGACACCTTGCGGACGCCGTCGAGCGCCGTCTCAGCGCCGAAGCTTCCGGTCTTCAGGCCCATCTGCCCGAAGTGGAACGGCGACATCGTCGAGTACGAGGCGACCGCCAGGGTCTTCGTCTCGTCGCAGTCCTTACCGTCGACCTCGAACGTCGCCGTCAGCATGCCGCCGACCTCGCACGAGAACTCCGCCGACACGATCTTGCAGCCGACGAACGTCTTGTCCGTCACCGTGCCCGTGGTGAGCGGCACACCCTTCTGGATCGTCAGGGACTTGCCCCACGTATCCGCCAGCGTGTGCGTCTGGAGGTACGCCGCCGTCGCCCCTTGCTGTACCGGGGTCACCGTCGTACCCATCAGGGCTTGCAGCAGGACGCCCATGCCCTTGTTGGCGACCTCCAGTTCGATCGCGCCCATCGCCTCCCGCTGCGTCACCACACGGCGTGACGACAGCGCCATCAGCCGGCCCGCCGCGATCCCCGAGGACTGCGCCGTCGTCTTCTTCAGGACGAGGCTCTCCTTCGTGAACTCCGGGAACTTCGTCGGAGCCACGTAGGTGCCGTACGTCGTCTCAGCCGCAATACCAATCTGCGCGCCGAGTCCGGAACCGATCGCCATGATCAGCCCTCCTTCCGGGTCTTCTTCGCGGCGCCGGGCTCCTCGACCGGCTCCCACGTGGTGGTCTGGCAGACGTAGCCCTCGAACCGCTCGTCGGGGACCTCGACGAGCTCGTCGGGCTGAATCTCGCGGCCGCCGAGCTCCGGCACGGTGACCGGCTCCGGGCCGATGAAGCGCACACGCGCCATCGCAGTACTCCTCGATCAGGGGTGGGTGTTCAGATCCGGGCGCGGCAGGCGA
>NZ_DATCVQ010000216.1:0-11125 GCF_036566765.1 Streptomyces sp.
AGCTCCACCGAGACCGCCCAGCCCGTAGGGCGCCGCAAGACCCGCACGGCCGTCACCGCGACGGCTGTGGACGCTGCACAGGCCGCAGGGCGGCGGAAGACGCGCACAGCGGCCCCCGCGAGCGCCACCGAGACGGCGCAGGCCCTCGGGAAAGCGAAGCGGCTCACAGCCGGACCCGCGACGACCGTGGACGCCGCGCAGCCGGAGGGCCGCCGCAAGGCCCTCGCCCTCCCGACCGCCGCCGAGACGGCCACCGCGCGCTCCGTGGGCGACCTACGCGCCGTCCAGGGCACCGGTGAAGCCGACGAAGCCCGGCCGCTCGCCCGGGGCAAGCGTGCGGCTCTCACGGCCGCCCAGGGCACCGCTGAGGCGCGCACCGTCGCCCGCCGCAAGACGCGAGCGATCGGCACCGCCAGCACCACCCACGCGGCGCAGCCCCTCAGGGCGGCGAAGACCGCCGCCCTTGGGCCCGCCACCGACATCAGCACCGCCGAGCCCATCACCCGGCCCGGCGCCATCACCGAACCAGTCAGCCCGGCCAGCGAACTCGCCCAGGCCCTGCCGACCGGGAAGACCAAGCACCTCGCGCTGCAGCCCGCCATCGAGCAGGCCGCCGCACGAACCCTCGGCCGGGTGCGTCTCATCCCTCTCGGCCCCCCAACCGAGTCGGACGCCTCCGGCGCGCTCGGCCGAGGCAAGACCCGCGCAGTCGGGACTGCTGAGGAGACCGACGCCGCCGTTCCAGTGAGCGGCGGAGAGCAGCCTGGGACGCTCCCTGACCTCACGGGCACGCTGACCCCCATAGGACGCCTCACGGGCGCTCTGGAGGCCGTTCCGGTGTACGCGGGAGCCCTCGCCCCGGACGAGCCCTATGCGGGCGCTCTGGACGCCACGGACGGCCGGACGGGGACGCTCACGGCCACCGGAACCCTGACCGGATCGATCACCTGATGGAGGATGCATGCCGACCGTGGCAGTCGATTTCGACGGCGTGATCCACGCCTACCGCAAGGGTTGGCAGGACGGCAGCATCTACGACGAGCCCATCCCTGGCGCGTTCGACGCCCTCCGGGAACTCATGGAGCGGTACGCCGTCTTCATCCACACGACCCGCGACGCTAGCGACGTTGCCGAGTGGCTGATCAACCGGGGCTTCAACTGCCGAATCGGCTACAGCGGGAAGTTCTGGAACGACCAGGGCAGTCTTCTGATCACTGACCGCAAACTCCCTGCCATCGCCTATGTCGACGACCGGGGCATCCGGTTCGAGTCGTGGGCACAGGCGCTCGGCGATCTTGAGCAACTGGGTACCTGATGCCCACGCGCCGAGCCCTCACCGTCAACCAGTCCAACGACGAGACCCTCACCGGACAGGCCACCGAAACCGACTTCGGAAGCCCACTCGACCTCACCGACGTCACCCTGGAGATGCTCCTGAAGGCGTCCGAGGCGACCCCCGACGACGACCCCGGCGTCACGACGCTGTCCACCACCGGCGGCGAGATCACCATCACCGACGCCGAACTGGGGACGTTCGAGGTGACCATCCCCGACACGGCCCTCACCGAGGCAGGGAACCGCTGGTACCGCGTCGACGCCATAGCGGGCACCTCACGCAAGACCATCGTCTACGGGCCCATGCGCGTCCGGGACCTGTGATGCCCACCCGGGCGGCCCGACGATGCACCACCAGCGGATGCAGCGGCCAACCCACCGGCAGACGCAGCAGCAAATGCACCGACTGCCAGGCCCGCCGCACCACACCCCGCCCCTCACCAGCCGACAGGGGCTACGACACCGCATGGCGTGAACTGTCCGAACAGATCAGGGCCGAGCGTCCAGTCTGCGAGGAGTGCGGACGCAGACCCAGCGCCCACGTCGACCACATCGACGGCAACAGCCGCAACAACCACCCCGCCAACCACCAGGCCCTATGCCACCCATGCCACAGCCGCAAGACCGCATCACGTGACGGCGGCTTCGGGAACCCACGCACACCCCGATGACCATGCATCACATCGACGCAGGTCACAGGGGTATGGGGGTCAAATCTCTGGGGCCTAAGGGGTGCCGACCGCGGGGTTGGCTTCGAAGGTGCGCCGACAGAACTCCCAAGGGGGGTGATCGACATGGGTGAGCAGGGTGGGCGCCCGCCCAAGCCCAGGGCCCTGAAGGTGCTGCACGGGGACCGGCCGGACCGGATCAACAACGCCGAGCCCGTCCCGTCGGCGCTGCCCGTCGAGCCGCCGTACGAACTGCCGGCGCCGGTGCGCGAGGTCTGGGACCGGCTCGCACCTGACCGGATCGCCAAGGGCCTGCTGACCGCCTGGGACGCCGACGCGTTCGCCGCGTTCTGCGAGGCGCTGGTGCTGGTGCAGCAGGGCGCCCGTGAGGCGTCGGGGCCGATCGTGCCGGGGTGCGCGTCGCCGATGAGCCGCTTCAAGGAGGCGGTGTCGATCTGCGGTTCGCTCGGCGGCCGGTTCGGGTGGACGCCGTCGGATCGGCAGAAGCTGGTCGTCGGGGAGGAACGCCGTGACCCGACCGCAGACCTCCTGTCCGGCTGAGGTCGATCACGACGCGCGGTGGCGGCCGGCGGACCGAACGGGTCCGGTGTGCGGCTACACCTTCCGCGAACTGACGTGCCCCAAGCGGGGGGCGCACTACTGCGAGCCGCGCGCGAACCGGGTCGTCCAGTTCTTCGCCCAGCTCCTGGTGCACACCAAAGGGCCATCGGCGCGCAAGGCGTTCGTACTGAAGTCCTGGCAGGAGCACCACGTCATCCGGCCGATGTTCGGCGAGGTGGCGTGGTCTGATCAGTGGGGCCGGTACTCGCGCCGCTACCGGGTGGCGCACATCGTGGTCGCCCGCAAGAACGGCAAGTCCGAGCTGGTCGCCGGGATCTTCCTGTACCTGCTGGTCGGGGATGACGAGGAGTCGGCCGAGGTGTACGGCGCGGCCCGCGACACCAAGCAGGCCGGGAAGGTGTTCGAGCCGGCGCTGCGGATGGTGCAGTTGTCGCCGCCGCTGAGCAAGCGGCTCAAGCACATCAAGAACGCGCGGCGGCTGGTGGACGAGAAGACCGCCAGCCACTTCGAGATCATCACCGCGGACGCGCTCGGCGAGCTTGGCCACAACCCGCACGGGTTCTACCTGGATGAGGTTCTGTCGCAGCGGGACGACTCGCTGTGGACGACGATGCGGACCGCGGCCGGCGCGCGGACGCAGCCGCTGCTGGTGTGCATGACCACCGAGACCAATGATCCGGCGTCGTTCGGTGCGGGGATGATCGACGAGGCCGACCGGGTGATGACCGACCCGCAGCGCGCGCCGCACGTGTTCGCCTACGTCCGCAAGGCGCCTCGCACCGAGGAGGAGCTGGACCGGCTGCGCCGGTTCTTCCCCGGCGAACCGGACCTGCCGGTGTCGCTGGATGTGTGGGACGAGGCGAACTGGAAGTGGCCCAACCCCGCACTGGATGACTTCCTGTCGCGGGAGGCGCTGCGACAGGAGGCGCTGGAGGCCCGCAACGAGCCGAAGAAGGAGAACTCCTTCCGGCAGTTCCGCGCCAACCAGCGCGTGCAGCAGGCCACCCGGTACGTGCCGATGGATCTGTGGGACGCGTGCACGGGCGCGGTCGCACCGAATCCCGACTGGCTGCGCCCGCGGCTGGCCGGCCGCAAGTGCTGGGCGGGCCTGGACTTGAGTTCGAAGCTGGACCTGACCGCCTGGGCGCTGCTGTTCGCTGACGGCACGGTGCTGTGGCGGTTCTGGGCGCCCGAGGCTGTGGTGCCGCTGCTGGACGAACACACCGACGGGGCCTTCTCCGGCTGGGTGCGTGACGGCTGGGTGACGGCGACCGACGGCGACACCATCGACTACGAGCGCGTGTACGCCGACATCGTCGCCGACCATGAGGCGTTCGCCATCGCCGGGATCACCTACGACAAGTGGTGCGGCGAGCCGGTGCGCCAGGCCGTGGAGTCCATGACGGGCCTGGAGATGTACGAGTCGAACACCACCTACGAGCGGATGACGCCGCCGATGAAGGAGTTCATGGTCCTGCTGAAGGACGAGACGCTCCGGCACGGCGGGAACCCGGTGGCCTGGTGGATGGCCGACAACCTCGAAGCAAAGTCGCCGACCGATGACCCGGACCGGATCCGGCCGGTGAAGCCGAACCGTGACGCGTCGGGGAAGCGGATCGATGGGATGCCGGCGCTGTTCTTCGCGATCGACGGGCGGATGCGCCCCGGGCCGGCCGAGAGCGTGTACGAGACCCGCGAGGTGCGGACGCTGTGAAGGGAGCCGATGTGCACACCGATCAGCGCGAGGACCGCGAGTCGCCGGTCGATCAGTGGGATGTGCTGGCCGTGGCCGGCGCGCTGGTGTTGTTCGCGGGCCTGTGGCTGTGGGTGTCGCTGGGATGCGCGCTGACCGTCGTCGGCGGGCTCGTCCTGGCGCTGGGCGCGGCCGGGGCGTTCAACGCCGCCCGCCCCGCCGCCGCCCGCGAGGAGCCGCTGGAGGGCGTCGCGCGGCGCCGGATCGGCCGGGCAGCCTGACATGGGTTTCATGCGGTCGGCGTTCCGCGCCTCTTCGGGGGAGACCTCGGGGATCGCCACGCCCGAGCAGTGGGCGGTGGACTTCTTCAAGGGCGGCGAGGGGACGTCGTCGGGCGTCCAGGTGTCGGAGGACACCGCGCTGCACTACGGCCCGTTCTTTGCCGGCGTGAACGTCATCTCCGGCGACCTGGCCTCGCTGCCGCTGATCACTTACGAGCGGCTGGAGCGGGGCAAGCGCCGCGCCACCGACCACCCGCTGTACCCGCTGCTGCATGACGCCGCTAACGACGTGATGTCGGCGATGGCGTTCCGGCAGACCCTGATGGGGCACGTGCTGACGTGGGGAAACGGCTACGCCGAAGTCGTCCGCCAGGGCGGCAAGGTGACGGCGCTGTGGCCGCTTCGCCCGGACCGGGTGAAGCCGCGGGTGAAGCGCGACGGACCCGGCCGCGTGAGGTTGGTGTACGAGTACATCGACCCGGTGCACGGAATCAAGGACACGCTGCTGCCTGATGAGGTGCTGCACATCGCGGGCCTGGGCGGCGACGGCATCCGCGGCTGGTCGGTGGTGCGGCTGGCGCGTGAGGCGATCGGTCTGGGCATCGCGACCGAGAAGTTCGGCGGTACCTGGTTCGGTAACGGCTCGCGGCCGGGCGGGTTCGTCAAGCACCCCGGCACGCTCGGCGACTCCGCCTACAACCGGCTCAAGGCCAGCTTCGAGAATCGGCACCGGGGCCTGGACAACGCCAACCGGGTGGCCATCCTGGAGGAGGGGATGGAGTGGCAGCAGGTCGGCATCCCTCCTGAGGACGCCCAGTTCCTGGAGACCCGCCGGTTCGGCGTGACGGAGATGGCGCGGTGGCTGCGGCTGCCCCCGCACAAGATCGCCGACTTGGAGCGGGCGACGTTCTCCAACATCGAGTCCCAGCAGCTCGACTACGTCACCTCCGCGCTGCGCGTCTGGTTCGTGGCCTGGGAGCAGGCGATCAGCCTGCGTCTTCTCGGTCAGCAGGAGCGGGGCCGGTTCTTCGCCGAGCACCTGGCGGACGCGCTGCTGCGCGGTGACCTGAAGACCCGTTACGAGGCGTACGCGATCGGCCGCAACTGGGGCTGGCTCAGCGCGGACGACGTCGCCGAGATGGAGAACCGCAACCCGCTGCCCGATGGCCGCGGCGAGGTCTATATGGTGCCGTTCAACATGATGCCGGCGCCGACCCCGCAGCAGGCCGACGCGCTGAACGATGACGAGGGACGCGCCCGCGCGCTCCGGCAGTTGGTTGCCGGCCGCGGCGTCGACGGCCGCCTGAAGATCGCGCAGCATTTCAAGGCGCTGATCGTGGACGCCGACACGCGGCTGGTGAAGCTGGAGAGCGACAAGGTGACCAAGCTCGTCAAGGCGCACTTGGATGAGCGGGCGTTGCGCGCCGGGCGGTCGGCCGAGACGTTCATGACCGCGGTCGAGGAGCTGTACCGCGGGCAGATCGCGCAGGCCACCGAAGAGCGATGGACGCCGATCTTCGCAACGTTCAGTCAGGAGATCGCCGCTGACGCCGCGGCCGACGTCGCCTACGAGGACGAGGTCGACCTGTCGAGGTGGATCACTGCGTACGTGGCCAGCCATGCCGCCTACCGGGTGGCCTCGGCCGTGGGGCAGATCGCCGCGCAGTTGGTCGATGCTGCCACACCGCAGGACGCGGCGGCGCGGGTGCTGGCGCGGCTGGCCAAGTGGGTGGCTGAGCGGCCCGAGCGCACGGCGCGGTGGGAGGGCAACCAGATCCCCAACGCCACCGCCCGCGAGGTGTGGCGGATGGCTGGCGTCCGGCGGCTGACCTGGATGGCGCACGGCTCGGAGGAGTGCCAGTTCTGCCAGGAGCTGGACGGCCAGACGGTGAGCATCGATGAGCCGTTCGTCGCGGCCGGCTCCGAAGTCGGCCCGGACGGCACACTCACCGTCCCGCGCAACACCTTCCACCCGCCACTGCACCCGGCGTGCGACTGCCAGGTGGTACCGGCATGACCAGGCCAGGAGGAGCCATGCGCGAACCGCGCCGCCCGCAGCCCGACCCCGACCCCGACGAGCAGCCCGACGAGCAGCCCGACGAGCCCGAGGGCCGGCCGGAGCGCCAGCAGCCGGGCCCGCCGCGGGACCGGCAGATCAAAAAGCCCGGGAGGAACCGGTGAGCAGCGTTCACGCCCGCGCCTACGTCGAGCGGGCGCCCGAGCAGGGCCCGATCCCCTGGGTGGTGGCCAACGAGGGGCTGATGGCCGACGGCATCGACCTGAAGATGGACGCCCTGGACCTCGGCCGGTTCGAGAAGAACCCGATCATCGGATACGGGCACGACTACTTCGGTCGCGAGTCCCTGCCGATCGGCCGCGCTGTCGAGACCGTCGTCGACGGTCCCAAGCTGCGGCTGATGGTGGAGTTCGACCAGGGCGACGAGTTCGCCCGCACCGTCGACCGCAAGGTCCGCGGCGGCTTCCTCAACACCATGTCCGTCGGGTTCAGCGTGGACGGCCTCGACGAGCACGGCGTGCCGTCCCGGTGGGAACTGTTCGAATCCTCGGTGGTGCCGCTGCCGATGGACCCCGACGCCACCGCCGAGCGGTTGGCCCGGTCCTTGTCGGCGCTGCGCACCGGCCAGCTCATCACGCCCGGCGACGCCGCGGCGCTGCTGACCGCCGCCGGCCTGGGCCGCCAGGACGCCCCCGCTCCGCCGGCTCCCGGCAAGGGCCGCACGGCCGACCCCGACGAGGACGGCCAGGACGAGACCGGCGAGCGACTGGCTCGCCGGCTGCGGCTCGCGCGGGCACGCACTCGCCTCAGCCGCTGATCAGACTTCCCGCCCCGGGCTGGGGCGGGCGCACCACCCGACGATCTCAGGGCCTGGGCTTGGTCCTGCGCTGTCGGCTGCCCCCGATACACCTGACCGAGAGGAGCGCTCGTGGACATCCACGAGATGACGCAGCGCAGCAATGAGCTGAAGGCCCAGGCCCAGTCCATCCTGGACGAGACCACGGGTCCGGGCCGGAGCATGGACGCCCAGCAGCGCGAGCGGTTCGACAAGCTGATGGACGACGCCGACACCCTCGACGCCGACATCGAGCGCGGCATCCGGGCCCGCGACGCCCAGCGCCGCGACATCGACCCGGGCCGCCGCGACGAGCCGCAGCCCGACGACAAGCCGGAGCGCACCGCCGAGGATCTGCATTCCGACGCGTTCCGCACGTTCGTCCGGAGCGGCACCCGCGCGCTGAACGACGAGCAGGCCCGCGCGCTGAACATGGGCACCGACACCCAGGGCGGCTACCTGATGGCGCCGCAGCAGTTCGTCGCCGAGCTGCTGAAGAACGTCGACGACGCCGTCGCGATCCGGCCGCTGGCCACCGTCATGCAGCTGTCCAAGGCTGAGAGCCTGGGCGTGCCGACGCTGGACACCGACCTGAACGACGCCGACTGGACCACCGAACTCGGCGCCGTGACCGAGGACGACGCGATCCGGTTCGGCAAGCGGGAGCTGCGCCCGCACCCGATCTCCAAGCTGGTCAAGATCAGCCGGACGCTGCTGCGCCGCGCGACCCTGGACCCCGAGTCCATCGTCCGGGCCCGGATGGAGTACAAGTTCGGCGTCACGCTGGAGAAGGCGTACATGACCGGCGACGGCAACGAGAAGCCGCTCGGCCTGTTCACCGCCAGCACGCAGGGCATCTCCACCAGCCGCGACTCCAACCTGCCGCACACCACCGGCACGCTGGACACCCCCGGCGCCGCGGACGCCCTCATCGACGCCAAGTACTTCCTCAAGGCGCAGTACCACGCCGCGGCCCGGTGGCTGTTCCACCGCAACCTGGTCCGCGACATCCGCAAGCTCAAGGACGCCAACAACGTCTACATCTGGCAGGCGGGCCTGGCCAGCGACCGGCCGGACACCATCCTCGACCTGCCCTACGTCATGAGCGAGTACGTCCCCAACACCGTCACCGACGGTTCCTACGTGGGGATGCTCGGCGACTTCTCCTTCTACTGGATCGCCGACTCCCTCGCCATGGACGTGCAGCGCCTCGACGAGCTGTACGCGGTCAACAACCAGGTCGGGTTCATCGGCCGGATGGAGACCGACGGCATGCCGGTCCTGGAAGAGCCCTTCGTCCGCCTCAAGGCCAGCTGACCCGGCCGGCCACCGACACCAGGAAGGGAACTCTCCCATGGCAACCGACATGGTCAACAGCATCGCCGTCTCGCAGTCGCTGGTGCCCGCCGCGCGCACCGCGACCGGCAACGGCACCAGCGTCGACCGGACCGGCTACGAGGCCGTCACCGTCGTCATCGTCAGCGGCGTCATCACCGACGGCACCCTCTACACCTTCGAGGTCAAGGAGAGCGACGACAACAGCACCTTCACCGCTGTCGCCGACGCCGACCTGATCGGCACCGAACCGGCCCTGGCCGCCACCGACGACAACGTCGTCCGCGAGGTCGGCTACAAGGGCCGCAAGCGGTACGTGCGGGTCGACCTGGTGGGCGCCACGGGATCGCCGTCCACCGGCGGAGTGTTCGGTGCGTTCGTCGTCCTCGGCAAGGGCCGCAAGAACGCCTGACCCCCCTGCGTGGCCGCGGGCCCTGCCACCCCGGACCTGGCCCGCGGCCACCCCACCCTCCTCTACATCCCCGCAGACCTCGACGAGAGGACGCCATGCGCACCGTTCAGATGTTCAGCACGATCGCCACCGACGACGGGATCACCGCCTCCCCCGGCGACAGGATCGAACTCGACGACGACCGCGCCGCCGAACTGGTGGACAGCGGATTCGCCGAGTACACCGACGGCGACAGGCAGGCCGGCGGCCGACGCCGCCGCCCTGTCGCAAGGCGCTCGGCCAAGCTCCCGGCTGACACCGACCCCGCCGCCAAGAACGCCCCCAAGGGCGACGGCGACGGCGAGGGCAAGTAGCCGATGGCCTACGCCAGCGCGGACGAACTCGCGATCCTCCTCGGCCAGGAGGACGGGTTCGCCACCGCAGGGGAAACCGAGCGCGCCGAGCTGCTGCTGGAACTGGCCACCGGCGAGATCGACGACGAGATCGGCCAGTCCCTGGACGACGCCGTCGACGACCTCGTCCTGGACGGCACCGGCACGCACGCGCTCATCCTGCCGCGCTGGCCCGTCACCGCCGTCACCTCCGTCGCCCTGGTCGCAGTCGACGGCGATGAGACACCCCTCACCGAAGGCACCGACTTCACCTGGAGCAACGACGGCATCCTGCGCCGCCGGTGCTCACGCTGGCCGCTGCGCGCCAAGGCGGTGCACGCGGTCGTGCGCGCCGGATACACCGACTACCCGGCGGGCGTGAAGCGCGTGTGCCTGGCGCTGGCGTCCCGCGGCTGGGACAACCCCGGCGCACTCACACAGGAACGCCTGGGAGACCACTCCAAGAGCTACGGCACGCTCGGCACCGAACTCGCCGACAGCGAACTGCGGCGCCTGGCCACCTACCGGGCCCGGACATGATCACCCGCTGGTTCGTCCAGACGGTCACGATCGAACCGTTCACCGGCGAGTCCGCCCGCGGCGCGGTGTACGGCCCCGCCTACACGGTCCGCTGCAAGGTCGAGGAGTCCTCGGACTACAAGCGCGGCCGGGACGGCTCGGCCGACCGGCACGAGGTCACCGACGGCACCACGATCTACATGCCGCGCGACACCAACTGCCCGCCGCGCTCCCTGGTCACCCTCCCGTCCGGGATCAAGGCCACCGTCGTGGCAGTCAGCCGCCTGGAGGGCGACCCATCGATCCGGCACCTGAAGGTCACGGCACGGTGACCCGCCGGTTCCGGATGGAGTGGCACGGCGACCGCTACTCCTCCCTCATGGGTGTGGGCCTCAATGCCGGTCTGGAGGAGGCGGCCGAGTACCTACTGGAGGAGTCCAACCGCAGCGTCCCCATCGAAGACCTGCCGCTGCAGCGGTCCGGAGAGGTCTCCACCGACACGGCCGCCAAGAAGGCCGCCGTGTCCTACGACACCCCCTACGCCGTCCGCCAGCACGAGCATGCCTACCGGCACGACCCCGGCCGGCGCCGCAAGTTCCTGGAGATCCCGTGGCTGGCCAATCGGTCGGAGATGCGGGACATCATCGGCCGCGCCGTCCGCCGGCACCTGCACCTGTGAGGGAGGCCCGGTGGGCTGGACAGAAAACCTGCTGACCGGCCTGGCTGAGTTCCTCGACGCCCGCGGGGTCGCGGTCTGGTACGGCAACGATCCGTTCCCCAAGGCGCCGCCGCATCCGCCGGTGGCGCTGCGGTCCCTGCCCGACTTTCCCGACCGGGCCTACAGCCTCGACGCCTACACCGAAGTGGACGCCGAGAACCCCGACCTGTCCGACGTGACCACGGCCGTGCAACTCCAGTCCCGCGGCACCGCCGAAGCCGACGACGTCGACGACATCGCCGACGCCGCATGGCAGGTGCTGCACGGCGCGCGGATGCTCACGCTCGGCTCCGGCCTGACCGCGGTGCACGTGTCGCTGATCTACCGCCGTTCCACGGCGCGGCTCGGTGTCGACGGCC
>NZ_DATCVQ010000217.1:0-7670 GCF_036566765.1 Streptomyces sp.
CGGCGGCTACAACCACCGCGCCCTGCCGGACCGCCTGGAGGCCGCCTCCTGGGCGTCCGCCGCGCTGGCGACCGAGGGCAACATCTACGTCCGCGGCGCCCAGCAGCGCTCGATGATGACGTTCCTGAACACCTACCGGAATGTGGGCGGTGCCTTCGAGATCGACGACGAGGGCATCCGCTTCTGGCACCCCGGCGGCCAGTTGAAGTCCATCGCGCTCGAGACCGACGTGCACCCGGGCTTCCAGACGGACTGGCAGCAGCCTCTGGTGGTCGCGCTCACCCAGGCCACGGGCCTGTCGATCATCCACGAGACGGTCTACGAGTCCCGCCTCGGCTTCACCTCGGCACTGAACCAGATGGGTGCTCACATCCAGCTGTACCGCGAGTGCCTGGGCGGCTCGAACTGCCGCTTCGGCCAGCGCAACTTCCTGCACTCGGCGGTCGTCTCCGGCCCCACGAAGCTCCAGGGCGCCGACCTGGTCATCCCGGACCTCCGCGGCGGCTTCTCGTACCTGATCGCCGCCCTGGCGGCCCAGGGCACGTCCCGGGTCCACGGCATCGACCTGATCAACCGCGGCTACGAGAACTTCATGCAGAAGCTGGTGGAGCTCGGCGCGAAGGTAGAGCTCCCGGGCAGCACGCTGGTGTAACGCCCGCTGGACGACTCAGAAGCTGGTAGAGCTCGGCGCGAAGGTGGAGCTCCCGGGCAGCACGCTGGTCCAGCCCAGACTCACCACGCTGGTCCAGCGCGCGCCTGAGGGGCCCTCAGAGCGACGGAAGGGCCGACTCCCACCCAAACGGCGGGGGTCGGCCCTTTCGTGCGTCGTACGGGCGTACGGGCGCGCTCGGGAGCCGTGTACGCCGAAGGGCGGCCACCCCCTGACAGGGTGGCCGCCCTTCTGAGCTGCCTGCGGGGCGCTTACTTGCCCTTGGCGGCTTCCTTGAGCTTCGAGCCCGCGGAGACCTTCACGCTGAAGCCGGCCGGGATGTTGATCGGGTCGCCGGTCTGCGGGTTACGCGCGGTGCGAGCGGCACGGTGGGTGCGCTCGAAGGTCAGAAAGCCGGGGATGGTGACCTTCTCGTCGCCCTTGGCGACGACCTCGCCGACAGTCTCGGCGAGCGCGGCCAGCACGGCGTCGGCGTCCTTGCGGGTCACCTCGGCGCGGTCGGCCAGGGCGGCCACCAGCTCACTGCGGTTCATGTTGTTACTCCCGTGTTCTTCTTGCCTGTGAGGCGGGCCACGCGGCGGAGCCGCATGTTGGGCACAGCGAAGCCGATGCTGCCAGGGCCCTCGGACAGTCCCCGGACCCGGGTCTGCTGTCAGACCCTCGCGCCCGAATAGGCATCCTGCCCCCACCAGCGGCGGGAACGCCAATCCGGCACCCTCCGGGGTCACACGAAAAGCGCCAGGGGCCCTTCGCGATGACGTTGCGTCGACTCCGCGAAGACGCTGCGGAGCCGAACAGCAACCCTAGAGGCGGGTCTGCGGTGCGGCGACTCGCGACGCGCCGTCAGAACCCGTTCGGCGAGCCGTCAGAATCCGTTCGCCGAGGTCTCGGTCCCCGCGCCGGCCGCCTTCGCGGCGGTGCGCACCGCGCCCGCGACCGCTCCGGCGACCTTCTCGTTGAAGACCGACGGGATGATGTAGTTCGGGTTGAGCTCGTCCTCGGTGACGACGTCCGCGAGGGCGGTGGCCGCGGCCAGCATCATCTCGGTGTTCACGGTGCGGGACTGAGCGTCCAGCAGACCACGGAAGACGCCCGGGAAGACCAGCACGTTGTTGATCTGGTTCGGGAAGTCCGAGCGCCCGGTGGCCACGACGGCCGCGTGCAGCCGGGCCGCGGCCGGGTCGACCTCCGGGTCCGGGTTCGCGAGCGCGAACACGATCGCACCGTCCGCCATCGCCGCCACGTCCTGCGCGCCCAGCAGGTTCGGGGCCGAGACGCCGATGAAGACGTCTGCACCGACGACGGCCTGCTTGAGGGTGCCGGTGACGCCCTCCGGGTTGGTGTTGTCGGCGATCCAGCGCAGCGGGGTGCCGGGGGCGGCGTCGACCAGGTCCTCGCGGCCCGCGTGCACGACGCCGTGGATGTCGGCGACGACGGCGTGCTTCACACCGGCCGCGATGAGCAGCTTCAGGATGGCCGTACCGGCCGCGCCGGCACCGGACATGACGACCCGTACGTCGCCGATGCCCTTGCCGACCACGCGCAGCGCGTTGGTCAGCGCGGCGAGCACGACGATGGCGGTGCCGTGCTGGTCGTCGTGGAAGACGGGGATGTCGAGGGCCTCGCGGAGCCGCGCCTCGATCTCGAAGCAGCGCGGCGCGGAGATGTCCTCCAGGTTGATGCCGGCGAAGCCCGGGGCGATGGCTTTCACGATCGCGACGATCTCGTCGGTGTCCTGGGTGTCCAGGCAGATGGGCCAGGCGTCGATGCCGGCGAAGCGCTTGAACAGGGCCGCCTTGCCCTCCATGACAGGCAGCGCGGCCATGGGGCCGATGTTGCCGAGGCCGAGCACGGCGGAGCCGTCGGTCACCACGGCGACCGAGTTGCGCTTGATGGTGAGCCGGCGGGCGTCCTCGGGGTTCTCGGCGATCGCCATGCAGACCCGGGCCACGCCCGGGGTGTAGATCATCGAGAGGTCGTCGCGGTTGCGGATGGGGTGCTTGGACGCCATCTCGATCTTGCCGCCGAGGTGCATCAGGAACGTACGGTCGGAGACCTTGCCGAGGGTGACGCCCTCGATGTTCTTGAGCTTCTCGACGATCTCGTCCGCGTGGGTGGTGGAGGTCGCCGCGATGGTGACGTCGATGCGCAGCTTCTCGTGGCCGGAGGCGGTCACGTCGAGGCCGGTGACGGAACCGCCGGAGGACTCGACCGCGGTGGTGAGCTGGGAGACCGCGGTCCCGCTCGCCGGTACCTCGAGACGGACCGTCATCGAGTACGAGACGCTGGGCGCCGTTGCCATGCCGGGTTCCTCTGCTTTCCCTAGCTTCGTTGCTACGCCTGCCCGGCTGGTCGCCGGGCGGCGCCCTCCGATCGTCGCACCTACCAGCGGGTAGCAGGTAATGCGGTCATTTTGTTTTCGGAAAGTAGTTTCCACCATACGAGAACTGGAGGAAGAACAGAAGAGGCCCCTGTCACCACTGGTGACAGGGGCCTCAACTTTGTGCATACGTACTAGACCGTCTGGGTGGCACCGACCCGCCATGCTCGCCTCGCGGCAAGTGGTCCCTCTGAGGGACGAAGGTTGGGCCCGGGGGCTTGGATCGAGCCGGTGCCACAGACAGGCTAACAAACCACCCCGACAAGTGATTCCAGCGGCGCAGCCTGACCGGAAAACGCCGCGGAACCGTCCGTCCGGCTCAGTCCCTCAGCAGGTCCGGGACGCCGTCCGCGTCCGGCACGTCGCGCGGTCCGGAGACCACCGTGAGCTGCTGCGTCGCCCGGGTGAGCGCCACGTACAGCACCCGCAGGCCGGCCGGGGACTCGTCCGCGATCTCCGCGGGCGAGACGACCACCGTGGCGTCGTACTCCAGGCCCTTGGCCTCCAGGGAGCCGAGCGCCACCACCCGGTCGCCCAGGTCGGCCAGGAGCCGGGCGGCCTGCTCGCGGCGGTTCATCGCCACCACGACGCCGACCGTTCCGTCCACCCGGTCGAGCAGCCGCGCCGCCTCCGCATGCACGGTTCCGGCCAGGCCGTCCCGCTCCGCCACCGCCACGAACCGGGGCTCCACGCCGGTCGAGCGGACCGCGCGCGGGGACTCCTTGCCGGGCATCGCGAGCGCCAGGACCTTGGCCGCCAGCTCGGCGATCTCGGCCGGGTTGCGGTAGTTCACGGTCAGCTCGAAGCGGCGGCGCGGCCGGGCGCCCAGCGCCTCGTCCCGGGCCTCGGCGGCCTCGTCCGGGGTCGACCAGGACGACTGGGCCGGGTCGCCGACGATCGTCCAGGTGGCGTGCCGGCCGCGGCGGCCGATCATCCGCCACTGCATGGGCGTCAGGTCCTGCGCCTCGTCGACGATCACGTGCGCGTACTCGGTGCGCTCGGCGGCCAGCCGCTCGGCCCGCTCGTACTGGGTCTCCTCGCGGACCGGCATCAGCTCCTCCAGGCCCGAGAGCTGGTCCAGCGGGTCCAGCTCGCGCCGCCTGCGCGGGCGGGCCGGGGCGCCGAGGAGCGTGTTCAGCTCGTCCAGGAGCGCCACGTCGTGGACCGAGTACCCGTCCCGGCGCAGCGAGCGGGCCAGCCGGCGGACCTCGCCCGGGTTGAGCACCCGGCGCGCCCAGCGGCCCAGCCGCCTCTCGTCGGCCATGGCGTCGAGGACCCCGCGAGGGGTGAGTTCCGGCCACCAGGCGTTCAGGAAGCCGAGGAAGCTGTCCTCGGTGGAGACGTCCTCGTCGAAGGAGGACCGCAGCTCGGCGGCGAGCTCGGGGTCGGTGTGCCGGGTGCCTGCGCCGGACTTGGCGTACAGGGCGTCGAGCAGCAGCCGGCGGGCGCGCGGGCGCAGCAGGTTGACCGGGGCGGTGCCGCTCAGCACGTTGTTGCGGATGCGCTGGAGCTCGTCGGCCTCCAGCTCCAGGCGGCGGCCGAAGGCGACGACGCGCAACCGGCTGGGCGTGCCGGGGACGGCCGCGGGCTCCTCGCCGAGGGCGAGCTGCCCGGACGCGGGCCCGGCGGCCTGCTGCGGGCCCTCCAGGGCCCCCCGGGCCGCCTTGCGCAGCACCTTGAGCATCCGGGACGAGCCCTTGACCCGGGCGACGGCGGGCTCGTCGTACGCGGTGGCCTCGACGCCGTCGACGAGCGAGCCGACCGCGCGGATCGCGACCTGGCCCTCCTCGCCGAGCGAGGGCAGCACGCCCTCGGTGTACGAGACGAGCAGCGGGGTCGGGGAGACGATCAGGATGCCGCCCGCGTAGCGCCGCCGGTCCTGGTAGAGCAGGTACGCGGCCCGGTGCAGCGCCACGGCGGTCTTGCCGGTGCCGGGGCCGCCCTCCACGTACGTGACGGAGGCGGCGGGCGCGCGGATGACCAGGTCCTGCTCGGCCTGGATGCTGGAGACGATGTCCCGCATGGTGTGGCTGCGGGCCTGGCCGAGCGCGGCCATCAGCGCGCCGTCGCCGATGGCGGGCAGCTCCTCGCCGTTCAGCCGGGCGGTCAGCTCGGGGCGCATCAGGTCGTCCTCGACGCCGAGCACCCTGCGGCCCTTGGAGCGGATGACCCGGCGGCGCACCACCCGGCCGGGTTCGACCGGCGTGGAGCGGTAGAACGGGGCGGCGGCCGGGGCCCGCCAGTCGATGACGAGCGGGGCGTAGTCGGAGTCGAGGACGCCGATCCGGCCGATGTGCAGGGTCTCGCCGATCTCGGCGGTGTTGTCCGGGAGCACCGCGTCGTCGGCGGGCTCGACGGAGGTGTACGCGCCGTCTGGGCCTTTCTTGCCGTCCTTGCCGTACAGCAGGTCGATCCGGCCGAAGAGGAAGTCCTCGAACTCGTTGTTGAGCCGGTTCAGATGGATTCCGGCCCGGAACACCTGGGCGTCGCGCTCGGCGAGCGCGCCGGGCGTGCCGACCTGTCCCCGCTTCGCGGCGTCGTTCATCAGGAACTCCGCCTCGTGGATCTTCTCCTCGAGACGGTGATACACCCGGTCCAGGTGTTCCTGTTCGATACCGATCTCGCGGTCCCGGACCGTGTCGACCACACCGTCGGCTTCCTGCGCGGCCACCGAGGCCCCCTTCTCAACGTGCACTGGGCAGCCGTCGAGCGTACGCCACGGTGGCCGGTTGTGTCAGGCGTCGACCTCCACGAGACGGTCGCCGTCGAAGGTCCTGACCTCGAAGCGGTCGATCTGGTCCCGGTCCATGGCCGCGCCGCCGTGCACGTACAGCGGGTTCTTCGCGGACTCGTTCGGGCTGTCCGGGATGCCGTAGCCCCACTTCGGGACGGCCCAGGAGGTGACGATCTCCTCCTCGCCGGTCTTGGACACGGCGACGAGGGTGCACTTCAGCGGGCCCTTGACGTTCTTGAGCTCCAGGACCGTGTGGGTGCCCCAGCCCTTCTTCTCCATGCCGACGGTGGCGCTGACCTTGGTGGTCGCGTCGGTCGCCTCGATCTTCTCCTCCATGTGGTGGAAGAAGGCGTCCTCGGCAGGGCTGGTCGGGTGCGGGTCGGCGACATTGCTGGTCGTGCCGCCGGAGGTGGCGACGACGGCGACGGCGGGTCCGCCGATGATCAGCGCGGCGGCCGCGGCGATCAGGTAGCGGGTGCGGCGGCGGCGCTGGGCGCGCTTGGCCGCGACCTCGTCGACGAGCCGGTCGAGCAGCTCGGGCCGGGGAGCGACGGGCGGCTCGACGACGCCGAGGCGCGGGAGGACGGGCGGGGGCGCGGGCGGGCGCGGCGCGAAGGCGTCGAAGGCGTCCTCCGCGTACGGGTCTATGCCCTCGGGCTCGCCGCTGCGGGGTTCGGGGACGGCGGCGGGGCCGGGGCCCTCGGCGAGCATCGCCAGCATCGGTTCGAGCCCGGCGAACTCCTCCAGATGCGCGGCGCACCGCTCGCAGCCGGCGAGATGGGCCTCGAAGGCGGTCGCGTCCGCGTCGTCGAGCACGCCGAGCACGTACGCGCCGACGGCGTCGTGCGGCGACTCCTGGTCGTACGCCGGTCCGCTGTCGTACGCGGTCATACCGAGACCCCCCTCTCCTCCAGAGCGAGCTTCATCGAACGCAGTGCGTAGAAGACCCGGGAACGCACTGTCCCGGCGGGTATGCCGAGCGTCTCGGCCGCCTCGTTGACGGTACGCCCCTTGAAGTACGTCTCGACCAACACTTCCCGGTGAGCCGGGGTCAAATCGTCGAGCGCGTCCGAGAGGGTCATGAGCCACAACGCCTTGTCGATCTCGTCCTCCGCGGGCATGACCTCCAGCGGTGACGCGTCGACCTCCTGCGGCCGGGCCTGCCGGCTGCGGTGACCGTCGATGACGATGCGCCGGGCGACCGTCACCAGCCAGGGTCTGACGGAACCGGTGGCCTGGCCCAGGCTGCCGGCGTTCTTCCAGGCACGGATGAGCGTCTCCTGTACGACGTCCTCGGCGCGCTGGCGATCGCCGGCGACGAGGCGCAGTACATAGGCGAGCAGGGGCCCGGCGTGCTCGCGGTACAGCGCCCGCATCAACTCCTCGTCGGGGACGGAGGGCTGGAGATGTGCGGGGCTGCCACGATGCCGGGCCCTCTGCGGACGGTCATCGGCCACGGCGGCATCCTTGCGCACGCTGAACCTCCCGGTCGAGACCCTGTCGGACTGCTGTCCTCCTCAGGTACGCGGCGGGGCCGGATTCTGCTCAACGCACGGCGGAATTATTTTTTCCGGGATGCCGGCGGCGGTGCCGGGCGACGCGTTCGCGGTTGCCGCAGACCTCGCTGGAGCACCAACGGCGGCGTCGTCCGCGGGAGGTGTCGAGGTAGCAGCGGTGGCAGTCGTCGCTCTCGCACTGCCGCAGCAGGGTGCGGGCGACGGGGTCGGTGAGCAGGTCGACCGCGTCGCGGGCGACCGCGGCGAGCAGGGCGCGGCACTCCGGTTCGCCGCTCAACACCCGGACGAGCGCGCCGGTCTCGGTGCGCACGGCGCGCGGCGCGGGCGGGGCGGCGGCCGCGGCGAGGGCGTTGAGGCGGTCCAGGGCGG
>NZ_DATCVQ010000218.1:0-14890 GCF_036566765.1 Streptomyces sp.
GACAGGAGTCACTCGATGTCCACCAACTCTCCCGACGACCGTCCGGAACGCGAGCCGCGTCGTAGGGACGGTGGCGAGCGGGGCGGCTTCCGCGGCCCGCGTCGTGATGACAACCGCGGTGGTGGATTCCGCCGGGACGACAACCGCCGTGATGACAACCGTGGCGGCGACAACCGTGGCAGCGACAACCGCGGTGGCGACAACCGCGGTGGTGGCGGCCACCGCGGGCGGGACGACCGTCCGCCGTTCCGCCGCGATGACCGTCGCGATGACCGGCCGTCGTTCCGGCGTGATGACGACCGTGATCGCGGTGGGTTCCGTCGCGACGACCGGCGTGATGACACCCGTGGTGGCGACAACCGTGGCGGTGGCTTCCGCCGTGACGACAACCGCGGTGGCGACAATCGTGGTGGCGGCTTCCGTCGTGACGACAACCGCGGTGGCGACAACCGTGGTGGCGGCTTCCGTCGTGACGACAACCGTGGCGGCGACCGTCCGTCCTTCCGTCGTGACGACAACCGCGGTGGCGACAACCGTGGCGGTGGATTCCGTCGCGATGACAACCGCGGTGGCGACAACCGTGGCGGTGGCTTCCGGCGTGACGACAGCCGTGGCGGCGACCGTCCGTCCTTCCGTCGCGACGAGCGTCGTGATGATCGGCCCTCGTTCCGGCGTGATGACGACCGTGATCGTGGCGGGTTCCGTCGCGACGACCGGCGTGATGACACCCGTGGTGGTGGGTTCCGTCGTGACGACAACCGTGGCGGCGACAGCCGCGGCGGTGGGTTCCGTCGTGACGACAGCCGCGGTGGCGACCGGCCCTCCTTCCAGCGGGACGACCGGCGCGATGACAGCCGTGGCGGTGGCTTCCGCCGTGACGACCGCGGTGGCGACAACCGTGGCGGTGGCTTCCGTCGCGATGACAGCCGTGGCGGCGACCGTCCGTCGTTCCGTCGGGATGAGCGTCGTGACGACCGTCCGTCGTTCCGTCGCGATGAGCGTCGTGACGACCGTCCCACCTTCCGTCGGGACGAGCGTCGTGACGACCGTCCCACCTTCCGTCGGGACGAGCGTCGTGACGACCGTCCGACCGACCGCCGTGACGACCGCCGTGACGACCGGCCCCGTGGGCCCCGTCGGGACGACAGTCGCGGTGGCGGGTTCCGTCGGGACGACCGTCGGGACGACCGCGGTGGGTACCGTGGGCGCGACGACCGCGGTGGGTTCGCGGGTCGGGACGACCGCGACCGCGGTGACCGTGCGCCCATCAAGCGGCTGCCGATCCCGGCGGACGTCACCGGCGATGAGATCGACCAGGACGTGCGGCAGGAGCTGATGAGCCTGCCCAAGACGCTCGCCGAGGACGTCGCGCGCAACCTGGTCATGGTCGCGAACCTCATCGACGAGGACCCGGAGCAGGCGTATGCGTACGCCCGCATCGCGCTCCGGCTTGCGTCCCGCGTCGCCGCCGTGCGCGAGGCCGCCGGCTTCGCCGCGTACGCCAACCAGAAGTACTCGGAGGCGCTGGCCGAGTTCCGGGCGGCCCGGCGGATGACGGGCAGCGTGGAGCTGTGGCCCGTCATGGCCGACTGCGAGCGCGGCATGGGCCGGCCCGAGCGGGCGCTGGCGATGGCCGGTGAGCCCGAGGTACAGAAGCTGGACAAGGCCGGGCAGGTCGAGATGCGGCTCGTCGCCGCCGGCGCCCGCCGGGACATGGGGCAGCTCGATGCCGCCATCGTGACCCTGCAGAGCCCCGAGCTCGCGTCGACCGCGGTGCACCCGTGGACCGCGCGTCTCCGGTACGCCTACGCCGACGCGCTGCTGGCGGCGGAGCGCACCGACGAGGCCCGCGAGTGGTTCGCCAAGGCGCTCGAGTCCGACAAGGCCGGGGCGACCGACGCGTCCGACCGTCTCGCCGAGCTCGACGGCGTCGAGTTCGTCGAGGTCGAGGAGATCGACGAGGCCGAGGGCAACGAGCAGGACGGCGATGCCCTCGCCGACGACGACGAGACCGACGAGGCCCTCGTCGAGACCGACGCGGCCGATGACGCGGACGCCGATGTGGACGTGGACGTGGACGTGGTCGACGAGGTGACCCCCGAGCCGGAGTCCGAGCCGAAGTCCGACGACAAGGGCTGATCTCCGTAGCTTCAGCACGCCAGAGGGCGGCGCCCCACCCGGGGTGCCGCCCTCTTGTGCGTTCGCACGTTCGTCAGTCCAGGGCCAGGCTCCGCAGCACCAGGCCCGTCGCCGGCTTCGGCCCGAAGGACGTCGACTTGCGGGGCATCGTGACGCCCTGGCGGGCGAGGTCGCGGACGACCTCCTCCCGTACCGGATGCATGAGCACCGCCGTGCCGCCACGGCGCTCGGCCTGGGCGACCGCGGCCTCCGTGTCGTGGATGTAGGCGATGTGCTCGGGGGCGTCCGGGATGTGCCAGAGGTGGTCGAGCATCGTGGCGTGCAGGACCGTGGCGTCCAGGGTCCGCCAGGCCTCGGGGAGGTCCGTGCGGATCGTCGTCGCGAGGAGTTCCGGGTCCGGGCGGTCGACGAGGTGGAAGCCGCCGTCGCCGGCCAGCAGAAAGGCGTTGCCCTCGGCGACCGCGGCCGCCAGCGTCTCCATCGCGGCCGGGAGCGGGCCGTCGACCGAGCGGACGCGGAAGCGGCCCTCCAGGGCGGCGAGGGCGTCGGCGACCGGGAGGCGGCTCAGCAGGCGGTGGATGGCGCGGACCCGGAGCGGGTAGCGGGCTGTGTCGATGAGCAGCACCAGCCCGTAGCTCCAAGGGCTGGGCGAGTCGTGCTCCTCCTGCAGCCGGAGGTAGGTGGCCCAGCGGTGGTGGCCGTCGGCGATGAGCGCCTGGTGGCCGGCGAGCTCGGCGTCCACGGCCGCGAGGTCGGCCGGGTCGGTGACCGCCCAGAGGCTGTGGTGGAAGCCGTCCTCGGTGGTGGTGGAGAGCAACGGCTCGCGCTGGATGGCCTGTTCGATGACGCGCGTGGCGCCGTTCCCCTCGCCGACGTAGGTGAGGAGCAGCGGCTCCAGATTGGCGGCGGTGGTGCGCATCAGGGCGGCGCGGTCCTCGACGACGTGCGGCATGACGTCCTCGTGGGGGAGCACGATGCCCCGATCCGGCGGGGACAGCTCCAGTGCGCCGATGAGGCCGCGCTGGAGGAGGTCGCCGCTGCGCTGCTCGTACACGTACAGGGCGGGTTTCGGGTCCGGCGCGAGGACGCCCTCGGCGATCCAGCGGTCGAGGGTGACGGCGGCCTTGCGGTGGCGGGTGCCGGCCGTCATGGCCTGCGGGAGGATCAGCCGGACGATGTTGTGCGGGTCGGCGGACTCGAGATGGTGCAGCCCGTCGGGCCGTACGACGACGTCGTACGGGGGCGAGGTCACGGCGGCCAGGCTGCCGACCCGTTCCGGGACATAGCGCAGGCCCCGGAACGGGACCAGTCGCAGACCGTCGACGCGGGCGTCATCGGCCGCGGGACCTGTTGTGTTCATCTCGACATCGTAAGTGGATCGAGGGCATGAGCGATGATCGGGGCAAAGGGGAGAACCGACTTCGTCAGGAGCGCAGGACCATGGCACAGCAGGGCGGCAGGCAGCGGCCGAGCGGGAGCGCGGAGACGCTGAGCACGGCGTACGACACGGCGCTGCTGGATCTGGACGGGGTGGTGTACGCAGGCGGGGAGGCGATCCCGTACGCCGTGTCGGCGCTGGGAGCGGCGCGCGAGAGCGGGATGCACCTGGCGTACGTGACGAACAACGCGCTGCGGACTCCGGACGCGGTGGCGCGCCATCTGACCGAGCTCGGGGTGCCGGCGGAGGCGGCCGACGTGATCACGTCGGCGCAGGCGGTGGCGCGGCTGATCGCCGCGGAAGTGCCGGTCGGGTCGCCGGTGTTGGTGATCGGCGGCGAGGGGCTGCGGGCGGCGCTGCGGGAGCGGGGCCTGGAGCCCGTGGACTCGGCGGACACCGAGGGCCTGGCGGCGGTGGTGCAGGGGTACGGGGGGCCGGAGCTGCCGTGGGGGCGGTTCGCGGAGGCGTGCTACGCGATCGAGCGCGGGGTGCCGTGGTTCGCGTCGAACACGGACCTGACGATTCCGGGGGCGCGGGGGATCGGGCCCGGGAACGGGGCGGCGGTGGAGGTCGTCCGGATCGCGACCGGCGCGGAGCCGCGGGTGGCGGGCAAGCCCCTGCCGCCGATGCACCGGGAGACGGTGCTGCGGACCGGGGCGAAGCGGCCGCTGGTGGTAGGGGACCGCCTGGACACGGACATCGAGGGCGCGTTCAACGGGGGCGTCGACTCGCTGTTGGTGCTGACCGGGGTGACGGACGCGGCCCGTCTGTTGGCGGCGGCGCCGGAGCACCGGCCGACGTACGTGGACGCGGATCTGCGCGGCCTGCTGCGGGGGCAGCCGGAGGTCGTGGCGACGGCGGACGGCTTCGGTTGCGGGGGCTGGACCGCGTCGGCCCGGGACGGGGCACTGGAGCTGGCCGGCGAGGGGGAGCCGCTGGACGGGCTCCGAGCACTCTGCGGGGCGGCGTGGACGGCGGCGGGGGACGGGTCCTGCGGGCTGGACGCGGGGAAGGCGCTGGGGCGCTTGGGGTGGTGAGGGGCGCGGAGCCGCGGCGCGGGTGCGGGGCGCGGTGCCGCGGCGCGGGTGACGGCCCATCGCACCGGGGAGGGCCCGATCGTCGCGCCGAGCGCTCGGCCGGAAGCTCGTCGATCACCGATGGGAGGGTAGGCTAACCTAACCTCGTGTTGGTCGACAGTCCCTCCCGTGCGAGCGCGGAACCGGCAGCCGTTGTCCAGGACTCGACGCGTCGTCACGTAGGGCGGGCGGTCGGGCTGGGTGTGGCGGTCGGGGTCCTGCTGCTGGTCTGTGTCCTGAGCATCGTGGTCGGCGCCAAGTCGGTGCCGCTCGGCGATGTCTGGCACGGGCTGTTCCAGAACAGCGGCGTCGGGAACGACGTCGTCGTCCACGACGTGCGCGTCCCCCGCACCCTCCTCGGGCTGCTCGTCGGCGTCGCGCTCGGGCTCTCCGGCGCGGTGATGCAGGGGCTCACCCGCAACCCGCTCGCCGAGCCCGGCCTGCTCGGCGTCAACGCCGGCGCCGCCGCGGCCGTCGTGTCCGCGATCGCTTTCCTCGGGGTCGCCGACGTCTCCGACTTCGTCTGGTTCGCGTTCGCCGGCGCGGCGGTCGTCTCCGTCGTCGTGTACGTGCTCGGCGGCAGCCGCAGCGCCACGCCCGTCCGCCTGGCGCTCGCCGGCACCGCCGCGACCGCCGCGCTGTACGGGTACGTCAACGCCGTCCAGCTCCTCAACTCGGCCGCGCTCGACCAGCTCCGCTTCTGGACCGTCGGCTCGCTCGCCTCCGCCGACATGGCGACGGTCCGGCGGGTCGCGCCGTTCATCCTCGTCGGCGTGCTGCTCGCGCTGCTGATCGCGCGGCCGCTGAACGCCATGGAGATGGGCGACGACACCGCCCGCGCGCTCGGCGCCAACCTCAACCGGACCCGCCTCGTCGCCATGCTCGCCGTCACCCTCATGTGCGGCGCCGCGACGGCCGCCTGCGGGCCGATCGTGTTCATCGGGCTGATGGTGCCGTACATGGTCCGGGCGATCACCGGCCCCGACATGCGGTGGATCCTGCCGTACGCCGCCGTTCTCTCGCCGGTCCTGCTGCTGGCTTCGGACGTCCTGGGCCGGGTGGTCGCGCGCCCGTCCGAGCTCCAGGTCGGCATCGTCACCGCGCTGGTCGGCGGGCCCGTCTTCATCCACCTCGTACGCCGCAAGAGGATGGCCAAGCTGTGACCACCACGTCGACCACGAAGTCGGCCGCCGAGCCGACCACGAAGGCGGTGAGGAGCGTGCGGACCGCCGGAGGCTTCTCCGTACGGTACGAGCCCCGGGCCGTCGTCTGCGTCCTCGGGCTGCTCGTCCTCGCGCTCGCGGCCGCGGTCGTCCTCATCGGCAGCGGCGACTTCCCGATCGCACCCGGCGACGTCGTCGCCACCCTGCTCGGCGACGGCACTCCGGTGCAGGAGTTCGCCGTCATGGACCTGCGGCTGCCGCGCGTCCTCGTCGCCGTCTGCGTCGGCGCGGCGCTCGGCATCGGCGGCGCGGTCTTCCAGTCGATCTCCCGCAACCCGCTCGGCAGCCCCGACGTCATCGGCTTCGGCCAGGGCGCGACCGTCGGCGCGCTCACCGTCATCGTGCTCTTCCAGGGCGACGCGACCGCCGCCTCGGCCGGCGCGGTGGTCGGCGGCCTGGTCACCGGCGCGGCGATCTACCTGCTCGCCTGGAAGCGCGGCGTGCACGGCTACCGGCTGGTCCTCGTCGGCATCGGCTCGGCGGCCATGCTCACCGCCGTCATCCACTACCTGATCACCAAGGCCGATCTCGTCGACGCGACCCGCGCCACGGTGTGGATGACGGGTTCGCTCGACGGCCGCGACTGGACCCAGTTCCGGCCGCTGTTCGCGGTCTGCTGTGTGCTGCTGCCGGTCGTCCTCGGCCACGGCCGCGCGCTGCGCATGCTGGAGATGGGCGACGACGCCGCGTATGCGCTCGGCGTCCACGTCGAGCGGACCCGCATCGTGCTGATGACCTCCGCCGTGCTGCTGGTCTCCGCGGCCACCGCCGCGGCCGGCCCCATCGTCTTCGTCTCGCTGAGCGCGCCCCAGCTGGCCCGCCGCCTCACGCGCTCGCCGGGACCCAACCTCGCGGCCTCCGCCCTCATGGGCGTGGCGCTGCTGCTGGTCGCCGACTGGGCGGCCACCCAGGCGTTCGGCGACCGCCAACTGCCCGTCGGCGTCGTCACCGGCGTCCTCGGCGGCTGCTATCTGCTGTGGCTGCTCGTCACCGAGCGCAAGGCCGGACGGATATGACCAGGACCAACGACACGAACCTCGGGAGCACGGGCATGGACGGTCAGCGGCAGCAGCGGCAGCCGGGGCGGCAGCGACAGCGTCTGGGAGCCGACGCGGTCACCCTCGCCTACGAGCAGCGGGTCATCGCCCGCGATCTGTCCGTCGAGATCCCCGACAACTCCTTCACGGTCATCGTCGGCCCCAACGCCTGCGGCAAGTCGACGCTGCTGCGCGCGCTGTCCCGGATGCTCAAGCCGACCGAGGGCCGGGTCCTGCTCGACGGCCAGTCCATCCACTCGCTGCCGGCGAAGAAGGTCGCGAAGACGCTCGGTCTGCTGCCGCAGTCCTCGATCGCGCCGGACGGGATCACCGTCGCCGACCTCGTCGCCCGCGGCCGCTACCCGCACCAGGGGCTGCTGCGGCAGTGGTCGCCCGAGGACGAGCGGGTCGTCCAGGAGTCGATGGTCGCGACCGGCGTCGCCGAGCTGGCGGACCGGTTCGTCGACGAGCTGTCCGGCGGTCAGCGGCAGCGCGTGTGGATCGCGATGGCGCTCGCCCAGCAGACCCCGCTGCTGCTGCTCGACGAGCCGACGACGTACCTCGACATCCAGCACCAGATCGACGTCCTGGACCTGTGCGCCGAGCTGCACGAGGACCAGGGCCGGACGCTGGTCGCCGTCCTGCACGACCTGAACCACGCGGCGCGGTACGCGACCCACCTCATCGCCGTCCGCGGCGGCGAGGTCGTCGCCGAGGGCCCGCCGGCCGAGGTGGTCACCGCGGAGCTGGTCGAGCGGGTCTTCGGGCTGCGCTGCCAGGTCATCGACGACCCGGAGACGGGGACGCCGCTGGTGGTGCCGGCGGGGCGCAGGGCGCGTACGTCCAGGGCGGGGGAGCCCGCGCTACAGAAGTGACCGCAGGCGCAGCAGATCGCGGAAGCCGGCCTCCAGCCTGACCCGGCCGGAGGCCCAGGCCTTCGCGAAGTTCAGCCGGCCGTCCACCATCGCCACCAGGTCGTCGCCGCTCATCGCCAGCCGGATCTGTGCCTTCGCGGGCGGCGGCCCGGAGACCGTGACCACGTCCTCGATCCGGCCGTCCGCGAGGCGGCCGGTGAAGGTGGTGGCGAGGTCCGTGAGGTGGCAGCTCAGGGTGCGGTCGAGTGCGGCGGCGCCGCGTACGTCGCCGTTCGCCCGGGCGAGATTGTCCGAGAGTCTGTCGAGTGCGCTGCGGCACTCCTCGATCGTGGCCATCGCCGTCGACCGTACCTCAGGGCTTCTCGGGTAGCGTCGGGGCATGAGCGAGGCTGAACGCATGGGTGATCACATGCGTACCGATGTCCGTGACGAGGCACCTGGCGCGGATGACGTGGTCGGCATGGACGATGTGGTCGGCATGGGCGATGTGGTGGGCGTGGACGGCGAGGGCAGCCCGGCGCACGCCCCCGAGCCCCGCCACGAGCCCGCCGAGCCCGCGCCGCTCGGCGTCGTGCGCACGCCCACGGGTCACGCCGCCGTCGACGCGCTCCTGGAGCGGCTGGCCGACGCGGACCACCTCCCGGCGGACGGACACCTGGAGGTGTACGAGGATGTACACCGGGGGCTGCGGGACGAGCTGACCTCGCTCGACGCCGCCGCACGCCCGGGACCGACACCTACGCACGACCACAGGAGCTGAACCGAACGTGGCAGGAGTGGCACGCCGTCGACTCGACTCGGAGCTGGTACGCCGGAAGCTCGCCCGCTCGCGCGAGCACGCCGCCCAGCTGATCGCGGCAGGGCGGGTGACCGTCGGCAAGACGGTCGCCACCAAGTCCGCCACGCAGGTCGAGACCGCCGCGGCCATCGTCGTCGTGCAGGACGACAGCGACCCCGACTACGTCTCGCGCGGCGGGCACAAGCTGGCGGGCGCGTTCGAGGCGTTCGTGCCGCAGGGGCTGCGGGTCGAGGGCCGGCGGGCGCTGGACGCGGGCGCGTCGACCGGCGGCTTCACGGACGTCCTGCTGCGGGCGGGCGCGGCGCACGTCGTGGCCGTCGACGTGGGGTACGGGCAGCTCGCCTGGTCGCTGCAGAGCGACGAGCGGGTCACCGTGAAGGACCGCACGAACGTACGCGAGTTGACGCTCAAGGAGATCGACGGGACGCCGGTGGACCTGGTCGTCGGCGACCTTTCCTTCATCCCGCTGGGGCTCGTGCTGCCGGCGCTGGTGGCCTGCACGGCGCCTGACGCGGACCTGGTCCTGATGGTGAAGCCGCAGTTCGAGGTGGGCAAGGAGCGGCTCGGCAGCGGCGGTGTGGTGCGCAGCGCGGAGCTGCGCGCGGACGCGGTGAAGAACGTCGCCCGGCGGGCGGGGGAGTTGGGGCTCGGGGTGCTCGGGGTGACGGCCAGCCCGCTGCCCGGGCCGTCCGGTAACGTCGAGTACTTTCTGTGGCTGCGGGCAGGGGCGCCCGCGCTGGATCCGGCGGATGTGGACCGCGCCGTGGCGGAGGGACCTCGTTGACATCGACGACAGCAGCACCGCGTACCGTCTTCCTGCTCGCGCACACCGGCCGCCCGGCGGCCGTGCGCAGCGCCGAACTGGTGGTCCAGGGGCTGCTGCGCAGCGGCCTGCGGGTACGCGTCCTGGAGGCGGAGGCCGCGGATCTGCCGCTGCCGGCGTCGGTGGAGACGGTGCCGGAGGCGTGCTCGGACGCGCTGGACGGGTGTGAGCTGCTGGTCGTCCTCGGCGGCGACGGGACGCTGCTGCGCGGGGCGGAGTTCGCGCGGGTGTCCGGGGTGCCGATGCTCGGGGTGAACCTGGGGCGGGTGGGCTTCCTCGCGGAGGCGGAGCGGGACGACCTGGACAAGGTCGTGGACCGGGTGGTGACGCGGGCGTACGAGGTCGAGGAGCGGATGACTCTCGACGTCGTCGTGCACAACAACGGCGATGTGCTGCACACGGATTGGGCGCTGAACGAGGCGGCCGTGCAGAAGGTCTCGCCGGAGCGGATGCTGGAGGTCGTGCTCGCGATCGACGGGCGTCCGGTGACCGGGTTCGGCTGCGACGGGGTGATCTGCGCGACGCCGACGGGCTCGACGGCGTACGCCTTCTCGGCGGGCGGGCCGGTGATGTGGCCGGAGGTGGAGGCGCTGCTGATGGTGCCTATCGGTGCGCACGCGCTCTTCGCGAAGCCGCTGGTGACGACGCCGGACTCGGTGCTGGCGGTCGAGGTGGAGCCGCACACGCCCAACGGGGTGCTGTGGTGCGACGGCCGGCGCACGGTGGAGCTCCCGGCGGGCGCGCGCGTGGAGGTCCGCAAGGGCAAGGTCCCCGTCCTCCTGGCCCGCCTCCACCACGCGTCCTTCACGGACCGCCTGGTAGCGAAGTTCGCCCTGCCGGTGTCGGGGTGGCGGGGGGCGCCGCACTAGGGGGTACGGGGGGCGGGTGCTCTGCAGAGACCAGGGGGCTCCGCCCTCGAGACCCCCGGCGGGCGGCGGCGGCTTCGCGCCGCGGGCGGGTCGCCGGGGCATGGCCCGAGCCCCGGCGGCTTTGCGGCCTTCAGTTGCCGGGGCGCCTCCCGGCGTGGGCTTTGTGGCGTAGACGAGGGCGCGCGGAGCTGGGGTGGGGGAGCCTGCCCTGGCGCGCACCCGCGCCGCTGCGGCCACCCCCGCGGGTGATTGCGGGGGGTTCCTACCTGCGGGTTCGGGGTGTTGCGGCAGGGGCCGTCGCGGGGTGGGGGGTGGACCTCGTAAGGTCTTCCACGTGTTGGAGGAGATGCGGATACGGTCGCTCGGGGTCATCGACGACGCGGTTGTCGAGCTGTCGCCCGGGTTCACCGCGGTGACGGGCGAGACCGGCGCCGGTAAGACCATGGTCGTGACCAGCCTGGGCCTGCTGCTCGGCGGGCGCGCCGACCCTGCCCTCGTACGGATCGGGGCGGGGTCCGCCGTCGTCGAGGGGCGGATCACCGTGCCCGCCGGCGCGCCCGCCGCCCTACGGGCCCAGGAGGCCGGCGCCGAGCTGGACGACGGCGTGCTGCTCGTCAGCCGCACCGTCTCCGCCGAGGGCCGCTCCCGTGCGCACCTCGGCGGGCGTTCCGTGCCCAACGGCCTGCTCGCCGAGCTCGCCGACGAGCTCGTCGCCGTCCACGGCCAGACCGACCAGCAGGGCCTGCTCAAGCCCGCCCGGCAGCGCAGCGCCCTGGACCGGTACGCCGGCGACGCCGTCGCCGCCCCGCTCGCGACGTACGGCGAGGCGTACCGGCGGCTGCGCGCCGCCTCCGTCGAGCTGGACGAGCTGACCACCCGCGCCCGCGAGCGCGCCCAGGAGGCCGATCTGCTGCGCTTCGGCCTCGCCGAGATCGAGGCCGTCGAGCCCCGCGCCGGCGAGGACGTCGAGCTCGCCGCCGAGGCCGAGCGGCTCGGCCACGCCGAGGCCCTCGCCTCCGCCGCCGCGTACGCGCACGCCGCGCTCGCCGGCAACCCCGAGGACCCCGAGGCCGTCGACGCGACGACCCTCGTCGCGGGCGCGGGGCGCGCGCTGGAGGCCGTACGGTCCCACGACCCCGCCCTCGCCGCGCTCGCCGACCGCACCGGCGAGATCTCCATCCTCCTCGCCGACGTCGCCGGAGAGCTCGCCGGCTACGCCGACAACCTCGACGCCGACCCGCGCCGCCTCGCCGCCGTCGAAGAGCGCCGCGCCGCCCTCACCCAGCTCACCCGCAAGTACGGCGAGAACGTCACCGCCGTGCTCGCCTGGGCCCAGGACAGCGCGGCCCGGCTCACCGAACTCGACGGCGACGACGACCGGATCGGCGAGCTCACCGCCGAGCGGGACGCGCTGCGCGCCGAGCTCTCCGGCCTCGCCCAGGCGCTCACCGACGCCCGTACCGAGGCGGCGGCCCGGTTCGCCGACGCCGTCACCGCCGAACTGGCCTCGCTCGCCATGCCCCACGCCCGGGTGTCCTTCGACATCCGGCAGGTCGAGGCCGCCGACGGCGTCGAGGTCGGCGGCCGCACCGTCGCGTACGGGCCCTCCGGCGCCGACGAGGTCGAGCTGCTGCTCGCCCCGCACCCCGGCGCGCCGCCGCGGCCGATCGCCAAGGGCGCGTCGGGCGGTGAGCTGTCCCGCGTGATGCTCGCGGTCGAGGTCGTCTTCGCGGGAACCGACCCGGTGCCGACGTATCTCTTCGACGAGGTCGACGCCGGCGTCGGCGGCAAGGCGGCCGTCGAGATCGGCCGCCGCCTCGCCAAGCTCGCCAAGTCCGCGCAGGTCGTGGTCGTCACCCACCTCCCCCAGGTCGCGGCCTTCGCCGACCGGCAGCTGCTGGTCGAGAAGACGAACGACGGCTCGGTGACGCGCTCCGGCGTGACCGTGCTCGAGGGCGAGGACCGGGTGCGGGAGCTGTCGCGGATGTTGGCCGGGCAGGAGGACTCGGAGACTGCGCGGGCGCATGCGGAGGAACTGCTCGCTACGGCGCGGGCGGAGGGGTAGCGGGGAGCGGTTCGCACTCGGGCCGCGATGTCAGGGGCCCGGGTGCGTGTGTTGCCGGGCGGGGCAGGCGTACTGCCGGGTGGTCACCCCATGCCGCCCCTTACCCTGGGCGCATGATCGCGCGACTGGGTAGGGCGGGGGCTTTCGCCGTGGCTGCGGGGGTGACCCGGGGCGTGTACGGCGGGCTGCGGCGACGGGTCGGGGACCGGGACGGTCGCTGGCGGCGGGTGAACTACGCGGGGCGGGACGTCGATCTGTACGCGGGGCCCGCCACCGCTGTCGGAACGGCGCTCGCCGTCGGCAGAGGGCCCGCCGCGTTCGCGGTGCTCGTCGCGGGGGCGTGCGGGGCGTACGACGACGTGAAGGGCGACGACCGGCGCGGCTTCCGGGCGCATCTGAGCGCGCTGCGGCAGGGCGAGGTGACCAGCGGGGCCGTCAAGCTCCTCGGGATCGGCGCGGCCGGGCTCGTCGCGGGGGCGCTGATGAAGGAACGGCCGGTCGACAAGGTCCTCGCGGGCGTGGTGATCGCGGGTACCGCGCACCTCGTCAACCTGGTGGACGTGCAGCCGGGGCGCGCCGCGCTCGGTGTGCTGGCGCTCGGCGCGCCCGGGCTGCTGCGCGGGCCGGAGGCGGCCGCGCCGATGGGCGCCGCGGCGGCGGTCCTCGTGGACGACCTCGGGGAGCGCACGATGCTCGGCGACACCGGGGCCCATGCGCTCGGCGCGGCGGTCGGGGCGGCGATCGTGGCCGGCAACGGCCGACTCGGGCTGGCCGCCCACGCGGCGGGACTGGTCGCTGCGGCGGTGTGCGGAGACCGTGTCACGGCACTCGTACGCTCACCCATGTGAGTGATCCATCGTGGTGAGTTGAGGCGTCGGACGCGGGAACGTGGGCGCATCGGTCCCGGAACGTGCGTGCGGGCTGGCATCCTTGGGCGCGTGACTCAGCTGCGTACGGTCCAAGTGCTGGGTGGCGGCAGCGCGGGCAGCAGCGCTCACGTCAGGTCACTCGCCGCGGGGCTCGTGGCGAGGGGCGTGCGGGTGACCGTGTGCGCCCCGGCCCACCTCGACCGTGAATACGACTTCCTGGGCGCCGGCGCGCACTTCGTGCCGGTGCCGCGCCGCAACGACCCGGCGACGGTCGCGCTGCTGCGCAACGCGTGCATCGGCGCGGACGTGGTGCACGCGCACGGGCTGCACGCGGGGGTGCGGGCGACGCTGGCGTTGGCGTGCGGGGCGTGGACGCCGTCGTCCACGCCCTTCGTGATGACCTGGCACGCGCGCAGCCATGTGGACGGGGCGCGGGGCGGGTTGCTGCGGCTGCTCGAGCGAAGGACGGTGCGGGCGGCGGCGGTTGTGCTGGGGACGTCCTCCGAGCTCGTCGACCGGGCGCGACGGCGCGGGGCGCGGGACGCACGGCTCGCGCCGGTCACCGTGCCGGTGTCGCGGGCGCCGGTGTGTCTGCACGACGGCAAGGCGCGGGCGGAACTGGGCGCGGTGGACCGGCCGTTGCTGATGGCGGTCGGGTCGCTGGTGCCTGGGCGGGGGTACGGGACGCTGCTGGACGCGGCGCGGGTGTGGCGCGCGCGAGACCCGCAACCGCTGCTGGTGATCGCGGGGGAGGGGCGCGAACGGGCGGCGCTGCAGCGGCGGATCGAGGACGAGGGGCTGCCGGTGCGGTTGGTGGGCCGGCGGGAGGACGTGGCGGAGCTGCTGGCGGCGGCGGACGTCGCGGTGCTCCCCTCGCGGTGGGAGGCCCGCTCCCCGCTGGCGCAGGAGGCGCTGCGGCTGGGGGTGCCGCTGGTGGCGACGGCGGTGGGCGGGGTGCCGGAACTGGTCGGGGACGCGGCCGAGTTGGTCCCGTACGGGGACGCGGAGGCTCTGGCGGCCGCGGTCTCCGCCCTCCTCTCGGACCCCGACCGCCGCTCGGACCTCGCGGCGGCGGGGCGGGTGCAGGCGGGCACATGGCCGACGGAGGACGAGACGATCGCCCACGTCCTGAGCGTCTACGACGAACTGACGACCCGCTGACGGCGCGGGGCGGGACCTTCGCCCCCGTTGTGGGCAATCGTCCCGCCCCAGCGGGACGATTGCCCACACGGGGGGAGGGTTACCCCGTATGCCGCCGAGCCCTGAGTGCCAAGCTGAGCGCCAGGACCGTCTGGGGGTCGTCCAAGTCCGTGCCGAGGAGTTCGGCTATGCGGGCCAGGCGGTTGTAGAGGGTCTGGCGGTTGAGGTGGAGCTCTCGGGCCGTCTCCGCCTTGCGGCCCGCGTGGGCCAGGTAGGTCTCCAGGGTGGGGAGGAGCGGGGGGCGGGCCGTGGCGTCGTGGTCGCGGAGGGGGCCGATCGCGCGGTCCACGAAGGCCGCCAGGTCCTCGTGCTCGCGCAGGCGCCACAGCAGCAGGTCGATGTCGAGGCGGCGCGCGTCGTACCAGGGGCGGTCCGACAGACCCTGCGCCGCCGTCGCCGTCTCCGCCGCGTGCCGCAGCCCCGCCGACGCCGCCGCCCAGCCCCCCGGCACGCCCACCACCACGACCGGCGGGTGCG
>NZ_DATCVQ010000219.1:0-5631 GCF_036566765.1 Streptomyces sp.
ACGTGCCCGGCGTCCGCGCACCCGACCTCCAGGCCGTGGACGCGACGGCCGTGTGCTCGGAAGCAGACCTCGCCAAGGGCGCAGACCCCCGACCTGCCTCAAGCCTCCGTGCTCCCTCACATCCGGCATCGCCCGACCGTGCGGACGGCGAGGGCGGTGTACAGGTCGAGGGCCTGCCGGGCCTGGTCGTGGGCGAGGTCGACTCGGTCGAGGTCGCGGTGGACGTGCGCCAGGCCGTCGTGGGCGCGGGCCTGTTCGGGGCAGTAGCTGAACTCGCGGGCGAGGGTCAGCGCGGTGTCGTGTTCGGCCACGGCCCGGGCGAGATCGCCCATGGAACGGGCGGCTTCCGCCAGGGCGTTGAGAGACTCGGCCTCGTCGCCGGGGAAGTCGAAGCTGCGGCTCAGCTCCAGCGCATCGTGATGACGGCGCCGGGCCTCGTCGTAGCGGCCCTGCCGTTGGCACAACATCGGGCTGCTGCGCCGAGGGCATCAGGCTCGTTACGCCTCCTTCCGAGCGACTTCAGTCGGCCAGGCACGAGAGGAGGAACTCCTTGACCTCGGTCGCCCGGTAGCGCTCGCGCGCGAGTTCGGGTGCGGAGCAGAGCAGGACGGGCGCGTCGGCGGGGTCGTCGGGGAGGCGGCCGTGGCTGCCGCGCACGCAGGACGGGTCGGTCGGGACGACGGACATGGTGCCGCGGATGCCCAGCTTGAGCTTGGCCAGGGACAGGGCGGCGCGGGCCATGACCATGGGATCGGCCGGATCGAAGAAAAGTTCGGCCGGGTCGTAGCCGGGCTTGCGGTGGATCTCCACGCCCCGGGCGAAGTCCGGGGCGTGCGCGTCGTCCAGCCAGTAGTAGTACGTGAACCAGCTGTCGGCCGCGGCAACGGCGACCAGCTCGCCCGAGCGGGTGTGGTCGAGGCCGTGCTTGGCCTGGGCCTCGCGGTCCAGGACCGCCTCGACGCCGTCGAGCTCCCGGAGCACCTCCCGGACGCGCGGCACGTCCGCCGGGTCGGCCACGTAGACGTGGGCGATCTGGTGGTCGGCGACGGCGAAGGCGCGCGAGGTCCACGGGTCCAGGTACTCCATGCCCTGCTGGCGGTGCACGTTCAGGAGGCCGGCCCGGCGCAGAGCGCGGTTGATGTCGACGGGGCGACTCACCTCGGTGATGCCGTACTCGGAGAGCGCGACGATCGTGGCGCCCCGGGCGAGCGTCTCGGCGAGCAGGGGGGCCAGGGCCGCGTCGAGCTCGCGGGCGGCCTCGCGGGCCCGGGGCGACTCCGGGCCGTGGCGCTGGAGGTCGTAGTCGAGGTGCGGGACGTAGACGAGGGTCAGGTCCGGATCGTGCCGGTCGAGGACGCGGCGGGCGGCGTCGATGATCCAGCGCGAGGAAGCGAGGCCCGCCTTGGGTCCCCAGTAGTGGAAGAGGGGGAAGGTGCCCAACTCCGCGGTGAGTTCGTCGCGTAGTTCGGGCGGTCGGGTGTAGCAGTCGGGGGACTTGCGGCCGTCGTAGTGGTAGACGGGGCGGGGGGTGACCGTGATGTCGACGTCCGCGCCCATCGCGTACCACCAGCAGATGTTCGCGACGGTGAGGCCGGGGCGGGTGCGGCGCGCGGTCTGCCAGACTTTCTCGCCGCCGACGAGCCGGTTGTGCTGACGCCAGAAGGCCACTTCGCCCATGTCGCGGTCGTACCAGCCGTTGCCGACGATGCCGTGCCCGGTGGGCGGTTCGCCGGTCAGGAAGGTCGACTGGACCGAGCAGGTGACCGCCGGGAGGACCGTGTCGAGCCGCGCGGTGAAGCCGGTGTCGGCGACGGCGCGGAGGCGGGGCATGTGGGCGAGTACGCGCGGGGTGAGCCCGACGACATCGAGGACGACGACACTCATGGCGAGCTCCTGATCGGGTTCGAGTGCGGGATCGGCGCCGGTTGCGGAGACGTGGCCTCTGTGGCCGGTTCGGTGAGGCCGAGCGCCAGGAGTTCCCGGCGGGTCCAGTCGAGTTCGGCCGCGATGCCCGCCGCCAGCTCCTTCTCGTCGCGCGGCGGCTCGGGCAGCACGGACCAGGTGTAGGTCTCCACTTCGAGGTGCGTGGTGCGCGGCCGGTCGGGCGTGAGCAGGGCGGCCAGGGTGTCCCGGAGCACCGGCCGGGTGCTCGTCAGCGGAGGCGCGGGGTCGGCGTGCACGGGGATGTGGAAGTGGGAGCGCCACGGCGCGTCGCCGCTCAGAGCCCCCGTGCCGGTCAGTGCCTCGGACAGGTCGTCGACGCCGGGGGCCGGGGTTCCCGCCCGACGGGTCTGGTGGAGGAACCGGGGCTCGTCGAAGGCGCCGAGGGCGCGCCGCACCTCGGGGTCGGCGGGTGCCTGCGCGTGGAGAGCGCAGGAGACCTGCGCCTTGACCACCTCGATGCCTGCCCGCGCCAGCCGTGCCAGCGCCGTGCGGGGGTCCTCGAAGGCGACGGCGAGGTGGCAGATGTCCAGGCAGACACCGAAGTGGCCGGGGTCCAGGCCCTGGAGGTGCCGGACGGCCTGTCCGGTCGTCTCGACCACGCACCCGGGTTCCGGTTCGAAGGCGATCCTGATCGTGCGGCCCGTCCGGCGGCGGAGTTCGGCGAGTTCGCGGCCGAGTGCGTCCACGTGCCGGAGGGCACGGTTCTGGTGTTCCCGGGTCCAGCCGGTGCGCCAGCCGAACGGGAGCGTGGAGACGCTGCCGGTGGCGACGTCCTCGGGCAGCAGCAGGGCGAGGATCCTCGCGAGGTTCGCCGTGTGCTCCAGGCGGGCCGGCTCCGACCAGTCGGGCCGGTAGACCGCGTGCTTGACCACCGGCTGGTGGAAGCCCTGGTACGGGAAGCCGTTGAGGGTGACGACCTCCAGGCCGCGCCGGGTGAGTTCGGCTCGCAGCCGGAGGGTCGCGCCCGGGTCGGCGGCCAGCTCGGCGGCGACGCGGTGGGCGAGCCAGAGGCCGATGCCGAGCCGGTCCGCGCCCAGGCGGTCCCGTACGGCGACGGCGTAGGTGTCGAGCTGGGCCAGCATCCCGTGCAGGTCTTCGGCCGGATGCACGTTGGTGCAGTAGGCGAGGTGGACGAGGTCGCCGCCGCGATGGCGCAGGCGCATCAGCTGCCGCCCCTGCGGACGGAGTTGCCGGCGAAGTCCGTGGCGTGCGACGGGCGGGTCCCGGCGTCCCCGGCTTCGAGGTCGAGGCGGCCGCTCTGGGCGTAGAAGGCCACCGGGTTGCGCCAGAGGACCTGTTCGACGTCCTCCTCGGTGAACCCTGCCGAGCGCATCGCGAAGGCGGTGGCCGCCGTGCGCAGCGGGTCGCTGTGGCCCCAGTCGGCGGCCGAGTTGACGAGCATCCGGGAGGTTCCGTACTCCTGGAGGATGCGGACCATCCGGTCGGGGTCCATCTTGGTGTCGGGGTAGATGGAGAAGCCCATCCAGCAGCCGGAGCCGGCGACGAGCGGCACGGTCACCTCGTTGAGGTGGTCGATCAGGACCATGCCGGGGTCGAGGCCGGAGTCCCGTACGAGCTCCAGCGTGCGGGTGGTGCCGACGGCCTTGTCGCGGTGCGGGGTGTGCACGAGGGCCGGGAGTCCGTGAGTGTCGGCGAGGGCGAGCTGGACGGTGAAGGCGTGTTCCTCGGCGTCGGTCATCGAGTCGAAGCCGATCTCGCCGACGGCGACGACGTTGTCCTTGAGGAGGTAGCGGGGCAGGTCGTCGAGGACGGGTACGCAGCGGGGGTCGTTGGCCTCCTTGGGATTGAGTGCCAGGGCGCAGAAGTGCTGGATGCCGTACTGGGCGGCGCGGTAGGGCTCCCAGCCGAGCAGGGAGTCGAAGTAGTCGCGGAAGCTGGCGGCCGAGGTACGCGGCTGGCCGAGCCAGAAGGCGGGCTCCACGACGGCCCGTACCCCGGCGGCGTGCATCGTCCGGTAGTCGTCCGTGGTGCGGGAGCTCATGTGGATGTGCGGGTCGAAGATGCGCATGGCTTCTCCTTTCGGGCGGGTCAGGCGTGGGCCGGCAGGGTGTCGGGGGCGGGCAGAGGGTCGAGCCGTTCGTGTACGTCGTCGGGTACGGCCCGTCCCGCGGCGGTGCGTTCCGCGGCGAAGGCCGCCAGCATGCGGGTGAGTTCGGGGCTGCTGCGCCGGTCGAGGCCGGCCACGGCGTCGAGGGGGACGCCGAGGAAGACGCACTTGAGGACGGCCTGGCGCCACTGGCTCGGGCCGAGGTGGCGGGCGGCGTACGGTCCGACGGCGGCCGTGACGAGCCGGGCGTCGTTGGTGCGCAGGGCGTCCTCGATCAGGGGCGTGGCGTGGGGTCCGAGGTGTCCGGCCGCGTCGAGGAGGGGAAGGGAGCGGAGCACGGCGAGCCGCTCGGCGGTGTCTCCGGATGCGTACAACTCCGTCAGGATCGCGGCGAGTTCGGCGTCCCGCGCGGGAAGGGCCTGGAGCAGCTGGGTGCGGGTGACGTCGCCGGGGCCGGGTGCCGCGCCGCGTGCGGCGACCGGGAACAAGGTGGTGATCGCCGCCGGGTCGGTGCGGAGCCGGTCGAGCGCCTTGCCGGTCCAGGGCGGGGTGGAGGCGGCGCGCAGCGCGCACAGGGAGCGCAGGGCGGTCTGCGGGCCGCTGTGGCTGTGGCGCGGCAGTTCGACGCCGACGATCCCCCGGTATCCGGTTTCGGAGAGCGCTTCGAGGACGGCCGGGAAGTCGACGTCGCCCTCGCCGAATTCGAGGTGGTCGTGGACGCCCCGGCGCATGTCCTCGATCTGGACGTTGACCAGCCAGGGCGCGGCTCGCCGCACGCATTGGGCCGGGGTCTCCTCCTCCAGGCACTGGCAGTGCCCGATGTCCAGGGTGAGGCCGAAGGTCTCCGGGTCGCCGAGGGTGTGCCGCAGGCGCTCGTACCCGGCGAGGTCGGAGACGAGCATGCCGGGTTCGGGTTCGAAGCCGAGTCGTACGCCGGCCTCACGGGCGAGGTGCACGAGGGTGGCGCAGCCGTCGGCGAGCAGGTCCCAGGCCTGGTCGTGCGAGGTGCCGGGGCCGAGGACGCCGCTCCACAGCGAGACCGCGTCGGCCTCCAGTTCGGCGGCGATCCGCACGGCCCGGGTGAGGAAGTCGAGGCGGTGTCCGCGGCGGGCGGGGTCGGGGTCGAGCAGGGTGGGGGCGTGTTTGTGCCAGGGGTCGAGGAGGTATCGGGCCCCCGTCTCCACCACGACGCCGAGGCCGAGGGCGGAGAGTTTTCGGCGCGTGTGCGCCAACCGCTGGGGCAGGTCGGGCGCGTACGGGTCGAGGTGGGCATGGTCCAGCGTGAGCGCGACTCCCGAGTAGCCCAGTCCGGCGATGACCTCCAGGGCCTCGTCGAGGCGGTGGTTGGCCAGGCCGTTGGTGCCGTAGCCGAAGCGCAGCGCGGTCATGTCGGGGAGACCTTCCGGGAGAGACGGCGGGCGAGGGGGTAGGCCGCCAGCAGCGACAGGACGGCTCGTGGTGAGCCGGTGCGTGCGGTCAGTGCCGCCTGGAGCGGGACGAGGGCGTGGATGCCGGCGGTGACGACGCGCTGGAGGCGGGCGGCGTCCGGGCGGGCGACCGCTTGGAGCTGGGCGGGGACGCAGGCCGCGAGGTAGCCGCCGAGCAGTGCGGTGGTGGTG
>NZ_DATCVQ010000220.1:0-1583 GCF_036566765.1 Streptomyces sp.
GTGCGTTTGCGTGGTCGTCGCGGTGGGCGATTCTGTCTGTGGGCTTCCGCTTGTGCGTGGGCTGTTCAATCCTGCCGGGCCTTCCTCGGCACGTTCCCCTGCGGAAGGCTGTTCATGAAGCATCCCGATGACTCCGGCATCGCTCACGGCGGTCCCGCCCAGTCCGAGGCCACGACCCCGGCACTGCCCCCGGCCGTCTCCTTCGCCGGCCTGGACCTGCCGGCGGAGGTGCAGCGGACACTGAACGGACTCGGGGTGCGCGAACCCTTTCCGATCCAGGCCGCCACACTGCCCGATGCCCTGGAGGGGCGCGACGTCCTGGGGCGCGGGCCCACCGGATCGGGCAAGACGCTCGCCTTCGGCCTGCCGCTGCTGACCCGTACGGCCGGGCGCCGCGCCGAACCGAAGCAGCCCCTCGCTCTGATCCTTGTGCCCACCCGGGAGCTGGCCCAACAGGTCACCCAGGAGCTGGCGCCGTATGCCGAGGCATTGCGGCTGCGGACGGCCACGGTCGTCGGCGGTATGTCGATCGGCCGGCAGGTCGCCGCGCTGCGCCAGGGAGTCGAGGTGGTGGTCGCCACCCCGGGGCGCCTGCACGACCTGATCGAGCGCAAGGACTGCCGCCTGGGACGGGTGAGGATCACCGTGCTGGACGAGGCCGACCAGATGTGCGACTTGGGCTTCCTGCCGCAGGTTGTCGACGTGCTCGACCAGGTGCACCCCGACGGTCAGCGGATGCTGTTCTCGGCCACCCTGGATCGCGACGTCGATCAGCTGGTCAGCCGCTACCTCCACGACCCGGTCGTCCACTCGGTCGACCTGTCCGCGGGCACGGTCTCGACGATGGAGCACCACGTTCTAGTGGTCCACGGCCCGGACCGCTACGCCGTCACCACGGAGATCGCCGCCCGCGACGGCCGCGTACTGCTGTTCCTCGACACCAAGCACGCCGTCGACCTGCTCACCCGGCATCTGCGGGCCAGCGGGGTGCACGCCGCGGCGCTGCACAGCGGCAAGTCCCAGCCGCAGCGCACACGGACCCTGGCGCAGTTCAAGAACGGCCAGGTCACCGTCCTGGTGGCGACCAATGTCGCGGCCCGCGGCCTGCACGTCGACGACCTCGATCTCGTGGTCAACGTCGACCCGCCCACCGACCCCAAGGACTATGTGCACCGAGCGGGCCGCACCGCCCGCGCCGGTGAGTCCGGCAGCGTGGTCACGCTCGTGTTGTCGGGCCAGCGCCGCGAGACGAGCCGCATGCTGGCCGAGGCCGGCATCGAGCCGACCGTCACCAAGGTGCGCTCGGGCGAGGCGGAGCTGAGCCGGATCACCGGCGCCAAGGCTCCCTCCGGCACCCCGCTCGACGGCGGGCCCGCCGTCCCCAGACCCAAGAACAGCAACGCTCCCTTCCGCGGCCTCGGTACCAGCAAGGACGCCTCCCGCGGCGCCGGCGGCAAGTCCCGAAAGGCCGGCGAGGCCCGCAAGCTCGCCGAGGCCCGCAAGGCCGCCCTCGTGCGTCGCAACGGCTGAGATCCGTTGCTCTCCCGCACACGGCGGGAGTCAGTACTCGTCGTGCCGGCCGT
>NZ_DATCVQ010000221.1:0-5329 GCF_036566765.1 Streptomyces sp.
CGACTGGCGCAACCACATGCCCAAGTCGTGGCTGTTCGACTACCACGACCCCGCAGTCAAGCGGCACAGCGAGATCGCCATCAAGGTCCGCCGGTTCATCCAGGACACCCCCGGCGCCCAGCTCTGGGCCTGGTACGGCGCGTACGACCACGTCGTCCTCGCCCAGCTCTTCGGCCGCATGGTCGACCTTCCCGGCGGCGTGCCGATGTGGACCAACGACCTTCAGCAGGAGACGGCTCGGCTCGGCAACCCGCAGATGCCCGAGCAGCCCGCAGGAGTCCACAACGCGCTCGCGGACGCCCGGCACAACCGCGTCCGCGCGCACTTCCTCGACAGCCTCGCCTGAACACAGCGATGGGGCGTGCCCTCGACCTCCCCAGGCCGGCACGCCCCACACGGTGCGAACACCGTACCGCCACCACCCAGCACACGGAGCGCACCATGACCACCACCGCCCAGCAGCTCCAGCAGATCGCCTGCCACTGGCCCGACCTCGTCGACGCCCTCGGTGTACCCGTCGCCGCGTCCTGGCCGCCCGCCGGCCTCCGCCACTACCTCGCCGCCCTGGAGCAGCACGACACGGCCGAAGCCGCAGCACTGCGCGCCCTGGAGCGCTCCCCCGACCAACTCGGCACCCGGCCCGTCCCGATCAGCCTCCGCGTCCACGACACCATGCGCCTCGTCGAGGCCGCCCTTGTTGAGTGCGCCGACAACATTGCCGCCCACGTTCAGCGCCCGCCGGTCAGCCCGCCGGCCCCGCGCCGTGCCACCATCGCCCGCACGCGCGCGGACCGGGTCGCCTGGGAAGACCACGCCCGCCGCATCCAGGCCGCCCGCGACGACGCCATGGACCCCCGTCGCTGGAAGTGGTCCGGCACGCGCCCCAGCGCTCCGTACGCGGCCCTGTGGCTCCTCGGCCGTGTCCAGGGCGCGCCCGGCCCGTTCCGGCCCCTCCAGGCGCAGCCGCTGCGGCAGGTGGCCACCGTTGCTGCTGGAGCCCTGCACCGCGTCGAGGCCGCGCTCGACCTCGCCGACGGCCGGCGCGAACTCACCAGCAGCCACCCGTGCGCGTGCGGCGGGACGATCGAGATCCGCGGCGGCGCCGGAGCAGCACCACGGGCCCGGTGCACCAACTGCGGGGCGTACTGGACCGAGGCCGGGGTGATTGCGGCATGACGGGAACTCACAGCAGAGTTCAAGCGTCCAGAAGGTCACAGCCGCCCCCCTTGTCCCAGCACAAAGGAGTGCCAATGAGTAACGATGCCGAAGACCCCCAGAACGAGGCACGGGACGCGCTGCTGCAGCAGATCGCCGCGGCAGCCAACGCGGCGCCGAAGCTGAACCCCGGCAGTGCAGCCGAGGCGCTCCGGAACCTGGCGCAGGCATACGCGTTCGTCGTTCGCCCGCCGCAGCAGCACTGACAGCCCCGGCTCAACGCGTTCCGGAGCGCACCCGGATGACGGCGAGCCCCCGCCCGGATCGTCCGGATGGGGGCTCGCACGCGTCCTGGTCAGGCGCGCCAGGGCGCGAGATCAGCACCCCCCACAGAGACCATTCCGCCCGGGTTCCGCCTGACCGGACTGGATTCGCGGACAGTGCGCAGCGCAGTGCGTCGTGATCCGCTCCCCGTCATAGTCCCGACGCTGATAGCACCCACAGGCCTGCTCCCACTCCACGTCATCCGAAGTCACGCTGCTCACTCCTCGGTCTTCCTCGGCCGGTGTGACCCCGACCCCGTGTAGCCCCGCAAGATGTCCTGCACGGTGCTCGCGGACGTCCCCACCCGGGCCGCGATCTTCCGCACCGAGACACCCTCGTCCCGCAGCTCCAGGACCAGGGCGCGCCGCTCCTTCACCCAGGTCCTGTTCCGGGCCACCTGCGCGGCCATGGTCTGGCTCATCGCCCGGACGCGCTCCTCCCGATCCTCGATGCGCTCGACGGCGTCCAGGGCCTCCGACACCTGCCGCACCTCCTCCTCGCTCACAGCCGCACCTCTCCATCCGGGTGGGCTACTTGCCAAGAGTGTATGGGTCCCATACGCTCCGTGGAAGTAGCCCAGCTACAACGCAGATGGCCCCGGCCGGAGTTCGCAGCTCCATTCGGCCGGGGCCAGCCCACCCCTGACAGCAGCAGGAGAAGGCCATGCCCGAGCGTACCCAGCACGCCCCCACCGCCGTCACCCACCCGAACGGCCTCGTCTTCCGCGTCATCCCCGCGGACTCCTACACCGCCCGGATGAGCCGCGACCGCCGCCAGCTCGTCATGACCGACGGCCAGACGTGGACCGTCGGGCAGCCCGTCGGCTGGCACGGCACCCCCGCCGCCTGGCGCACCGAGGAGGAGGCCGACCGTGGCTGACCACCTCACCGAACTCGACGAAACCCTCCGGCGCATCCTCAGCGAGCCGAGCACCGCCGCCCGCATCGCGTTAGCCACCGCCGACGTCCTCGACGAGGACCCCCACCTCACCGTCAACGCGTGGGTCCTCGGCTACGCCACCACCATTGGCGCCCGCCTCGTCACCGACACGCTGCCCGACGTCGTAGCCGACGAGGCCATCCGCACCGTGGCGCGCGCGATGCCCGCCCCGTACCTCGCCGAGACCTGCGGCGAGTACGCCATCCGCGTCCGCGATACCGCCCGGAGCCTGTGATGGCACCCGAGCACGACGCCCCCGAGGCACAGCAGCGGACCGTTACCGCGCCCCGCCCGAGCCGCGTCGCCACCGAGCCCGCCACCGTCGCCGCCTGCCGCGCCGACTACGAGGCCGCCGCCGACGTACGCGCCCGCCTCGACCAGCAGCGCTAACCACCCGCTCCCTGGAGACACCCCGTGAAAACGCGCACCATCACGCGGTACCGCACCGTCCCGCACACCGTCGACGGCGAGACCGAACTCATCACCGAGCCCTACACCGTCGACATCCCCCTCCCGCCCCGCGACTGGGACCAGCTCGTACGCGCCGGCGTCACCACCGGCGCCGTCGTCCTCGTCACCGTGTCCGTCGTCTGGTCCACCGCCAGCATCGGCGACCTCCTCGACCGCGTGGTCATCGCCCCCGCCGCCTACGGCGCAGCCGTAGCGTTCGACACCGCATGGATCATGTGCATGGCCGTCGAATGGCTCTGCCGCTACGACCCTCCCCGCGCACGCATCGCCCGGTACGCCGGCCACATCGCCCTCGCCATCGCCATGGCCGCCGTGTTCGCCCATGGCAGCCTCGCCGACCAACTGGTCGTCGGCGCGGTCGGGGCGGTCGTGTCGGCCGTCGCAAAGGGCGCATGGATGATCGCCATGACCGTCCACGCCCGCCCGCTCGACACCCGAACCCAGCAGTGGGTAGCGAAGCGCCGCGCCGCACTCGACGGGCAGCGCGCCATGATCCCCGTCCGGCGGGAACTCCTGCGCAGCCAGGCCCTGATCGAAGCGGAGCGCGCCGCCCTGACCGGTCCGGACTGGAATCCGGACCACGATCCGACCGAGTCCGGACCGGCCACGGAAGATCCGGACGACGAGCAGCCGGCCGCTCCTGCCGGTCCGATGACCGTGAAGGACGCAGTCCGGACCGCCCTGGACTCCGGGATGAGTGATCCGGATCGCGTCCTCGCCTATGTCCGGACCCGGGCCGACGCGAACGCCAAGCCCGCCACCGTGGATCGGTACATCCGCCTCGCAAAGCTGGCCGGGTGACGTCATGCCCCTCGCTCTGATCGGCTACGGCAGTCTCGCCATCCTCGCCGGCCTCGCGCTCGTCGCCATCGCACCCGCCCACGCCCGGCTCGCGCACGTGATGCCCGCCGTGCGCACCACCGCCCTGCTGCTCGTCGCCGCGGTCTACGTCGCCGCCCTCTGGGGGCACTGACCGTGTTCATCTCCCTGTACGAGGTCTCGTACTGGGCGTTCCTCGCCCTCTGGCCCTTCGGAGCGCTCGCCCTCATCTGGCCCCGCGCCCGACGCCCCTTCCGCTGGCTCCTCTTCGGCTGGCTCCTCATCTTCATCACATCCCGATAGGACACCCCATGAACACCGCAGCTCCCGCCGCCGGCATCAACTCCGCCGGGATCGGCTCCGGCGCCGTCATCCTCGGCCTGCTCCTCGTCGCCTGGCTTGCCGGACGCTGGAAGAACATCCCCAGCGAGAGCCGCAAGCTCGTCGGCATCGTCGCCATCGCCGTCATCTTCCTCGCCGGAGCCGGCGGCATCATCGGCAACCTCTTCAACGGCGCCCGACAGGCCGGAGACGGCATCGGACAGACCGTCACCGGCACCACCACAGGCCGATGAGCACCTGGTACCGCATCGCCGACGGAACCGGCATCCTCGCCCGTCGCGCCGGCGCATGGCTCGCGGGCAACGGCTGGCATTCCCTCGCGCTCCGCGCGGGCACTACCGCTCTCCTCGGCCCCCACCTTCTTCCGCCGGCCCTCGACGGACTCCGCTCCCACCCGCTTGCTGTACCCGCCGCCACTGCGGCCGGGCTCGGTGCCGCGTGGTGGGCCGGCCGCCCCTCGAACAAGATCGACAACCCCTCCCCTCCCCCACCGGAGAGCCCCTCTCCAAACGCGAAACCGCAGTTCACGAGCGTGCCCGACGAAGCCAACCCGCACCGCACTCACGTGGTGTGGCACATCCAGGAGCCGACCCCATGAGCAAGTTCAAGACCACCATGTCCATCAGCGAGCTCCGCGACCGCAACAAGGCCAGCCAGGCCGCGGCGCAGCAGAAGCCGCAGACACCGCCCCCACCACCGAAGGAGAAGCGTTGATCGGTCCCCGACCCTGGCGAGTCACCTACAAGCCGACCGACCGCCGGCGAGAGCCTGCCACGGCCTACCCCTGCGCCCTCGCCCACTGGGCGACACGCGACGGGCTGCCGAGCTGCAACCACAGCAGGGTCTCCAGCGTGAACGCCATGGTCTGGGACCACTGCCACCTCCACGGCTTCATCAGGGGCCCGCTCTGCAACTACCACAACGGCCGCATGCGGCACTACGACGACGGGCGCGAGGTGTACACCTACGAGCCGGACCTGATCGAGTACGCCCGCCTCTGCGCCGAGTGCTCCGGTCCGTGGTGACCTGACTGTCAGACCCCCGCCGTACCGTGGGCCACGTCCCGGCTGCTCACTACGCGGACCCCAGCCCCGCCGGAACAGCGCCCGGCGGGGCGTTCTGCGTACCAAAACGGCACACACCCCTCCACCACCTGACGCGTGCGCGGTACGTTCACCTGGCCTTCACAGCACAACCACCGCGAGGGGACACCCGCATGACCCAGCCCACGTGGGGCCAGCAGCCTCAACAGCCCGGCCAGCCGCCCATGTACGGCCAG
>NZ_DATCVQ010000222.1:0-3048 GCF_036566765.1 Streptomyces sp.
TCACCGCCTCTCTACCAGGAAGCGGCGCGATGTGCAGCACCGGTCGGCCGCAGCGCCACAGTGCGGGGCGGCACAGGCGCGGCGAGAATCTCCAGCGCGGCCCACGCCCACTGGGCCGACGACGATCCCGGAGCGTCCGCATTGAACGTCACCGACGTGCCGCTACCTGCGGTGTTGTCGGCCTTGACCATGCCGAGGCCGGAATACTCGAAGAACCCGCCCACTGTCTCGCTGAACGGGTATCCCGTGTCGCCACCCCCGGCGGTCGGGCTTCCGAGCCCGTTGGAGTCGAGCGCGGCCAGAAAGCCTCTGCTGCCGACGCCGGACGACGTGTACCCGGTGACGTTAAGGGTGTTCGTGGTAGCGGTGTTGTTGCCGGTGTTGCCGATCGGGTCCGTCGGATGCTGGCCGGTGATGCCCACCACCTTGAGCGCGCCGAGGCTGGCGCCGGCGCCCTCGACCAGCTCCACGCCGAGCGTCACCGTGACTGAGCCGCTGCCCGTCACCGGGGCCGTCCAGATCTCGGCGTAGTCCGTCCCGGGGGCGCGCTGCACGCGCCGCGTCCACGTGAACGACCCGCCGCTCACCGTTGGCGCGCTCTCTGATACGGCTGCCACCAGCGCGACCAGCAGGCCATCGACTGGGCGAGTGAACGAAGCGGTAGTGATCGTCGTGGTGTCGGTGCCGACAGCGAGCGCCGGACTCGCCGGGTCGATCTGAATGGCCACCCGTCAGCACCGCTCGAAGACCATGGACGCTCGGACCGACGTCGAAGCCGCCGCCGTGCACCTCAGCACGAATCCGTGGTCGAACGCACAGTCCGGCGTATCCCCGAGGGGCCAGTCGTACAAGATGGTCCCGCCGTTCGGAGTCAACGTGAACTCCGCGATCACCGTCAGCACGGTCGGCTCGGACGTCCAGTTCTTCGCCGCCGACACGCCGTGAGTCAGCGCCCTGCCGTAGATCTGAGTGACGGCAGGCGCCGTCAGGGTTGTGCTGTTCGTGCCGGGAGCGTTCGTCGCGAACGTCGCATAGCAGACCTCGACCACGGCCGGAGCCTCGGAAGCGCTGGTGCCCGTGAAGCCGAGCCACACCTTCTTCAGGTCGAGGCCGAAGTCATCGGCAGACTTCACTCCGAGCACGGTCTTCGCCGTGGATGCGCTCAGCGACACCGCGCCGCCTGTGACGATCGAATATCCAGCCTTGGCCACGTCCGGCCTCCTTACATGCGAAAAGCCCGCACGCTGGCGGGCGAAAGAGTCGAAAGTGGCTGATTAGGCGGCGCTGCGGAGCACCTGCCGCCAGACGCCGTCTGAATGAAAGGTGATCGAAAACGTTCCGTCGGCGGTGCCGTACGTCTGGCCGAAGTACCGCATCAGAACGGCCCGATTCGACAGCGACGGCACATAGATGAGCAGCCCAGCGGCATCGATCGTGGATTCCTCCCACTCGACCGGGTCGAACTTCCAGCCCAGCTTGTTCGTGGCCCCCGCCAGTTCGGCGAAGCTGACCACGGTCAGGTCGGCCCCGCCTGCCGTATAGCCGGGACCGGAGGACTCGTCCGAGTCGAGCGGGGCCGTCCCGTACGCCGGGCTGACCTGCGAGAAGTTGGGCGACGCCGACGCCTCATACAGTGCGGCCTTGAATGCTCCGGGCGTGGTGTCCGACAGGTCCAAGGCGATGTCGTTGCTCAACGCCTTCACCATGGTGTCGTTGAACCACCCGTCCTGGGTGAGCGCCACAGGACGCCTCCTATCTCAAGTTGATGTTGACGTCCCTGTGTTCGCGACCCTGCTCGTCGGTCCGTTCGGTGACGTCGTTACCGCACTGGTCGCGCACCGTCCGGCGTGCGGAAGTGTCGGCGAGCACCTGATCCCGGGTCGCCCAGGTCCAGCCGACAGGCCGGACCTGGACGTTCTTGGACCGCATGTACGCGCCGAACGTCCCCTGCTCGGGATCCCAAGGCATGCCGAAATCGCCCTCCTTGCCTGGTGGATTCAGCGCGGGCGCTTCGACAGCCAGTACAGTTCTCGCGAGATCGCCTGCGGGGACTGCTCAGGCGTCGCATGGAATTCCTCGATGTTGAGCATCGGCGAGTCTCCGCCGCGCGCTCCGCCTTGAATGGCCTGCCACTGCTGGTCTGTCAGCACCGGCTCCGGCCTGCCTGTCCCGTTGTAGACGAGGCTGTGCCCGGTCGGCAGGAAGCCTCCCGAGTCGTACGCGGCAGCCGCCTCGCCCTTGACGGGCGGGACACCGATCACCTGAGCCGCACGGGCGGCGACCTGCCTGATCTTCAACCCGGTCTGCGGCGCTTCGATGATCGTGGACGGGTTGACGTACAGCCACACGTGGCCGGGGTGCGGGAAGCCGAGCGCACCAGGCACCGGGGCCTGTACCGGCTTGACCCACGCCATCTGCTGCTGCGACGTGCGCGGGATGTCACCGCGCCCACCCGCCTGCCACGCCCGCATCGTCAGGCCTGAACAGTCGAACGTGCCTGGCCCCGTCCCGCCCCACTCGTACGGCTTGCCGATCTGCTGGCGGGCGAACTCCAGCGCCTTCTGGGCGCCAGGCCCGCCCATGGCGGCTTCCTTCGCGGTCAGGAACTCGATCACCTTGGAGACCAGCGTCTTGGGGATGTTGATGAGCATTTGCGCGAAGGGGCTGTCGCCCATCGCCGCCGAAGCGCTGTCCAGGATCGGGTTGAGGATCTTCTCCGCGCCGAACTTCACGCCCTGGGCGAGGATGTCGCCCACGATGCCGCCGCCGGCGAGCCCCTGGTACGGGGCGAGCGGCTTGCCCGACAGGGCCGCGCTGTTGACGGCGTGGAGCCGTGCCCGCTCGTACGGGTCGCGCATCGCCTCGGACACGTAGACGCCCTCGCCGCGCCGCATGGCCACGAGCTGGTCGTCACCCTGCCGGTAGGAGCTGGTACCCGGCAGGATGCCGCCCCGAGCGAAACCGCTGAACTTCAGCAGCGGCAGCTTGGGCAGCTTCAGCGCGTCAGCGACCGCGTTCCACACTGCGGCGATGCCGTTGTTGTAGACG
>NZ_DATCVQ010000223.1:0-18251 GCF_036566765.1 Streptomyces sp.
CCCCCGCCAAGGCCGATCAGCACATGAATCCGGCCCTCGGGCACTGTCCGAGTCGCCGGTACGTCAGACTTGTGGTGGATCCTTGTGATCGATCGCACTGTTTTGCGGTGCGGCATCATGGGGACCACCGTCCCCTGAGCAGGTCGACAAGGAGAGAACTCGTGGACGACGTTCTGCGGCGCGCCCCGCTCTTCGCGGCGCTCGATGACGAGCAGGCAGCGGAGCTGCGCGCCTCGATGAGTGAGGCGACGCTTGCCCGTGGCGACGCGCTGTTCCACGAGGGCGACCCCGGTGACCGCCTCTATGTGGTCACCGAAGGCAAGGTGAAGCTCCACCGCACCTCCCCCGACGGCCGCGAGAACATGCTGGCCGTGCTCGGCCCCGGCGAGCTCATCGGCGAGCTGTCCCTCTTCGACCCGGGCCCGCGCACCGCGACGGCGACCGCGCTGACCGAGGTCAAGCTGCTCGGCCTGGGTCACGGCGACCTCCAGCCCTGGCTGAACGCGCGCCCCGAGGTGGCCACCGCGCTTCTGCGCGCCGTCGCCCGCCGACTGCGCAAGACCAACGACCAGATGTCCGACCTGGTCTTCTCCGACGTGCCGGGCCGTGTCGCCCGCGCGCTCCTCGACCTGTCGCGCCGCTTCGGCGTGCAGTCGGAGGAGGGCATCCACGTCGTGCACGACCTCACCCAGGAGGAGCTGGCCCAGCTGGTCGGCGCCTCCCGGGAGACGGTCAACAAGGCCCTGGCGGACTTCGCCCAGCGCGGCTGGCTCCGCCTGGAGGCCCGCGCGGTGATCCTGCTGGACGTGGAGCGCCTCGCGAAGCGCTCGCGGTAGGCACCCTCGTACTCAGACTCGTACGTACGCGAAAGGCCGCCCCGGTCGGACCGGGGCGGCCTTTCGCGCGTGTGGATCGGCTGCGGCCCTTTGCGCGTTCAGCCGATCGAGACTACTTCTTCGTGTCGATGATCAGCGGGTTGCCGCTACCGCCGCCGCACGGCACCGCGTAGACCGGGTTCTTCGCCGCGGCCTGCTTGTACGCCTCGATGCACTGGTTCATCAGCACCTTGTCCGTCAGCGAGTTGCTGAGGATCTTGTTGGCGCGCGCGATGCCCTCGGCCTCGATCCGACGGCGGTCGGACTCGGCCTTGGCCGTACGGGCCGCCTCCGTCGCCCGCTCGGTGGCCTGCTGCTGCTGGATCTTGCTGTCGATCTGGTCCTGCAGCCGGTCCGACGGCTTCACGTTGCGCAGGTTGACCGTGGTGACGGCGATGCCGCGGGGCGCCAGGCGCTCCTTGATCAGGTCGGCGATCTCAGCGTTGATCTTCTCGCGGTCGCTCGCATAGCCCTGCTCGCTCGTGTAGCGGGCGAAGACGTTGCGGACGATCTCACGGCTGTCCGGGTAGACCAGGCGCTGCTGGATGGCGTCCTCGGTGCCGGCGAGCTTGTACAGCTCGACCGACTTGGCCGGGGTCACCGCCCACTTCACGGTCACCTCGGCGTACATCACGCCGCCCTGCGAGGAGCGGACCTCGATCACGTCCTTGTCGGAGAGGTTGAGGTCGACCGGACGGGTCGAGAAGGTCGTGACGTCCGTGAACGGCGACTTGAAGTGCATGCCCGAGGTCATCGGGGCGCCCACCTTGCCAAAGGCGACCGGAACGCCCACCTCGTACGCGCTGATGACGTACAGCGTGCTGCCGATCAGCGCGAACACGCCGGCGAGCAGGGCGCCGAGGGAGCCGAGCTTCAGGCCGCGGTTGCCGTTGCCGCGGCCTATGAAGAACAGCACCGCTGCGGCGATGAGCAGAAGGATGGATATGACGAACACGGGCTTTCCCCCCGAGAGCTACGGCCAGAAGTAAACGGAGCGTAAAGCACGACCCGAATGATCCACTTCTCAGGGGGGCGGACGGCGAACTGCCACCGGCGCCGCGTCAGATCAGGCCGTGCTCCTTCAGGTACTCCAACTGCGCCCGGACCGACATCTCCGCCGCCGGCCACAGGGACCGGTCGACGTCCGCGTACACCTGGGCCACCACCTGGGCCGCCGTGGTGTGACCGTTCTCGACCGCGGTCTCCACCTGGGCCAGCCGGCCCGCCCTGTGCGCCAGGTAGAACTCGACCGCGCCCTGCGCGTCCTCCAGGACCGGCCCGTGCCCCGGCAGGACCGTGTGCACCCCGTCGTCGACCGTGAGCGAGCGCAGCCGGCGCAGCGAGTCGAGATAGTCGCCGAGCCGGCCGTCCGGGTGCGCCACTATCGTCGTGCCGCGCCCCAGGATCGTGTCGCCCGTCAGGACCGCCCGGTCGGCGGGCAGATGGAAGCTGAGCGAGTCCGAGGTGTGGCCGGGGGTGGGCACGACCCGCAGCTCCAGGCCGCCCAGCGCGATCACGTCGCCCGCACCGAGGCCCTCGTCGCCCAGCCGGAGCGCCGGGTCCAGCGCCCGTACGTGAGTCCGCGTCAGCTCCGCGAACCGGCCCGCGCCCTCCGCGTGGTCCGGGTGGCCGTGCGTGAGCAGGGTCAGTGCGACCCGTTTGCCGAGCTCCTCGGCGGTACGGATCACTCGCGTCAGATGCGCCTCGTCCAGCGGGCCCGGGTCGACCACGACCGCGAGGTCCGAGTCCGGCTCGGAGAGGATCCAGGTGTTCGTCCCGTCCAGGGTCATCGCGGACGGGTTCGGGGCCAGGACGTTGACCGCGCGGGCGGTCGTGGGCCCGGAGACCACGGCGTTCCGCGGCTGGCCCGGCAGAGCGGCTGCGTCGGTCATGCCGCGCCTCCCGCTTCCCCGGGGGCTCCGGAGCCCCCGCCTGCCGTCGGGATGTGCTTGGTGAACTCCTCGTGGCCCGGCCAGCTCAGGATCAGCTCGTCCCCGTCGAGGCGCGCCTGCGCGAGGACGGGAGTCATGTCCTGGTCGCCCGCCGCACCCAGCGCCTCCGCAGCGCTGCCGAAGCGCTCCAGGCCGCGCAGGGTCGAGATGGTCGGCGGCATCATGGTCAGCTCGCCGCGGTCGTAGCCGACCGCCGCGTCCGCCGGGCGGATCCAGACCGTGCGGTCCGCCTCCGACGAGGTGTCACGGGTCCTCTGCCCGGCCGGCAGCGCGGCCACGAAGAACCAGGTGTCGTACCGCCGGGGCTCGAACTCGGGGGTGATCCAGCGCGCCCACGCGCCCAGCAGGTCCGAGCGCAGGACGAGCCCCCGCCGGTCGAGGAACTCGGCGAAGGAGAACTCCCGGGCGATCAGCGCCTCGCGGTCCCGCTCCCAGTCGTCGCCCGTGGTGTCCCCGACGACCGAGTCCGCGGTCTCGCCGGCGAGCAGCACGCCCGCCTCCTCGTACGTCTCGCGGACCGCCGCGCACACGATGGCCTGCGCCTCCGCCTCGTCCGGCACGCCGAGCCGCTCGGCCCACTCCGCCAGGGACGGTCCGGCCCAGTGCACCGGGTGCTCGTCGCGCGGGTCGACGCCGCCGCCGGGGTAGGCGTACGCGCCGCCCGCGAAGGCCATGGAGGCGCGGCGCCGGAGCATGTGGACGCTCGGCCCGTCGGCCCCGTCCCGCAGCAGCAGGACGGTCGCGGCCCGCTTAGGCGCCGCGGGCTTCAGCTCGCCGGTGGCGAGGGCGCGGATGCGGTCGGGCCATTCCGGTGGGTACCACTGACCATTCGACATGGCCGGATCGTATGCGCTGACGGCCCAGTGTTCGAGGGCCGATCTTCCGTGCGTGGTCGGATCGGGGGGCGGGTAGGTGTACGAGTCATGGGTACGCGCACGGCGGCCCGCCCATACGTCCGGCCCCGCCCACGCGTACGGCCCCGCCCATACGTCCGGCCCCGCCCAACGCGCACGGCCCCGCCCACACGTACGGCCCCCCGCGCATCCCTCGCGCGTGGGGGCCGTATCGGAATGCTCCGGGCCGGTGGTCAGGCCCGCTCGTCGAGCTCCACCTGGATCTCGACCTCGACCGGCGCGTCCAGCGGCAGCACCGCGACGCCCACTGCGCTGCGCGCGTGCACGCCCTTGTCGCCGAGCACCGCGCCGAGCAGCTCGCTCGCGCCGTTGAGGACGGCGGGCTGACCGGTGAAGTCGGAGGCCGAGGCGACGAAGCCGACGACCTTCACGACGCGCTTGATCCGGTCCAGGTCGCCGGCGACCGACTTCACGGCGGCCAGCGCGTTCAGCGCGCAGGTCCGCGCGAGGTCCTTCGCCTCCTCGGGCGTGACCTCGGCGCCGACCTTGCCGGTCACCGGAAGCTTGCCCGCCACCATAGGCAGCTGGCCCGCGGTGTAAACGTACGGCCCGGACTGCACGGCCGGCTGGTACGCGGCCAGCGGCGGCACGACCTCCGGCAGGGTCAGCCCCAGCTCGGCGAGCTTCGCCTCGACAGCCCCGCTCACGGCTTCGGCCGCTTCAGGTAGGCCACGAGCTGCTCGGGGTTGTTCGGCCCGGGCACGACCTGGACGAGCTCCCAGCCGTCCTCGCCCCAGGTGTCCAGAATCTGCTTGGTCGCGTGCACGAGAAGGGGCACGGTCGCGTATTCCCACTTGGTCATGGAGCCGACTGTAGCCGCTGCCACAGGCAGCCTCCTGCTTGGACGGCCCCGCCAGTGGTTAGGCTCGATGACGTGAGCAGGCTCCAGGTCGTCAGCGGCAAGGGTGGTACCGGTAAGACGACGGTCGCCGCCGCCCTCGCGCTCGCCCTCGCGACCGAGGGCAAGCGGACCCTCCTCGTGGAGGTCGAGGGCAGACAGGGCATCGCACAGGTCTTCGAGACCGAGGCCCTTCCCTATGAAGAACGCAAGATCGCCGTCGCCCCGGGCGGCGGAGAGGTGTACGCGCTGGCGATCGACGTCGAGCTCGCACTCCTCGACTACCTCCAGATGTTCTACAAACTGGGCAGCGCGGGCCGGGCCCTGAAGAAGCTCGGCGCGATCGACTTCGCGACGACGATAGCGCCGGGGGTGCGGGACGTCCTGCTCACCGGCAAGGCGTGCGAGGCCGTCCGGCGGCGCGAGAAGCAGGGCGGGTTCACGTACGACTACGTCGTCATGGACGCGCCCCCGACCGGCCGCATCACCCGCTTCCTGAACGTCAACGACGAGGTGGCGGGGCTGGCCAGGATCGGCCCGATACACAACCAGGCGCAGGCGGTCATGCGCTTCCTCAAGTCCCCGGACACGGCTGTGCATCTGGTGACCCTCTTGGAGGAGATGCCGGTCCAGGAGACCGCGGACGGCATCGCCGAGCTCCAGGACGCCGAACTGCCGGTCGGCAACGTCATCGTGAACATGGTCCGACCGCACGTCCTGGACGAGGAGGCGGTACGCGCCGCGGCCGGCGGCCACCGTGCGGGGATCGCGGCCGCGCTGACGGCCGCGGGCGTCCCCGGTGCCACGCGCCTTGTCGACCCGCTCCTGGAACAGGCGGGCGAGCACGCGCAAAGGGTCGCCCTGGAGCGCGAGCAGCGGGCCGTACTGGCGGGCCTGGACGTGCCGACGTACGAACTGCCCTTCCTCGGGGAGGGCGCGGACATCGCCGGTCTCTACCGGCTGGCGAAGGAACTGCGGAAACTGGGGGTCGGCGCGTGACCGAGCGGGAGACGGAGACGGCCGCGCAGGCGGAAGCGCTCGCGGCATCCGAGGCCTCTCAGGGGACGACGGACGTCGCGGGATCCATGGGGATCGACTCCGTGCCCGTCCTCGCCCTCGATCCGATCCTCGACGACCGGGGCACCCGGATCATCGTCTGCTGCGGCGCGGGCGGTGTCGGCAAGACGACCACGGCGGCGGCCCTCGGTGTGCGCGCGGCCGAGCGGGGGCGGCGGGTCGTCGTCCTCACGATCGACCCGGCGCGGCGGCTGGCCCAGTCGATGGGCATCGACTCCCTCGACAACGTCCCCCGCAAGGTGGACGGCATCAAGGGCTCGGACGGCGGCGAACTGCACGCCATGATGCTCGACATGAAGCGGACCTTCGACGAGATCGTCGAGGCGCACGCGGACCCCGACCGGGCGCGGGCGATCCTGGAGAACCCCTTCTACCAGTCCCTGTCGGCAGGTTTCGCCGGTACGCAGGAATACATGGCGATGGAGAAGCTCGGCCAGCTGCGGGCCAAGGACGAGTGGGACCTGATCGTCGTCGACACTCCCCCGTCCCGTTCGGCCCTGGACTTCCTGGACGCGCCGAAGCGGCTCGGGTCCTTCCTGGACGGGAAGTTCATCAAGCTGCTGATGGCGCCGGCGAAGGTGGGCGGCCGGGCGGGGATGAAGTTCCTCAACGTCGGCATGTCCCTGATGACCGGGACGCTGGGGAAGCTGCTCGGCGGTCAGTTCCTGAAGGACGTGCAGACCTTCGTGGCCGCGATGGACACGATGTTCGGCGGCTTCCGGACCCGCGCCGACGCCACGTACAAGCTGCTGCAGGCCCCCGGCACGGCGTTCCTCGTGGTCGCCACGCCGGAGCGGGACGCGCTGCGCGAGGCGGCGTACTTCGTGGAGCGGCTGGCCGCGGAGCGCATGCCGCTGGCGGGCCTGATCCTCAACCGGGTGCACGGCAGCGGGGCCGTACGGCTCTCCGCCGAGCGGGCGCGGGCCGCCGCAGAAAATCTTGGCGAGGGCCGCATTGTGGATCAGCAGGCCGGGAAGACTGGTGTTCGTGGCCCTGGGGCCGCCTCTCCCGAGCCGTCCGCATCCCCCGTCGACGGCGACGTAGACCCGACGACAGATCCCGCGTCAGACAGCGCGACAGACACGACAACCCAGCCCTCGGTCGAGCAGTTGACCGCGGGTCTGCTCCGGCTGCACGCCGAGCGGATGCAGGTGATCGCGCGCGAACAGCGCACGCGGGATCGCTTCACCGCGCTGCACCCCGAAGTGGCGGTGGCCGAAGTGGCCGCGCTCCCCGGCGACGTGCACGACCTCGCCGGCCTCCGGGCCATCGGGGATCGACTCACGACCGGCTCCACGTCCCCGGCCTGAGCGACGACGCCGAGCTGCACGCGGTCGAGCCGCGAAGCCGGCGTCGGAATCGTCACGTGGGGGCCTAGCCCACCGCGGCGTACGCCTCGTACGTCTCGTCGTCGTTCATGGCGACGGGCAGCAGGCCCGCGCCGCGCTCGTACTCGGTCCGCGCGGTCTCGAGGAGCCGGCGCCACGAGGTGACGGTCGGCCGCCGACGCAGCAGGGCACGGCGCTCGCGCTCCGTCATCCCGCCCCACACGCCGAACTCGACGCGGTTGTCCAGCGCATCGGCCAGACACTCGGTCCGCACCGGGCATCCGGTGCACACCGCCTTGGCCCTGTTCTGCGCCGCTCCCTGCACGAACAGTTCATCCGGATCGGTAGTGCGGCAGGCCGCCTGCGCACTCCAGTCAGCTACCCAGCCCATACCGGCGCCGTCCTCTCCCGAATCGAGGCTCCCCCACGGCGGCAGCGGCATATTCACCGCTGCCAGTTGAGGACGTTACGGAAGGTGGGCACAGCGCAACACCCCCTTCGGGCCCAATCTTGAATGGTCCGAACGGACTATGTGTACGCGGCAGATCACCCAGGGGAGTGACCGAAGGACATGCAAGACTTTCCGGGTGAATTCTGGGCATAAAGCCCGGGTCGCACTGGGCACGGAATGACGCATGCGGCGGAATCGGGCATTGGCGTCCCACGCTTCGGGTTCATGGGTCGTCGCGCCAAATTCATGCCGGGGTCTTGATGCAGAACCACACAGCTGTGACAGTTGAGAGCAGCTTAGGCCAAGGCATATACGCGTGTCCGACGAATGAGAACGTAGACACCTCACGTTGCTATGCCGTGCTATGCCGTCAAGTTGGTCGGCCTTGAGAGCCAGGGCCCTCGAACAGTTCTGACCAGGCAGGGGAGAATCCCGGCATGGCGATGGCACGGCACTGGTACTCCTCCTCGCCCGTCGTGGACGGGCACCCGCTCCTGGATGAGCCGGGCTTCTGGCCTGCGTACTTGGCGGACCTGGCTGAGGGGTTCACGCCGGAGGCCTTCGGATCGGACGCGGGCGACGCGGACGCCATGCTGGACACGCTCCACGCCCCGTCTGCATGGCCCATGTTCACGATGCCGCTGGCCGGCGGCTTCGCGATCGTCGTGCACTTCAACAGCGGCGAGGAGTTCACCACCACCGACTACTTCCTCACGCACCCCGACTGGAGCCAGGATCTCGTCCTGTCCAGCGACGATCAGGACCGCATCGGTCCGGGGCTGTGCTGGCCCGAGCTCGCCGCCCTGCTGGAGGCACCACCGGGTGCGGCAGGCGTCACTAACCCTCACGCCCGTCTCCTCCTTCTTCTGCCTGTTCTCGGTGACGCGGCGGTCCCGGACGAGGCCGTGACGGCGGTGATCGAGGCTCTGGTTGCTCAGGGTGCGCCCGAGGCGAACGAGGCGTTGGCCAGACATCTGCTTCAGGGGCACCCCATGTGGGGCGCCGAGGACTGGTGGTTCGACGATGACGAACAGAGCTGGCTCTGCGAGGGCGATCACAGCCCCCGCAAGATCCCTCTCGGCGACCACCTGCCGCCACAACAGCGAGCCGCCCTCGAAGCCTGCCTCGCTCCCCGCTGACTGTCGCAAGCAGCGCTGACACGTTGACCGCACTGGATGCCCGTAATGAGGCGAAGGCCCAGAGGTAGCCGGCCCGGCTGCACCTGGATGTCACGGTCTGGTACTCGAACGCTCCGAGAAGCACCCGCTCCTGCGGAACGCTCATAACTACGGATTAGGCTGCCCCCATGGCAAAGAAGCGCTCGGGCGGTGGTCTGACCGGGACCCAGCAGGCCGCCAAGTTTCTCGGTGTCAGTGTTCTCTCCGGAGCGGTGCTGGCGGGAATCGCCCTGCCCGCAGCCGGGGCACTGGGACTCGCGGCCAAGGGAACCGTCGAGGGATTCGACGAGATCCCCGCGAATCTGAAGACGCCGCCGCTCAGTCAGCGCACCCAGATCCTGGACTCCGAGGGCGGTCGCATCGCCACGGTCTACTCCCGCGACCGCACGGTCGTGCCGCTGGAGAAGATCTCCCCGTACATGCAGAAGGCGATCGTCGCGATCGAGGACTCGCGCTTCTACGAGCACGGGGCGATCGACCTCAAGGGCGTGCTGCGCGCGATCAACCGGAACGCGCAGTCCGGCGGCGTCGCCCAGGGCGCGTCGACCCTCACCCAGCAGTACGTGAAGAACGTCTTCGTCGAGGAGGCCGGTGACGACCCCGACAAGGTCGCCCAGGCCACCCAGCAGACCATCGGCCGCAAGGTGCGCGAGCTCAAGTACGCGATCCAGGTCGAGGAGGAGCTGGGGAAGAAGAAGATCCTGGAGAACTACCTCAACATCACGTTCTTCGGGCAGCAGGCCTACGGCATCGAGTCGGCCTCCCAGCGCTACTTCTCCAAGCACGCCAAGGACCTGCAGGTGGAGGAGGCTGCGATGCTCGCGGGCATCGTGCAGTCGCCGAGCCGGTACGACCCCGTGAACGACGCGCAGGAGGCGACCAAGCGCCGCAACGTCGTGCTCCAGCGCATGGCGGACCTGAAGGACATCAGCCAGGCGGAGGCGGACCGGGCCAAGGCCACCCCGGTGAAGCTGAAGGTGAGCAAGCCCAAGAACGGCTGCATCACCGCCGTCAGCGGCGCCGGCTTCTTCTGCGACTACGTCAAGCAGGTCTTCCTCTCCGACCCGGTCTTCGGCAAGACCCGCGAGGACCGGGCCAAGATCTGGAACCAGGGCGGCCTGACCGTCAAGACCACCCTGGACCCGCAGGCCCAGGAGGCGGCCCAGCAGTCGATCAAGGACCACGTGTACCAGGACGACAAGGTCGCCGCCGCGGTGACCATGGTCGAGCCGGGCAGCGGCAAGATCCTCGCGATGGGCCAGTCCAAGCCGTACGGCTTCGGCGAGCACGAGACCACGATCAACTACTCGGTGAACAAGCGGCAGGGCGGCTCGAACTTCGGCTTCCCGGTCGGTTCGACCTTCAAGCCCTTCCTCGCCGCGGCCGCCCTCGAGCAGGGCCGGCCGCCGACGCAGGTGTACTCGGCGCCGTACGAGATGCCGTACCCCGCCTCGATCCCCACCTGCTCCGGGGCGCCGTGGGTGAACGACGGCGGCTACACGCTGGAGAACGAGAACGAGAAGGAGGTCGGTCCGTACGCGCTGCGGCAGGCGATGGAGATGTCGGTCAACACCTACTTCGTGCAGATGATCCAGGACATCGGCCTCTGCCCGGTGGTGGACATGACCGACAAGCTCGGCGTGGTCCAGGGCAACGGCACGAAGCTGCCGGTGTCGCCCTCGGCGCTGACCCTCGGCTCGACCGGTATCTCGCCGCTGACGATGGCGACGGCGTACGCGGCCTTCGCCAACCGGGGCACGTACTGCACGCCGACCGCGATCGAGTCGATCAGGGCCGCGGACGGCTCGAAGCTCGACGTGCCGAAGTCGACCTGCAGCAAGGCGATGACCGAGCGCACCGCGGACACCATCAACACGCTGCTGCGCGGCGTGGTCGACTCCGGTACGGGTCAGCAGGCCGGTCTGGGCAGCCGCGACAGCGCGGGCAAGACGGGTACGACGGACGAGCGGAAGAACGCCTGGTTCGTCGGCTACACGCCCCAGCTGTCGGGCGCGGTGTGGGTCGGCAGCGCCAGCCAGCAGGTCTCGATGGAACGGATCACGATCGGCGGCGTCTACCGCGCCCAGGTGTTCGGCGGTCAGGTCCCGGGGCCGATCTGGAAGGACGCGATGACGGGCGCACTGGACGGCCAGCCCGCGACGCCGTTCGTGACCGTCCACATCCCGGACGCGCAGAAGGACCCGAAGGACAAGGACCGCGACAAGAACCGTCCGGGCCGCGACAACAAGCCGGGCGACGACGGGAACATCTTCCCGGACATCCAGTTCCCGCCGGACCTGATCGGCGGCGGCCGGGGCGGCCGGAGCAACGGCGGCGGAGGCCGGTAGAAGGCAGTAGGCAGTAGCAGTAGGCAGAACGACGGATGGGGCGCCCCGAGGGGCGCCCCATCCGCGTTGTCGGGCTGACTCTGCCGGCGAGGATCTTGGTCACGACGTTCAGCCGGCACGAAGCTCGGTCACGACGTACAGCCGGCGAGCAGCTCGGTCACACCGTTCAGCCCGCGAGCAGCTTCTTCACCGTGGCGGCGACGCGGCCGCCCTCCGCCCGCCCCGCGACCTTCGGGTTCACGATCTTCATGACCGCGCCCATCGCACGCGGGCCCTCGGCCCCGCCGTCGCGGGCCTCGGCGACCGCCGCGGCCACGATCTGCTCCAGCTCGTCGTCGCTCAGCTGCTGCGGCAGGTACGCGTCGAGGACGACGCCCTCCGCCTTCTCGCGCTCCGCCTGCTCGGCGCGACCGCCCTGCGCGAAGGCCTCGGCGGCCTCACGGCGCTTCTTCGCCTCCTTGGCGATGACCGTCTGCACCTCGTCGTCGGAGAGCTCGCGCTTGGTCTTGCCCGCGACCTCCTCCTTGGTGATGGCGGACAGGGTCAGCCGGAGCGTCGACGAAATCAGTTCGTCGCGCTCCTTGATCGCGGCATTGAGGTCTTCCTGCAGCTTGGACTTGAGCGTGGTCATGGGTTCTTCTTAGCCCCTCGTCATGGACCCGGTCAAAGAGCTTTCGCAGGTCATCGGTGTGTGGCGGACGGCTCTTCCGCAGGTCAGGCGAGGTCGGGGCCGCCGTCGTGGGCGGCCGGCGGCCGCTCGAAAAACGTCTCCAGGGACACCGTCGCCTGCGTGCCGCGCACGCCCTCGATGGCATACAACCGGCGCAGCACGTCCTGGAGTTGCTCGGTCGTCGCGGTGCGAACCTTGACCAGGACCGAGGCGCTGCCCGCGATGACATGGGCCTCCAGGATCTCGGGGATCGCGGCGAAGGCGTCCGCGGAGTCGCCCATCCAGGCCGAGGACTCGACCATCACGAATGCCAGCACCCCCTTCCCGAGGGCCGCAGGGTCCACGTCCACCGTCGTACGCCGGATGACCCCGCGCTCGCGCAGCTTCCGCACCCGCTCGTGGGCCGCGCCCGCGGAGAGGCCGACCTCCTTGCCGAGCGCCGCGTAGGCCGTGGTCGCGTCCCGTTGGAGCGCCGCGAGCAGCCTGCGGTCGGTCTCGTCGAGGTCCGTCGCCCCAGGCGCCCTGTGCGTCCTATGCGTCCCATGCGTTGCTGCCATGGCACAACCGTATCCGCTTCTGTCATAGTCGACGCAGACAGAATGACATTCAGACAGATACCACTGGGGGATGATGATGTCTGACCAAACTCACCCGACCGTGTACGAGATCCTGGACGAGCGCTTCCGTACCGGACGCTGCGCCAACGGCGACGACGTCATGCGGGTGCTCCACTCCGGCGGCCGCTGGGTCGAGGGCCCTGTCTATCTGCCGGCCTGGCGGCAGCTCATCTGGAGCGACATTCCGAACGACCGGATGCTGCGCTGGGACGAGACGACCGGCGCCGTCGGCGTCTTCCGCTCCCCCGCCGGGCACAGCAACGGCAACACACTCGACCGCGAGGGCCGGCTGATCAGCGCCGAGCAGGGGAACCGGCGGGTGACGCGTACGGAGCACGACGGGCGGATCACCGTGCTCGCCGACCGCTGGCAGGGCAAACGGCTCAACAGCCCGAACGACGTGGTCGTGCACTCGGACGGCTCGGTGTGGTTCTCCGACCCCGACTTCGGAATCACCAGCGACTACGAGGGCTACCGCGCCGAGTCCGAGATCGGCGCCAACCAGGTGTACCGGATCGACCCGGGCAGCGCCGAGGTACGGCTCGTCGCCGACGGGTTCGGGGCGCCGAACGGGCTGGTGTTCTCGCCCGACGAGCGCGAGTTGTACGTGTCCGACACCCGGAACGGGGTCATCCGGTCCTTCGAGGTACGCGACGGCGGGACGCTGACGAACGGGTCACTGTCGGACGGCAAGGTGTTCGCCGAGATGAAGGACGGACTGGGGCGGTTCGACAACATCCGCTTCGACGACGGCGGGCGGCTGTGGGCGGCGGCCATGGGCGGCGGGGTGCACTGCTACGACCCGGACGGCACCTTGATCGGCCGACTGCTGGTGCCCGAACCGGTCGCCAACATCGCGTTCGGCGGTGCGAAGAACAACATCATGTTCCTCGCCGCGTCGACGTCGGTGTACTGCTTGATGACCGCGGTGACGGGGGCGCCGCGGATCCGCCGCTGAGGGCCCCGGCGCCACCGGGCATGGGGGCGGCGCGGGGTCTGCGACGATGGGGTCCATGCGCGCACGGTACGGAATCCCCCTGAAAATCACGGCAGGAGTCGCGGCGACGGCCGCTGCGGGTCTGATCTACTCGGCCGGCTACGAGGCCCGTTCGTTCCGGCTGCGCCGGGTCACGGTCCCCGTACTGCCTCGCGGGATGCGGGACCTGCGGGTGCTTCAGGTGTCGGACGTCCACATGGTGTGCGGGCAGGGCAAGAAGCGGGGGTGGCTGCAGTCGCTCGCGGGGCTGCGGCCCGACTTCGTCGTGAACACCGGGGACAACCTCTCCGACACGAACGCGGTGCCGGAACTGCTCGACGCGCTCGGCCCGCTGATGGAGTTCCCGGGCGTGTACGTCTTCGGGTCGAACGACTACTACGGGCCGCAGCTGCGCAACCCCGCCCGCTATCTGCTGGAGAAGGTGCAGGGCCGGCACGGCCTGAACGGCAACGCGCCGGTCGTCGGCGCGGTGCACAACCCGTGGGAGGGGATCCGGGACGCCTTTGACGAGGCTGGCTGGGTAAACCTCACGAACACCCGCGGCCGCCTGAAGCTCGGCGACATCGAGCTCGCCTTCACCGGCCTGGACGACCCGCACATCAAGCGGGACCGGTACGAGGAGGTGGCCGGCGGCCCCGACGAGTCGGCGGACTTCTCGGTGGGCCTGGTGCACGCGCCGTACCTGCGCACCCTGGACGCGTTCACGGCGGACGGCTACCCCCTGATCCTGGCGGGGCACACCCACGGCGGCCAGCTGTGCGTCCCCTTCTACGGGGCGCTGGTCACCAACTGCGACCTGGACACGGACCGCGTGAAGGGCCTGTCGACCCACACCGTCGCGGACCGCACCTCCTACCTGCACGTCTCGGCCGGCTGCGGCACCAACCGCTTCACCCCGGTCCGCTTCGCCTGCCCCCCGGAGGCCACCCTGCTGACCCTGACGGCACGCGACTGAGCCCCATCCGACCTGCGCCCAGGCCCCGGGAAAACCGGATTTCGCCTCAGCCCGCCGGTGGGCTAAAGTAATCGATGTCGCCGCGACGAGAACACCGAAGCAGCGACATCGGGGTGTAGCGCAGCTTGGCAGCGCGCTTCGTTCGGGACGAAGAGGTCGTGGGTTCAAATCCCGCCACCCCGACAGCCGTAAGACCAGGTCAGGGGCCTGATCCGAGAAATCGGATCAGGCCCCTGAGTGGTTTCCAGGGTCGGCTTGGGAGCCGACTTCGGGATCCGGCTTCCAAGTCGCACAGTTCCGCTGCTCAGCATGGACTGTCGGCGCCCGGGGCTAGCCTGCCTGCAGCGGAGTCGGTCGCGTCACATCAGCCCGGTGGAGTTCGAACGCCCTACGGCCGGAGATCAGTCAGCTCACGTAGCCCGAATTCGGCTGCATAGGTAGCAGGTGTCTACATAACGGGGCAAAGCCCACCGGCGACCTCCCCCCACCCAAGATTCGTCAGCGTCTCGACGACTCCGTCCCGAGCCAGTCACCGTCCGACCTGCAGACCCGTGGACCCTTCGCCCCGCAGATGCAGGTTCCGATGACCTGCCGACGCCGCAGCGATTGACCGCCTCGCTTCCGAAACGCCGCATTCGGCGTGCATGAATACCTGTGTTCGCGGCCTGAGATTTTAACGACCGCCGCGGAGAGGGTTTTTGCCAGCGACGCACAGGGGGAAATATTCGACGCACACAGACTACGGCGACGTGCTACTGTCGAAACCAGTTGCAGTTTTGGTACCCAAAAAACTTCAAGCGCCTCCCGTCGGCCGTATGCCGTACGGAAGCGCTTTGTATTTCCGGTCATTTTCCGGGCAGGGCATCATCGCGGCGACACGGCATCCGTACTGTGCGGATGCCGTCGTACTGCCCCAAGGAGATATGACATGGCTACTGGCACCGTGAAGTGGTTCAACGCGGAAAAGGGTTTCGGCTTCATCGAGCAGGACGGTGGCGGCCCTGACGTGTTCGCCCACTTCTCGAACATCGCCGCCCAGGGCTTCCGCGAGCTCCAGGAGGGCCAGAAGGTCTCCTTCGACATCGCGCAGGGCCAGAAGGGCCCGACGGCCGAGAACATCGTTACCGCCTGACGCTGACGCGTAATACGTAGCTGGGGCCCGCATCCCTCGGGGTGCGGGCCCCAGCTGCATGCATTTTGCAGGGTCCTCACGCACACCTGCGCCTCTCGCACTTCTTTCACGCGCGCTTGTGCCGACAATTCCTTATCCTGAGCCAAGCCGCCTGCTTTCGCATTTCATTCGGCCCGCGCCTGTGATTACCCACGCCGCTTCTCCGCGCGGGAATTCCTCGATACGAGCCGTATCAAAGGAAGGTTCTGAATGAACCCCACGCGTACGAACAGCCGTTCTTCCCGCACCCGCCGCACCGGCGGCCACACGTACGACTCCGCCGCCGGAACAGGCCGCGGCGGTCGCTCCGGTTCGTCCGCGCCGAGTCGCTCGGGAGGTCCGAGCCGGTCGGGCGGATACGGCAGGCGTCCCGCCGCGGTACAGGGCGAGTTCGCTCTGCCGAAGACGATCACTCCGGCGCTGCCCGCCGTCGAGGCGTTCGCCGACCTGGCCCTGGATCGGCGCCTCCTGGCCGCGCTCGCCGCGCAAGGCGTGTCCGTCCCGTTCCCCATCCAGGGCGCGACCCTGCCGAACTCCCTGGCGGGCCGTGACGTCCTGGGCCGCGGCCGGACCGGCTCCGGCAAGACCCTCGCCTTCGGCCTGGCCCTGCTGGCCCGCACCGCCGGACAGCTCGCCGAGCCCCGTCAGCCGCTGGCGCTGGTCCTGGTCCCCACCCGGGAACTCGCCCAGCAGGTCACCGACGCGCTCACTCCGTACGCCCGCGCCGTGAAGCTGCGCCTGGCCAGCGTCGTCGGCGGCATGCCGATCGGCCGGCAGGCGAACGCGCTGCGAAGCGGCGTCGAGGTCGTCGTGGCCACCCCCGGCCGCCTCAAGGACCTCATCGACCGCGGCGACTGCCGGCTGAACCAGGTCGCCATCACCGTCCTGGACGAGGCCGACCAGATGGCCGACATGGGCTTCATGCCCCAGGTCACCGCGCTCCTGAACCAGGTCCGCCCCGAGGGCCAGCGCATGCTGTTCTCCGCGACCCTGGACCGCAACGTCGACCTCCTGGTCCGCCGCTACCTCACCGACCCCGTCGTCCACTCGGTGGACCCCTCCCAGGGCGCGGTCACCACCATGGAGCACCACGTCCTGCACGTGCACGGCGCCGACAAGCAGCAGCTGACGACCCAGATCGCCGCGCGCGAGGGCCGCGTGATCATGTTCCTGGACACCAAGCACGCCGTGGACCGTCTCACCGAGGACCTCCTCAACTGCGGTGTCCGGGCCGCCGCCCTGCACGGCGGGAAGTCGCAGCCGCAGCGCACCCGCACCCTCGCCCGGTTCAAGACCGGGCACGTCACCGTCCTGGTCGCGACGAACGTCGCCGCGCGCGGCATCCACGTTGACAACCTCGACCTCGTCGTCAACGTGGACCCGCCGACCGATCACAAGGACTACCTCCACCGCGGCGGCCGTACCGCGCGGGCCGGTGAGTCCGGCAGCGTCGTCACCCTGGTCACCGCCAACCAGCGCCGCGACATGACCCGCCTCATGGCGGCCGCCGGCATCGTGCCCGAGACCACCCAGGTCCGCTCCGGCGAGGAGGCGCTCGCCCGGATCACCGGCGCGCGGACCCCCTCCGGCATTCCGGTGACGATCACCGCACCCGCCGCCGAGCGGCGTCAGCGCGGCACGACCTCCCGCGGCCGGCGCGGTACAGCCTCGGGCGCCCGGCGCGCCGGCGGACGGCGCTCCGTCGTCGGCGCGGCAGCCTGAGCGCCACGTGATCCGGAAGCCGACCCATCTCCACAGGAGGCACGTTGTGACGCTGGTCCAGATGCAGCCCCGCTCGACGCACGCCACCCTCGCACCCAGGACGGTGGCCGACGCCGTAGACACGGCCGGACCACAGGTCTGCGACGACATGACCGTCGAGGTGGCCCTGTCCGTCATGGCCGGGGCCCGCACCGGGCACTTGCTCGTCTGCGACAACGACGATCAGTGCACCGGCCTGGTCACCCGGACCCAGCTCACCGCCGTCCGCGACAGCGCCGTCTACACGGACCGGCTCCAGCTGCGCGACCTCTCCGGCGACGGCGGGCCGCTCACCTCGGCCAACGCCTTGACGATCAGGCGGGCGGTACGTCCCCGGGTCGTCACCCCGTCCGTCGTGGGCGAGCAGGACGACGCCCAGGGCGCCCCCGTGCCCGTCCTCGTCCTCGCGTGAAACCGCCTCACCACGGCGGAACCATCCCCTTCCTCTCCCTGTGAGGCATCGTGCGCTGTGTCATCGCCCGCTTCCCGTTCGACCTCACCAAGAGCGGCGTCCTGGAGACCATGCAGGGCGTCAAACCCGAGGAAGTCGTCGGAGAGTCCGTGATCATCGGCCGCCGCACCTACCCCGTCATGCAGGTCGGCCAGGCCATCACCCGCCAGGACCGCCGCGACTTCAGCACCGGTGAAGTCCTCCGCGCCATGACCAAGCTCGGCTTCACATGCCGCGGCCTCCCCCAGAACACCGCACCCGCCCGTGGCCTCGACCCCCTCCAGCACGCCTCCGCGATGCTCGGCGCCCGGCCGCGGCCTGACCGTGACCCGCGGGCGAACGTGAGCTGACACCCGGACAGCCGAGAGGGCCCGGCCGGCACACGCCGGCCGGGCCCTCTCGGCTGTCGGTGGATGGGGCTTCCCCAGGGTGCGAGGTCAGTGATCGGAGTAGCGGAAGTCGCCCATGGTCCAGGCGCTGACGTCCGCGATCGAGACGCGGTACATCCCGCCCGTCTCCGGGATCCCCACGGTGCCCTGAAGGATCCGCGCCATGTGGAAATGCAGATACGCGGGCGGCCCGTCCCTCCGTGTCGTAGCGGTGAAGACGGCGGAGAACTCTCCCAGGCGGGCAGAGTCCGCCAGGACCTCCGAGACCCGCTGCCTCCA
>NZ_DATCVQ010000224.1:0-3206 GCF_036566765.1 Streptomyces sp.
CACGGTGCCCTGAAGGATCCGCGCCATGTGGAAATGCAGATACGCGGGCGGCCCGTCCCTCCGTGTCGTAGCGGTGAAGACGGCGGAGAACTCTCCCAGGCGGGCAGAGTCCGCCAGGACCTCCGAGACCCGCTGCCTCCACGCCGCTTCGGGCGCCAGCCGACCGGTGATGACAGCGCCCCCGGTGACCACGGTCAGGGACATCTCATTGCTCTGTTCGGACTCCACCAGCGTGGCAACGTCAACGAGCAGCTCGTCAAGCTTCGACATGAGAGCCGATCCTATTCACGGGCCGTCCCGTCCCCTCAACCGGTCGTGCCACCGGTCAACCGGTCGTGCCACCGGGCGAGAAGGGCTGTCGCCGTCTTCCCACCAGAGGCACGGCGCGTGACCGAGGTCGCCATGACAGCCGGTTGACCATGGGCCGGCCGAAGTCTCCGGTGCCGCCGTCGAGGTCGGGAGTGCGCACGCGCGGGGTCTGGAGGCTGGGGTTGTGCACGGCCACCTTGGGCAACCCGGCGACGGCCGCTCCACGACCCTCCGCATCCCTGTTCGAGGTCGATTACCTACCCACAGGACGCGCAAAAATCTGTGTCGGCTGTAGTAGACATTGGGTGGTGGCGTGCCTATGGTTTCTCTCGTAACCCAGAGAGACAGCAGGGCCCGGCAGAGACGAACTGCCGGGCAAGCGGTACCAGCAGTACAGGTGGTTGCAGTTCGCAGGACGGTGCGGCAGTGGAGTTTCGAAGCCAGGGCTTTCGCAGGACGGCGACGAGACTGGCGGCCGGACCGGGCGGCCCGCAGTGATCAGGGGCCGCCGCGCGGGACCGCGGTCAATGCAGGTGCGGTACCCGTGAGCGCAGTACGCAGTACCCAGCAGTGAGATCAGTGAGCAGTACCCCTGGCGAAGGCGTCGACTGCGGACGCGCGCGCCCGGGAGGTTCGGCAGTGGGGTTCCAAGCCAAAGCAGACGCAGGACGGGCAACGGGGCTGGCTGCCGAAGAGTGGCGCTGTCACAGGCCACGGAGCGGTTCGCATCACCAGCAGTACCCGCAGTGGATCAGTAACCGCAGTAACCGCAGTAAGTAGTTGATCACCGAGGAAGAACGGAGGAACCCGCGCCATCAGGATCGCCCGGGCGGAAGTCTGAGCCCGGGTACCGCAGGACATCGATAGCGAGGTGGTCTCCGGTCAAGCAACCGCGATCCCCGCAAGCCCGACGTTGTTCCGGTCGGGTACGCGGACACAGAACGCCGGCGCAGCATCAGGGCCGGCAGGTGGTGTAGTAGTTCCTTCGGGGCCCTGGTGCCAGTACGGCACCAGGGCCCCTCCATGCGTTTCCCAGAGAGGTGCAAATGACAGCAGATGACTCGTACGGCCGTCTGGACGACGACGACTACCCCGCCTACACCATGGGCAGGGCCGCCGAAATGCTCGGCACCACACAAGGATTCCTCCGTGCCATCGGCAAGGCCCGGCTGATCACCCCGCTGCGCTCGGAGGGCGGCCACCGCCGCTACTCCCGCTACCAACTACGCATCGCCGCCCGCGCCCGCGAACTCGTCGACCAGGGCACACCCATCGAAGCCGCCTGCCGCATCATCATCCTCGAAGACCAGCTCGAAGAGGCCCAACGCATCAATGCCGAATACCGCCGCAGCACCGCATCCGACGCGCCACCGGCCTCGGATTGAGGTGAGTCCGCCCGCCGTCGGCATCGACCGATGGGTGCAACCCGAGGGCCGGCCAAGGCCTGCTCGCCGAGGCAGCGGATCTCGGCGTGGGTGCTGTTGTGGCGGCGCTTCCATCTCTTGAGGCGGCGGCCCCGGAACGGGCCCCGGACAGGTTCGCCGGCTCCTTGGTACGCCGTGTCCGCCCAGCATTTGAGGTTCGCGTCGGCGAGGGCTTCGACGCTCCCGTGCTGCCGTGCGGCGGTCAGGTCGTGAGTCGAGCCGGGCAGAGCCGGCGAGGCCCGGAGCAGCCGCCCGAACGGGTCGGTCAAGACCTGGACGTTCATGCCATGCCGTTTGTGTTTTCCGGATTAGTGCAGGGCGTCGGCGGCGATCCGGTCGATCGGCAGCAGGGTGCCGTCGAGGATGACGAACGCCTTCTCCCATCGCCTTCATCGCCTCGGCGCAGGGACGGGGCGGGGACGGCCAGGACGTCGACGGCCTCGCGTATGTAGCGGTGGACGGTCGTGATCCCGATACCGAACCCGGCGGCCGGCTGGGCGTAGGTGTCACCGCAGCGCAGGTGAGCGAGTACCAGTAGGCCCTCAGATGCACGCCGGACAGCTCGACCGCCGATGGGTGAACAAGCACACGAAGCTCCTGGCCGGCACAGGCGATCTTGGTCGTGGACCCGTCCACCAGGAACTTCGCCGCTTCGTGCAGCCCACCAACCGCCAAGCCGCACCAACAGGTTGGGAAACGCTCGCCGGATACCTGGGAGCCGTCTGGGAGCCGAATCGCTCCCCGGACCCGCCCCGGACCACGCGAGACTCACCGAGTCCAACACGCTGAACTGCGGAAATACCAGTCAAGCAGGTGACGATCTTGGCCGAACCTCATTCGGGACGAAGAGGTCGTGGGTTCAAATCCCGCCACCCCGACAGCTGAAACACCACTGAGGGGCCTGATCCGCGAGAGCGGGTCAGGCCCCTCAGTGGTTTCCGGACCCTCGGGGCGTGGATCATGGAACGGCGACTGGGCAGTCCGGCGCTCGCCTGTCGCCGCTGCGGTGACCGATGAATCGCTTCAGCATCAGGATTGCCGGGCACCATGCCACGACCGAGGCGACCGCACGACAGGCCATCCAGACCGCCGGCCAAGACTTGCCCGACCGATCATGTGGCGGCTCGGTGTCCACGTCGTAAAAGCAGCTCGCACGCGTGGGCAGGGTGTGACCGGTAGTGGTCACGCGGGCCGAACCGTACGCGGACATGCCTGCCACCGTGTACCAAGCAGGGCCAGAGCGCCGGGTAGATCGCTCACCCGTTGGCTGCGGCCGTGCCGGTCATCGTCCCCAGCCCTTCGGGGGATACGCGGGCCGCATCCGGCGCGTTTCCCGCCCCGCCGGGGCATCCCTTGGTGGAACGAAAGGGAGACATGATGCCGCTCTATCTATCGAGGTTCAGCTACACACCGGAGACTTGGGCGAGGATGATCGTCCACCCCGAGGACCGCGCAAAGGCCGCTCAGGCGTAC
>NZ_DATCVQ010000225.1:0-10431 GCF_036566765.1 Streptomyces sp.
CTCGCTGGAGGTCGAGCCGTCGAAGCCGACGACCACTCCGTGCTTGAAGGCGGGATCGCAGGACTGACGTGTTTCTTCCGCCGCCTGGGGGGTCGCCGTGGGATCGGCGACCTGCCGCTTGCGGTCCGCGGGTTCAGGGAATTCGTGACCGGCCATGGGTATCTCGGCGATTAGGTCCTCTGGATCCTCGGAGGATCCTCGGTGGAGGGACGACAGGGAGCGGCGGAGCTGTGTCCGGGAATCATCTTCCCAAGCCCATACCCCAAGGGTACGGCGACACTCCTCTCCTGCCCAGGGCCGACCGTCCCATGCGCGGCATCCGCGCGGCGTTCCGGACGGCGTTCCAGGGAGCATGCACGAGCCCGTCCCGATATGGCAATGCCGCTTGTGCCCTACAGCCGTCCGTACGGGGGCCGAACGGACGCCTCCGCAGTGACCGGAACGTTCCGCTCCTCGTTGCCACGGGGTCACCGGATCCGACGACCCCCGAGGGAGCCTCTCCGTGCCCGCACCACCGGCCGCCCCCGCGTCCGCCGCCTCCGCCGCCCAGCCGGCGGGCGACGCCGTCCGGTGGGCGGTGTTCAGCTGCGCCCTGGCGCCGGTGCTGCTCGTCGTCTACGGGACCGCGCTCGGCGGGGCCTCCGGCGCGGCGCTCGGGCTCGCCGGGGTGGCGGCGGTCTGCCGGATGCTGCTGCGCCGCGCGGAGCTCGGCCGCGAAGACTGACGTATTCGCACGCATGCACCCGTAGGATTTCAGCCAACTTCACCCGACCGGCGAGTCCTTGCCGGAACCACCCCGCAACCCCCCTGCCACCAGGGCGGAAAGCCTCGTGGCAGGCTTGTGCACCCTACGTGGACGGGCCATGCGCGGAAGGCGCACTTCCCAGCGCGGCCCGCGAGTGGAACGCTTCGTGATCGAATGCTTCGCGCCAAGTTGCCTTGTCGACAATGTGCCGGATGGAGAACTTGTCACGCCGGCGCCACGGGACGCAGTAGATTCGATCATGGGTATCGAAGGCTGGGGACTCGTGCAAAACCGAGGGGAAACGTGCAGGAGCGACAGGACCAGGGAGACGCGAACACCGAGGGGGGCTTAGCGTCATGAGCCAGGACTCCGCCGCACCGGAGGCCGCACGGAAACTCTCCGGGCGCCGCCGTCGCGAAGTCGTCGCGGTGCTGCTGTTCAGCGGCGGCCCCATCTTCGAGAGCTCCATCCCGCTCTCCGTGTTCGGAATCGACCGGCAGGACGCCGGCGTGCCGCGCTATCGGCTGCTGGTGTGCGCCGGTGAGGAAGGCCCCCTGCGGACCACAGGGGGACTCGAACTCACCGCGCCGTACGGCCTGGACGCGATCAGCCGGGCGGGCACCGTCGTCGTGCCGGCCTGGCGGTCGATCACCTCGCCGCCGCCGCCGGAGGCGCTCGACGCGATCCGCCGGGCGCACGAGGAGGGGGCCAGGATCGTCGGCCTGTGCACCGGCGCGTTCGTGCTGGCGGCCGCCGGACTGCTGGACGGCCGGCCGGCGACCACGCACTGGATGTACGCGCCGACGCTCGCCAAGCGCTACCCGTCGGTCCATGTGGACCCGCGGGAGCTGTTCGTCGACGACGGGGACGTACTGACCTCCGCCGGCACGGCGGCCGGAATCGATCTGTGTCTGCACATCGTGCGGACCGACCACGGCACGGAGGCCGCGGGCGCCCTGGCGCGCCGGCTGGTCGTCCCGCCGCGGCGCACCGGCGGCCAGGAGCGCTACCTCGACAGGTCTTTACCGGAGGAGATCGGCGCCGACCCGCTGGCCGAGGTCGTCGCCTGGGCGCTGGAGCACCTCCACGAGCAGTTCGACGTGGAGACGCTCGCCGCGCGCGCGTACATGTCACGCCGGACGTTCGACCGCAGGTTCCGCTCGCTGACCGGCTCCGCGCCGCTGCAGTGGCTGATCACCCAGCGGGTGCTCCAGGCGCAGCGGCTCCTGGAGACCTCGGACTACTCGGTCGACGAGGTCGCGGGCCGGTGCGGCTTCCGCTCGCCGGTGGCGCTGCGCGGGCACTTCCGCCGTCAGCTGGGCTCCTCGCCCGCCGCGTACCGGGCCGCCTACCGGGCCCGCCGCCCGCAGGGCGACGCGGCGACGACGGTGCTCGACCCGGTGATCCCGGCCCAGGCGTCCGCCGCGGCCCGCCGCCCGTCCGCGTCGCTCGCCCCCGAACCGGGCAAGCCGCAGTCGGACGCGTACGCCTCCGGTAGGCCGGCCCTCCCGGGGCCGCGCAGCGCGACCTGAGCGGACTGCCGTGCCCGATGGGCGTCCGGGGAGTCTCCCGGACGCCCATCGGCCATAAGGTAGGACGCATGAACGATCGCATGGTGTGGATCGACTGCGAGATGACCGGGCTCTCGCTGACGGACGACGCACTCATCGAGGTGGCCGCACTGGTCACCGACTCGGAACTGAACGTGCTCGGGGACGGCGTGGACATCGTGATCCGCCCGCCCGACGCGGCCCTGGAGACCATGCCCGACGTGGTGCGCACGATGCACACCGCCTCCGGGCTCCTCGACGAGCTGGCGGAGGGGACCACCCTCGCCGACGCCGAGGCCCAGGTCCTCGCCTATGTGCGCGAGCACGTGAAGGAGCCCCGCAAGGCTCCGCTGTGCGGGAACTCGGTCGGCACCGACCGCGGCTTCCTCGCCCGTGACATGTCCGCCCTGGAGGGTTACCTCCACTACCGGATCGTCGATGTCTCCTCGGTCAAGGAGCTGGCCCGCCGCTGGTACCCGAGGGCGTACTTCAACAGTCCGGAGAAGAACGGCAACCACCGGGCGCTGGCCGACATCCGCGAGTCCATCGCCGAGCTGCGCTACTACCGCGAGGCGATCTTCGTCCCGCAGCCCGGCCCGGACTCGGACACGGCGAAGCAGATCGCCGCCAAGCACGTCCTGCCCACCGAGTGAACCCGGCCTGACCTGCGGCTCGCGCCCGAACAGAAAGCGGGCGCGAGCACCCTCTCGGACCCTGTAGACTTCTTCTCGGCCGGTCGGGGAAACCTTCGGGAAAACCGCCGGTCGTGGTGGGTATAGCTCAGCTGGTAGAGCACCTGGTTGTGGTCCAGGATGTCGCGGGTTCGAGTCCCGTTACTCACCCTTACGAATGAAGGGCCGGTCCGGAAACGGGTCGGCCCTTCGTCATGTCGTCGTGTCCCCCGGGCCGCGCCGAGGCGGGGCCCTAACGTGTCGGGTGCCTTTCGGCACGTCGTGCACTCGGAGGACCGCCATGCGCAGAAGCCTCGTTCCCCTCGTCGTCGCCGCGCTCGGAGCGGCTCTGCTGGGGGGCTGCGCGGAGGATACGGGCGGGGGCGGCGAGGCGACGGGCGAGGGTGGGCGGGTCACGCTCAGGGTGGGGGTGTTCGGGGCCTTCGGGTTCAAGGAGGCCGGGCTCTACGACGCGTACACGCGGCTGCATCCGAACGTCGTGATCCAGCAGACCTCCATCGCGCGCAACGAGAACTACTACCCGCAGCTGCTGACCCACCTCGGCTCCGGCTCCGGGCTCGCCGACGTCCAGGCCGTCGAGGTCGACAACATCGCCGAGATCACCGCCACCCAGTCCGGCAAGCTGGAGGACCTCGGCCGCGCGCCCGGCGTCGACCGGGCGGCCTTCCTGCCCTGGAAGTGGGCGCAGGGCACCGCCCGGAACGGCAAGACCGTCGGGCTCGGCACCGACATCGGGCCGCAAGGCATCTGCTACCGCAAGGACCTGTTCGCGCAGGCCGGGCTGCCCACCGACCGGGAGGCGGTCGGCGCGCTGTGGGCGGACGACTGGCGCGCCTACCTCGAGGCCGGCACCCGCTACCAGGACGGGGCACCGGACGGGTCCGCCTTCGTGGACTCCGCGTCCGGGGTGATGGCGGCGATCACCGGCAGCGGCCCCGAGCGCTTCTACGACCGCCGCGGCGAGGTGGTCTACAAGACGAACCCGGCCGTGAAGGACGCCTGGAACCTCGCCGCCGCCTTCGCGACCGGCGGCCTGACGGCCCGGCTCCAGCAGTTCACCCCCGCCTGGGACCAGGCCTTCGCCAACGGCGCGTTCGCGACCGTCTCCTGCCCGGCCTGGATGCTCGGCTACATCCAGGACAAGTCCGGGCCGGCCGGCAAGGGCAAGTGGGACGTGGCCGCCGCGCCGAAGCCGAGCAACTGGGGCGGCTCCTTCCTCGTCGTCCCGTCCGCCGGCAAGCACCGCGCGGAGGCCGCCCGGCTCGCCGCCTGGCTGACCGCCCCCGCGCAGCAGGCCACCCTGTTCGAGAAGCGCGGCAGCTTCCCGAGCGCCTCGGCCGCGTACGCGCTGCCCGTCGTGGCCGGCGCCACCCACCCGTACTTCGGCGGGGCGCCGATCGGCGCGATCTTCGCCCGGGCCGCGCAGGGCGTCCCGGTGACGATCGTCGGCCCGAAGGACCTGGTCATCGCGCAGAACCTGGCCGACGTCGGCATGCTCCAGGTCGACCAGAAGGGACGGTCCGCCCAGGAGGGCTGGGACGCGGCCGTGAAGGCGATCGACAACGCGTTGGATCTGTGACCCGCCGGTGGTCACCGATACCGCCCTCGCCGAGCCCGCCCCGTCCCCCGACTCGGCCGCTCCCCTCGAAGGCCGTGACCGCGAGCGGCGCTCCCGCTGGTATCGGTGGGACCTGCGCTGGTCCCCGTACGCGCTGATCGCCCCGTTCTTCCTGCTCTTCGCCGCCTTCGGGCTGTTCCCGCTCCTCTACACCGGCTGGGCCGCGCTGCACCGGGTCGAGCTGACCGCGCCGGGCGACATGGAGTGGGTGGGGCTGCGGAACTTCGGGCGGCTGCTCGTCGACGACTTCTTCTGGAACGCGCTGTGGAACACGGTCACCATCGGGATCCTGTCGACCGTGCCGCAGCTCCTGATCGCACTCGGCCTCGCGCATCTGCTGCACCGGCGGCTGCGCGGCCGGGCGTTCTTCCGGGTCGCCGCGCTCACCCCGTACGCGACCTCCGTCGCCGCCGCGACGCTGATCTTCGTGCTGCTCTTCGGTCGCGACCACGGGATGGTCAACTGGGCGCTGGGGCTTGTCGGGTTCGGCCCGGTGGACTGGCAGAACGGGACCTGGGCGGCGCGGATCGCGGTCTCCTCGATCGTGGTGTGGCGGTGGACCGGCTACAACGCGCTGATCTATCTCGCGGCGATGCAGGCGATCCCGGACGAGCTGTACGAGTCGGCGGAGCTGGACGGGGCCTCGCCGTGGCGGCAGTTCGTCCATGTCACGGCGCCCGGGCTGCGGCCGACGATCCTGTTCACGGTCGTGGTGTCGACGATCGGCGCGACGCAGCTGTTCGGCGAGCCGCTGCTGTTCAACGGCGGCGCGGGCGCGAACGGCGGGGCGGACCACCAGTTCCAGACGCTCGGGCTCTATCTGTACGAGCAGGGCTGGGTGAATCTGCACCTCGGGCGGGCCTCGGCCATCGCCTGGGCGATGTTCCTGATCCTGCTGCTGGTCGGGGCCGTGAACTGGGCGCTGGTCAGGTGGCTGCGGCGCGGTGACGGGGCGGCCGCATGAGGCGGCGCGCGGGGGTGTGGACGTACGCGGTGCTGGCGCTGTTCGCGGCGGGCTCGCTGTTCCCGCTGGTGTGGACGGCGATCGCGGCCTCGCGCACCACGACGCGCCTCGCGCAGACCCCGCCGCCGTTCTGGTTCGGCGGGAACCTGTCGCGGAACCTGCGGATCGCCTGGACCGACGCCGCGATGGGCACGGCGCTGCTGAACACCACGATCGTCGCCGGTACGGTGGCGGCCGGCACCGTGCTCTTCGCCACGTCGGCCGGCTTCGCCTTCGCCAAACTGCGGTTCCGGGGGCGGGGGGCGCTGCTGATCGTGGTGATCGGCACGATGACGGTGCCGCCGCAGCTGAGCGTCGTACCGCTGTACATGCTGATCGCGAAGCTCCAGTGGACCGACCAGCTGCAGGCGGTGATCCTGCCGACGCTGGTGAGCGCCTTCGGGGTGTTCTTCATGCGGCAGTACCTGGTGGAGGCGCTGCCCGGGGAGCTGGTCGAGGCGGCCCGGGTGGACGGAGCGAGCACCTGGCGGGTGCTGTGGCACGTGGTGTTCCCAGTGGCCCGGCCGGCGATGGCGGTGCTCGCGATGCTGACGTTCGTGATGGCCTGGAACGACTTCTTCTGGCCGATCATCGCGCTGACCCAGAACGGCAGCCCCACCGTGCAGGTGGCGCTCACCGGTCTGGGCCGCGGCTACATCCCGGATCAGGCGGTGATCATGGCGGGGGCGTTCCTGGGGACGCTGCCGCTGCTGATCGCGTTCGTGCTGTTCGGCCGACAGATCGTCGGCGGGATCATGCGGGGCGCGGTGAAAGGCTGAGCGCGCCCCGGCCGGGTGTGGGGTGGGGTGGCTCCGGCCGAGGCGCGCGTGTGGGGGGGGCGAGGTGGCTTGCCCGCTACTTGTACGCGGCGAACGCCTTCGTGAAGGCCAGCGGCTGCTGAAGGATCGACGAGCAGGTCGCGTCCGCGTAGTTCACCGCGCCGGCCGCGCACTGCTTGTCGCGGGTCGAGGACCACATCGACAGCCAGCCGATGCCCTTGGACTTGGCGAAGTCGACCAGCTGGGTCGCGTCGTCGACCTTGAAGATCTCGCTGGCCACGTCGTTGACGCCGATCATCGGGGTGACCGCGACGGCCTTCCAGGCGGCCGCGTCGGACAGCCCGAGGACGCCCTTGATCTGCGCCTGGGTCGCGGTCGCGGCCTGGATCGCGTACGTGCCCATGTCGCCGCTGTAGGCCGGTCCGTAGTCCATCGCCATGATGTTCACGGCGTCGACGCGGACCCCGTTCTTCTTGGCGTCGGCGAGCAGGTCGACACCGGGCTGGGTCAGGCCCTCGGGCATCACCGGCAGGGTGAAGGAGACGTTCAGGCCCGGGTGGGACTTCTGGAGCTGGGCGATGGCCTGGGCACGGCGGGTGTTGGCGGCCGTGTCGGGCAGGGCCGCTCCCTCGATGTCGAAGTCGACCTTGGTGAGCTTGTACTGGTCGACGACCTTGCCGTACGCGGCGGCGAGGGCGGAGGAGGTCGAGCAGTTCAGGGCGAGCTCGTGGCCGGCCGCGCCGCCGAAGGAGACCCGGACGTCGCCGCCCTTGGCGCGCAGGGCGCCGATCTGGGCGGCCACCTTGTCGTCGGCCAGCGAGGTGACGCCGCCCCACAGCGGGGCGCAGGCGCCGCCGGAGGTGATGAAGGCGAGGTTGAACTCCTTCACGCCGGTGGCGTCGGCGGTGGCGAGCAGGTCGTACGCCGGGTAGAGCGAGGTGTCGACGTACGGGGCGTACTTCGCCGCGCCGCCGGTGGCCGGAGGCGTGGTGGGTGTGGCCGTCGCGGTCGGGGTGGGCGGCGCGGTCGGGCTGGGCTGGACCGTGGGGGTCGCGGTGGCCGTCGGGGCGGTCGTGGGCGCGGTGGTCGGCTGCTCGGTGGGGCGGCCGCTGGGCTGCGGGGTCGCGCCGGTGTCGACCGAGCAGGACGCCTTGTTGATGAGGCAGCCGGTCGGGTCGCCCGCGGCGCCGCTCGCGGAGGTGACGAAGCCGACGGTCACGGACTGGCCGGGCGCGAGCTCCTTGTTCCAGCTCGCGGGCTTCACGGTGACGTGCCGCCCGGAGACGGTGTGCTCGCCGTTCCAGAGCGAGCCGACGGATGTGCCCGCGGGCAGGTCGAACTCCAGCGTCCAGCCCCCCGACTGGACGCTGGAAGTCTCATTGGTGATGACGTACTGGCCGGTGTAGCCGCCGGTCCAGGAGCTGGTCCTGGTGTACGCGGCGCCCACGGCCGACGCCTGCGCCGTACCGGTGAGCGCGAACGCCGCGCCACCGATCACCGCGGCGACGACGACCGCGCCCACGGCCTTCGTCCGGCCGCTCGCCCTGCGCCGATGCGAACTGGTGCCCATCGCGTGCCTGCCTCTGCGTTACGGGGGTGGGGTGCGGGAGCACGCTAGCGACAGGGATTCGGACAAATGCCCACCAGTGGGCCGCGGTTGAGGATCCTTAGGCTCCGCTTAAGGCACGCATGGGAGCGAGGAAAGGTTCGGCCTCTCGGACGGACGGGCGACGTTCCTCAGCCGCGCCGGCCCCGGGAGGCGCGCCGCCCCCGGCGGGTGCCGCCCGCGCCCCGGGCGCCCAGGCCGATCCAGATGCGGACCTCCGTGCCGCCGAGGACCGAGTGGCCGATGCGGACGTCGCCGCCGGTGGCCTCGGCCATGCGGCGGACGATGTCCAGGCCGAGGCCGGTGGACCCGGCGCGGTGGCCGCTGTTGCCGCGGGCCAGGGCGGCGGTCGGGTCGGCGATGCCGGGGCCGGCGTCGGAGACCAGGACGATCACGGCGTCGTCGCCGTTGTGGACGTCGACGGAGAACGCGGTGCCCTCCGGGGTGTGCCGGAAGACGTTGCCGAGCAGCGCGTCGAGCGCGGCGACGAGTTCGGGGCGGGCGACCGGGATGCGGACCGGGCGCTCGATGCCGGCGACCCGTACCTTGCGGTCCTCGTCCTCGGCGAGCGCGGACCAGAACTCCATCCGCGCGCGCACCACTTCGGACGCGTCGCAGCCCGCGCCCGGCCCGGTCGCCTGGGTCTGCGGCTTCGCCTCGCGGGCGGTGCGGATGATGGTGTCGACCTCGCGCTCCAGCTGCTCGACGGCGGCCCGGGTCTGCTCGGCCGCCGGACCGGAGCCGAGCGAGGCGGCGTTGAGCCGCAGCACGGTCAGCGGGGTGCGCAGCCGGTGCGACAGGTCCGCGGCCAGCTCCCGCTCGTTGGCGAGCAGCTGGACGACCTGGTCGGCCATCGAGTTGAAGGCGATCGCGGCGGACTTCAGCTCGGGCGGCCCCTCCTCGGGCACCCGCGCGCCGAGCCGTCCCTCGCCCAGGTCGTGCGCGGCCCCCGCGAGCCGCTGGGCCGGCTGGACCATCCGTACGCCGAGCCGGTCGGCGACCGCGACGGATCCGACGATCAGCGCGACGCCCACCCCGGCGAGCACCAGCCAGGCGGTGGCGACCCCGTTGGACCGCTCCCCCTCCGGCACGAACAGCTCGACGATCGCGACCCGCCCGGAGCCGACCGCGGTGGGCTGGAGCAGCACCGAGCCGCCGTCCACCTCCACGACGGTGGCCCGGCCGAGCTCCCGGGTGGTCCGCAGGTCCTCCTCGGCGGCCCGCCGGGCGCCGATCTCGACCGGCCGGGCGCCCGGCTCGTCGCCCGCCGGGACGTGCACGGCGAGCCGTCCGGCCGCGCCGTCCTCGGTGCTGGCGACGGCCCGGTCGAGCTCGGCGCGGTCGTTGGTGATGGCGAGCACGGGCGCGAGCCCGGAGGCCCGCCGTTCGGCGTTGGAGAACGCCCGGTCGCTGGCCATCTCCTTGACGACCAGGGCCAGCGGCACCGCGAAGGCGATGACGACCATGGCGGTGACCGCCAGCGACACCTTGACCAACGCCCATCTCACTGCGGCGGCTCCAGCTTCACGCCGACGCCCCGCAGGGTGTGCAGATAGCGGGGGCGGGCGGCCGTCTCGCCCAGCTTCCGGCGCAGCCACGACAGATGTACGTCGATGGTCTGGTCGTCCCCGTAGGACTGCTGCCACACCTCGGCGAGCAGCTCCTTGCGGGCCACGACCACCCCGGGCCGCCCGGCCAGGAACGCCAGCAGGTCGAACTCCCGCCGGGTCAGGTCGAGCGCGGAGCCGTCCAGTTCGGCCTGGCGGCGCAGCGGGTCGATGGAGAGCCCGCCGACCGTGATGACCCGGCTCGGCGGGGCCTCGCCGGCGGAGCGCGCGCGGCGCAGCACGGCGGCCATCCGCGCGGACAGGTGCTCCACCGAGAACGGCTTGGTCAGGTAGTCGTCCGCGCCGTCGTTGAGCAGCCGGACGATCTCCGCCTCGTCGTCCCGCGCGGTCGCGATGATCACCGGCACATCGGTGATGCCGCGCAGCATCTTCAGCGCCTCGGACCCGTCCAGATCGGGCAGTCCGAGGTCCAGGACGACCACGTCGAAACGGAAATGGGCGACCTCGCGCAGCGCCTCCAGGGCGGTGCCGACGCTCCGTACGGTGTGGGAGGCGTCGGTCAGATGCCGGATGAGGGCCGAGCGCACGAACTGGTCGTCCTCGACCACGAGCACACTTGCCATGGGCGGCACCGTACGCCATACGGGGGACACGGGGCCGGGGGGCGTGGTGCATGATGGCCGCGATGCGAAGAGGACTGGTACACGCCCTGGCGTGGTCGCTCGCCACGGGCGCGGCGGTCACGCTCTCGTGGTGGGGCGTGCACACCGTGATGGCGGGCACGGCGTACGACCCGCCCCAGGCGCTGCCCATCCCGGCAGGCGCGGTGACGCCGGCCGGGGAGCCGAGCACGCCGGTGGCCTCGTCGAC
>NZ_DATCVQ010000226.1:0-1914 GCF_036566765.1 Streptomyces sp.
GGGTAGCCGTAGCCGCCTCGGGCGGGCTGCTGGGCGTTCGGGGCCTGGCCGCGGCCGGGGCCGCCCTGCGGCGGCTGCGGCTGGGACGTGCTCGACGCCAGGGTGCGGCTGCGCACCCGGTACAGACCGGTGTCGAGGTCGTCGGCCTTCTCCAAGTGGACCTTGATGGGGCCCATGAAGGTGTACCGCTGCTGCTTGGCGTACTCGCGGACCAGGCCGGAGAGTTCGTCCCCGAGCTGGCCGGAGTAGGGGCTGAGACGCTCGTAGTCCGGCGTGCTCAGCTCCACGATGAAGTCGTTGGGGACGACCGTCCGCTCGCGGTTCCAGATCGTCGCGTTGTTGTCGCACTCCCGCTGGAGGGCGCCCGCGATCTCGACGGGCTGGACCTCGGACTTGAACACCTTGGCGAAGGTGCCGTTGACCAGACCTTCGAGTCGCTGCTCGAAACGCTTCAGGACTCCCATGGGGCACCTCCTCCGTCGTTGCCGTCCTGGTACTGCTTACTGATCGTATCCACGCGTCGGGAAATCGGCTGGTTCCCCTTCTCTGCCCTGTGGACGAGTGTCACCTCTCACACGGATCGTAGAGGCGGCCTCAGGACAGTGTCCCGCAGCCCCTCCTGAGCCTGGTCCTGTTCTGTTCGGACGGGGTCCAAACAAACGGATGTGAATCCACGGTCGGCAGCGTGCTAATCTTCAGATGTCGCCAGGCGCTCCGGCCGAAAGAACCGGAGAGCAGGAGACACACCCAATGCGCGGGTGGCGGAATAGGCAGACGCGCTGGATTCAGGTTCCAGTGCCCGCAAGGGCGTGGGGGTTCAACTCCCCCCTCGCGCACCAGACGGAAGCCCCGTAGGTCGAAAGACCTACGGGGCTTCTGCGTTGCTCCGGTGTGACCACGGACGGTGCCGGCGTTCCGCACGACGGACGGTTCCGGCGTTCGCACGACGGACGGTTCCCGCATTCGCACGACGGACGGTTCCGGTGCGACCTTTGTCGCATCGGGACGGGACGAAAGTGGGACGCGGGCGGGGCCGGGCGCTGCCTAGCGTGGGGGCGTGGAAGTGTCTTCGAAGATCAGGGGCGGGGCAAGCGCCGCGTGGCGGTGGCTGGCGGGTCCGGAGCCGTGGACCCGGCGGCGGACCGCGGGCGAGGCCGTGCTCGCGCTGCTGATGGCGGTGCTTGCGGCCGGCACCGAGGAGATTCTGGGCGGCGACGGCTGGAGGCCGGCCGCGGTGGCGGCGAGCGCCACGGTGCTGTCGCTGCTGCGCCGTCGGTTCCCCGCCTCCGTGCTGGTCGTCACAGGAACCCTCGCGCCGCTGCTGCCCGGGTATGTGGTGTTGCTCATCCTGGTCGGCTGGTCGGCGGGGCGGCACATCGCCGACGCCGGGCGGGCGCTCGCCGCGTTCACCGCCTCGTACGTGCTGTACGTGGCGACGACGCTGCTGGACTCCTGGGACTGGCAGGGGGCGCTGCGGCTGGCGTTCGTGTGCACCCTCTACTTCCTGGCCACGACGGTCGTGCCGGGCCTCGGCCACCGGTACTGGGTCCAGCGCCGGACGCTCCTGCACGCGCTGCAGGACCGCAACGGCCGGCTGCTTCGGGAGCGGTCGATGGTCGCGCAGCAGGCCCGGCTGCGGGAGCGTCAGCGGATCGCGCAGGACATGCACGACAGCCTCGGTCACCAGCTGGCCCTGATCTCCGTGCACACCGGGGCGCTGGAGGTGGATCCCGAGCTGACGGGGCGCCAGCGCGAGGCGGTGGGCGTGCTGCGCAACGCCTCGGTGGCGGCGATGCACGAACTGCGCGAGGTCGTCGGCATCCTGCGCGACGGCACGGAGGCGCCGGCCGCGGCCGGACCTGTGGGGGCCGGCGCGGTGGACGAGTCGCGGCGCGGCGCGGCCGGCATCGTGGC
>NZ_DATCVQ010000227.1:0-6743 GCF_036566765.1 Streptomyces sp.
CGCCGCGAGCGCGGCGACCACGGCGAGGACGACCGGCAGCGCGGCGGCGGCCCCGAGCATCACCGTGCGGTCGCCGGTGCGGCCGAGCAGCCGGGGGAGCAGCAGGGCGACGGCCACGGAGCCGACGCCGTACGCGCCGAGCGCGAGGGACAGGGCGCCGGCCGGCCGGTGGAAGTGGTCGCGTACCAGCACGATCGTATTGACGAACACGATCGCCCCGGCGGCGGCGACCGCGAGGTCGAGGGCGAGCAGGGCGCGCAGCCGCGGGGTCGCGCGGAACAGCCGCCCGCCGAAGGCGGCCCGCGCGTAAGGGCCCTCGGCATCGTCCCTCGCGGCCGGGTCCGGGCGGGGCAGGACGGTCGACAGGACGAGCGCGGCGGAGCCGAGGAACCCGGCCGTCGTGCCGGCGAACAGCCAGGGGTACGAGACCAGGCTCAGCAGTCCCGCGGCGAGCGCCGGGCTGAGCAGGCTCTCCAGGTCGTAGGCGAGCCGGGAGAGCGACAGGGCCCGGGTGTAGTCGCGTTCGTCCGGCAGCACCTCGGGAATCGTGGCCTGGAACGTGGGCGTGAAGGCCGCCGACGCCGCCTGGAGCAGCAGGATCAGCACGTAGATCTGCCAGATCTCGGTGACGAACGGCAGCGCGAGCGCGGCCCCGGCCCGGATCAGGTCCGTCGCCGCCATCAGGGCACGGCGCGGTACGCGGCCCGCGAGCGCGCCGACCGCCGGGGCGACGGCGACGTACGCGACCATCTTGATCGCCAGCGCGGTCCCGAGGACCGCGGAGGCCCGCGCGCCGGCGAGGTCGTAGGCCAGCAGGCTCAGCGCCACGGTGGCAAGACCCGTTCCGGTGAGGGCGACGACCTGGGCGGTGAACAGGCGGCGGTAGGTGCGGTTGCGCAGTGCGGACAGCATCGGCCCCGTCCTGGTTCGCGGCGGGAGGGACCACATCATCGTAATCAACATGTGCGTACCTGTGCACATGTCGGTCGCCGGAGAATTTCCCGGATCTCAGGACCTGCGTCAGTCGTGCGGCGGCAGTGCGCCGATCTGGTGGTCGGCGACGTTCAGCGCCTCGTCGACCAGGCGGCGCAGATGGCCGTGGCGCAGCGAGTAGACCACCCGCCGCCCGTCCTTGCGGGTGGTCACGAGCCCGGCGAGCCGGAGCTTGGCCAGGTGCTGGCTGACGGACGGGCGGGCGGCCCCGCACGCCTCGGTCAGCGTGGTGACGTCCGCCTCGCCCCGGCCGAGCTCGGCGAGGAGCGCGAGCCGGGTGCGGTCGGCGAGCAGTCCGAGGACCGACACGGCGACGTCGAGCCGCTCCCCGGCCGCATGCTCCTGCACATGGTGCGCATCTGCCAGTTCCCTGCCCACGCTCATGCGCCCATCGTAGGCGGGCGGGGCCGTCCCGGGATCGGTCAGGACGGTTCGAGACCGGTCACGACGGTTCGAGACCGGTCAGGACGTCGCGGCGACAGCGCGCCGCTGGTGGACCCGCAGGTGCAGGGTGGCCAGGTCGAGAAGCGGAGTCGGTACGTCGAGCTCCCGCGCCCGGGCCACCAGGTCGCCGAAGAGGTGCTCGACCTCCGTGGGGCGGCCCGCCAGCACGTCGCGGTAGAGCGAGGGGACCAGCGGCGAGCCCTGCTTCGTGACCGTGTCCCGCGTCAGGGCGAGCTCCTCGGCCGGGATCGGGCGGCCGGCGGCCGCGGCGACCGCCGCCGCCTCCGCGAGGATCGCCGGGCCGAGCTCCGGGCCTCCGGGCACCGCGTTCACCTCGCCCACCGTGCCCCGCATCAGACTCGTGGTGGCCCCGAGGGTCGTGATGAACACCCACTTGTGCCACATCGCGTCGACCACGTCGGCCGGCACGCGGACGTCGATGCCCGCCTCCGCCAGCGTCTTCGCGATCCGCTCGACACGCGGCGACGCGGTCCCGTCCTGCTCGCCGATCGTGAGGTGGGCCAACGGCGCCAGACGCACGATGTCGCCGGTCTCGTCGAGGGTCGTGACGACCTTGGCGACGCCGCCGAGCACCCGGTCCGTGCCGAACCGGGCGCTGAGCGCGTCGAGATGGGCCAGGCCGTTGAGCAGCGGAACGATCGCGGTGCCGGGGCCGACGGCGGGGGCGACGTCCTCCAACGCCCGGTCGAGCGCGGTGGACTTCACCGACAGCAGGACCAGGTCGTACGAGACGTCCGCGCCTGCCGATTCGTCCGCGGTCACCAGCCGGGGCTCGATCGCCCACTCTTCGCCCAGCCCGGTGATGCGCAGCCCGCGCTCCCGCAGAGCGGCGGCCCGCTGCGGGCGGACCAGGAACGTGACGTCCTGTCCGGCGCGGGCGAGCAGGGCCCCGAAGAAGCCTCCGGTGGCTCCGGCGCCGACGACCAGGATCCTCATGTGCGTGTACCTCTCGAACGGGAGCGGTGGAGCGGATGCTGCGACCCTATGCGTCAACTCCGAAGCCAGTGGATCCTGTTCCTGGCGTGAGCCCCCGACCGCCCATTCCGCCCCGTGCCTCCTGCGATGATGTGCACGAACTGCGGACCACGCATCACGCACGCACCGCGCATCACGCACCGCACACCTGAGACCCGGGGGGGCCATGGGAACCGTTGGGACCGCACTGTCCGAGCTGAGATCCGCGCAGAAGTCGGCGAAGGGCGTCTCGCTCTACTCCCGCTTCGTCAACCGCCCCGTCGGCCGATACCTCGCCGCCGGGTCGTACGCGCTCGGATTGACGCCCAATCAGGTCACCCTGATCAGCGCCCTGTTCAGCTTCGCGGCAGTGGCCGGCATCGCCCTGGGCGGTCCGTCCTGGGCCGTCGGCGTCCTCATCTGGCTCGGGCTCGCCGTCGGCTTCGCCTTCGACTCCGCCGACGGCCAGCTCGCCCGGCTCCGTGGCGGCGGCAGCCCGGTCGGGGAGTGGCTCGACCACGTCGTGGACTGCGCGAAGATCACCGCGCTGCACACCGCCGTCCTCATCGCCTTCTACCGTGCACCCGAGCACTTCGGCACCCTCGACGACGGCTGGCTGCTGGTCCCGCTCGGCTTCCAACTCGCCGCCGTCGTCACCTTCTTCGGTGGACTGCTCACCGAGAAGCTCAAGCCCCGGCCGGCCCCCGGCGCGCCCGCACCGCCGCTCTCCACGCTGCGCGCCGTCGCCCTGCTCCCCGTCGACCACGGCGTCTTCTGCCTGGTCTTCCTGCTGCTGGGCGGCGGCGAGCTGTTCCGCTGGGCCTACAGCGCGCTCGGCGTCGCGAGCGCGCTGTTCCTGCTGGCGTTCCTCACGAAGTGGTACCGGGAACTCAGCGCAGCCCCTCGCTGACCCCGCCGGCCGTCCCCGGCTCGGCCTCCTGCGTCAGGAGGTCGAGCGCGCGCCGCAGCTGCGTGCTGGACGTGTGCACCGTGTACGGGAAGTAGACGATCTCCACCCCCACCCCCGCGAAGTCCCGCTCCAGCTTCTCGCCCTTCGGCGTGCCCCGCCAGTCGTCGCCCTTGAACAGCACGTCGAACCGGACCTGCTTCCAGGTCTCCAGCTTGTCCGGCGCCGTCTCGACGAACGCCGCGTCCACGTACTTCACGCTGCGCACGATCTCCAGCCGCTCCACCAGCGGGATCACCGGCCGACGCCCCTTCGCCCGCTCCGCCATCTCGTCGGACACCACGCCCGCGACCAGGTAGTCGCACCGACTGCGCGCGTGACGAAGGATGTTGAGATGCCCTATGTGGAACAGGTCGTACGCCCCGGGCGCGTACCCCACGCGGTACGGACGGTCAGCGGTCATGTAGGAACCCCCCAACTGCTCGCGCTCCCCAGCGCGATGGAGATATCGACGATAGCGTGCACATTCCGTCTAGACCGGATGAACGATTAGGGTGACGTCCGGTTAAGTCTGGGGGAGAGGGAACGGCGCGTGACGCAAGCGGCGCAGAGCGACGGCACCAGCACGAGCGGGGCGCGCGCACGCCGACGCCTGCTGATGGTGTCCACCAACTACGCGCCGGAGCACGCCGGCATCGGCCCGTACGCGACGCAGATCGCCGAACACTGGGCCGACCGCGGCCACGAGACCCACGTGCTCGCAGGCATGCCGCACTACCCCTCCTGGTCGCTCGACCCGGCCTACACCGGGGTCTGGCGGCACACCGAGAAGCGCGCAGGGGTCGTCGTGCACCGCCGCCGGCACACCGTCCCGCCGCGCCAGACCGCCCTGAAGCGGGCCGCGTTCGAGGCCAGCGTGCTCGCCCACGGGCTCGTCGCCCCGCCCGTGATGGCCCGCCCCGACGCGATACTCGCCCAGATGCCCAGCCTCGCCGGCGGCATCATCGGCGCCCGGCTCGCGGCCCGCTGGAAGGTCCCGTACGTGCCCGTCGTCCAGGACCTGATGGGCGCGGCCGCCGCGCAGAGCGGCATACGGGGCGGCGACCGGGCCGCCGACCTGGCCGCGAAGGCCGAGTCGTACGCGCTGCGTCGGGCCACCCTCGTCGGCGTCATCCACCAGACCTTCGTCGACAAGGTCGCCGCCATGGGCGTCGACCCCTCCCGCATCCGCCTGGTGCCCAACTGGTCGCACGTGAAGGGACCTTCGACGCGGCGCGAGAAGACCCGGGCCGGGCTCGGCTGGGGCGACGAGACCGTGGTCCTGCACTCCGGCAACATGGGCCTCAAGCAGGGTCTGGAGGTCCTGGTCGAGGCCGCTCGACGCGACCCGGCGACCCGCGTCGTGCTGCTCGGCGACGGCAACCAGCGCGCCCACCTCGAAGCCGTCGGCGCGGGCATACCCAACCTGGAGTTCCTGGAGCCGGTCGGCGACGACGAGTTCCCCGACGTGCTTGCCGCGGCCGACGTCCTGGCCGTCACCCAGCGGGCGTCCGTGCTCGACATGAGCGTCCCCTCCAAGCTGACCTCGTACTTCGCTGCCGGCCGCCCCGTCGTCGCCTCCGTCGCCGCCGAGGGCGGCACCGCCCACGAGGTGCTCCGCTCCGGCGCCGGCGTCCTGGTGGCCCCCGAGGATCCCGACGCGCTGCTGGCCGAGATCCGTAGACTCGGGCAGGATCCGGTCGCCGCCGACGCGCTCGGCGCCCAGGGGCCCCGTCATGTCGCAGCCCATCTCACCCGGGCGGCCGGACTGGCCCGGATCGACGCACTGATCGACGAGGCCATGGGGGTGCCGAGCACGTGAGCAACTTGCACGGAGCGGCGGTGGAGGACGACGAACCGGAGCTGCTGCGGGACCAGTTCCGGCAGCTCCTGCGCTACCGCGCGGTGATAGGCGCGGGCGTCGCCTTCGGCCTCCTCGGCGGCGTCTGGTTCGGCCTGAGCAACGCCGACACGTACGTCGCCACCAGCCAGGTCGTGCTGCGCGCCCCCGTCAACGACCCCTTCAACCCGAGCATTTCGCAGGACAAGACGCTCAACGTCGGCTCCGAGCGGCAGACCGCGCTGAGCAGCAGCGTCGCCGAGGCGGCCGCGACGAAGCTCGGCTGGACCGGAACCGTCGGCAAGCTGCAGAAGGACCTCCAGGTCACCAACCCGCCGCAGAGCCAGGTCCTCCAGTTCAGCTACACCGCCGACACGCCGCAGGCTGCCGCCGACCGGGCGAACGCGATGACCGACGCGTACCTCGAACTCCGCAAGAAGCAGTGGACCGAGATCCGGGCCGTCATGCTCAAGGGCCAGCAGGCGCAGCTCAACGACGTGGCGGGCAAGCACGACAAGAAGGTCAAGGAACTCGACCGGATGCCGGCCGGCGCGGCCCGCGACGCCGAGTACGGCGTCAAGACCAACCTGTCGAACCGGATGATCGACCTCGAGGGCCGCATCAGCAGCCTCAAGGCCCTCGACATGTCCCCGGGCACGGTCATCCGCAAGGCCACCGCCCCGGGCTACTCCGACGGCCCGAGCCTGCCCATGAGCCTCGGCCTCGGCGCCCTCGTCGGCATCGCGCTCGGCCTTCTCGCCGCCTGGGTGCGGCTGGTCTTCGACCCCGCGCCGCGCTCCGCCGGCGACGTCGCCCGCGCCGTCCGCGCTCCCGTGCTCGGCACCCTGCCGCGCGGCGCCACCGAGACGCTGCTCGCCGGCGACCACAGCGACGCCAGGGTCGGCGAGGAGTTCCGGTCCGTCGCCTTCCGGCTCGCCTACGACCAGCGGTTCGCCGACCGCCGTCGGCTCCTCGTCGTCGCCCCGCGCGGCAGCAGCGAACCCGCCGCGGCCGTCGCCACCAACCTGGCCGCCTCCTTCGCCGAGACCGGCAAGGACGTCCTGCTCATCGAGGCCGACCTGCGCACCCCGACCCTCGCCGGGCGGCTCCGGGCCAACGCCAGCAGCGCCCCCCGTTGGACCGCGCCCGCCGAGCTCGACGAGAGCGGCTGGCCTGGCCTTCGCCAACTCTCCGTCGACGCGGGCGAGTCGGGCTCCTTCGGCCTGGTGCCGGGCGAGCGGGTCCGCAACGTGGCCCGCGCCCTGACCTCGCCCCGGGCGAGCCGGCTGATCGCCGAGGCCGACTCGCCGAACTCCACCGTCGTCGTCCTCGCCCCGCCCGTCCTCGCCTACGCCGACGCGCTGGCCCTGGTCGACCGGGTCGACGGCGTCCTGATCGTCTGCGACCCGCGCAGCGTCCACCGCGCCGACCTCCAGCGGATCCGCGAGCTGATCGGCGGCGCGGGAGGCACCGTGCTCGGCGCCGTCATGTTCACCGCGCCCGGGCGGCGCGCCGCCAAGGCCGCCGCGAAGTCGGCGGCCCAGT
>NZ_DATCVQ010000228.1:0-3024 GCF_036566765.1 Streptomyces sp.
CGTGTCCTGCACTCCACAGGACTGGTCACCCGGACACGTGACGGACGGCATGTTCTGTACCGGAGAAGCGCACTCGGCGACGGACTCACGACCACCGCAACCAGACCACGAACTCACGACAGCTGAGGTTCAGCACTCCGCTTCCGCCCAACCCCGCCTGGCCGGGTGACTTCACCGCTGCCGCCGTGTGCCTCCAGCAGGTCGCCGTCGTGCCTGTCCTGGGCGACTTCGTCGCGGACTACTCCAACGCCTGCACCAACGGCAACGTCATCGACCACAGCGGAAAGTGATGGACGGTGCCCCTCCTGCTCGCGGAAAGGGCACCCGAGTGGCCGATTCGGTCGACCGGGTGGGTGTCATGTCGCCCCGAAGCTCATATCGTCGTCCTTCCGGTGCGGGTACGGATCGCGCTTGTCCCCGTCGCGGACTTCCTCGGCGACCGGCAGCGAGGTGATGCCCTCGATCAAGTGACCTCGTCGGCGTGGGCGGGGCAGCGGGTGCGAGTACGGCGAAAGTCAGGGCGGCACCCATCAGGCTCCGCCGGAAGTTCTTGATCATACGAGGGTTCTTTCGGCATGCACCGGCCGTCTTGGGCGGCCTGGCGGGCAGGCTCACCCCGCCGGGCTGTTGTCTCTGGGCCCCCCAGCGCCGCGAGCGCCACGGTGCGACCCTGGTCGTCCACGACTTCTGGGCCGCCGGCCAGCCCACCGCCTCAGCCATGCTCGCCTTCCTCGGCCGCCACAACACCCGCGCCGCCACCGTCGAGTTCCGGCGGGGAGCCCTCCCGCTTTACCCCACCCTCCTGCACGGCCTCCGACACCACCGGACCACCGCCGAGTCCTGGCACCCCTGGATGCTTCGCATCCTCGACATCCCCGAAGCCGTACGACTCCGCGGTTGGCCTGCCGACCTCACCATCACGGTCCCGATCGAGATTGAGAACACCACAAGTGACGGGCTGGGACCGCTGGATGCTCCATATCAAGGACGGCAGGGCCGAGATCACCCCGACCCGCGTAGAAGGACAGATCACCCTGACGCGGTGCCAGCTCGCCGTCTGGTACGCCGGCGGCTACCGGTCCGCCACCTCGGCTCAGATGGCCGGAGTCCGTGCCGCGTCACAGAAGGCGCTTGCGACCCTCGTCCTCAGCACAGCAGACCTCGAGCCCTGGCTGCCCGATCGCTTCTAGCCCGCCCTTGACCCCATCTTGATCGGGTCCCGACAATTGCCGGATGGTGATTCCTTTAGCGCTCCTGCGGATCCGTACGTTGGCGCTCGCAACTGGCCTGAGTCTGGTCAGTGTGTTGGGCCTGGCCGGTCCATCTGTGCCAGCTGCCGCCGCAGCAGAGGACTTCCCGCTCCCAGGTGTCAAGCCGACGGAGGACACGTACCCGAGGGGCGTGTACGAGTACGAGAGCGCCGATGCGCTCAACCGCATCCCCGAGCCCACGCAGGCGGACCTCGGCCCGATCGGGAACAAGAAGAACTACACCCGTGGCACACGGGAGCACCTGTTCGCGCGCTGGAAGACGTACAGCAAGAGAGGCACGACCTGGGAGAAGTTCCGCACGCAGTTCGAGAAGATCGTCTTCAACGAACCCGGCGTGCTGGGTTCCGTCGCTGAGCCCTCGGAGCAGGTACTGAACGGCATCGGCGCTCCGAACCAATACACCTGGGCCACCAAGAACTTCATGTTCGCGCACTGGAAGCTGCAGAAGGAGGGCAGTTCGGTGCCGGACTGGAAGGAATGGCGCACGGGGTACGTGAACGCCTTCAACAGCAAGCGCAAGGGCGCGGCGTTCGAGCCGCTGCTCCGAAGTGAGTACGTCGAGAAGGAGGGACTGAACCCCGAGGGCCACTGGCGCTTCGGCCAGAGGGTGCCCCGGGAGCTCCTTCCCCTGCTCGCGCGTCTGCGCCTGCACAAGAAGGACCGCCCGCTCGACGCCGCGGACTTCGAGAAGCTCAAGGTCATTTTGGAGATCAAGTCCGGCAAGGACGTCGACACCAAGGAGGGCCGGAAGCAGTTCGAGGACCTGATGAAGATCGCCAAAGCGACCGGTTGCCGAGTGATCGCCGCGTTTGGCGAGCGACCCACCCCGGAATCGGTCAAGATGATCGAGAAGCTGGCGGCGAAGCACCGCGTCCAGGTCGACGTCCGGTACTTCCCGGCGATCGGGCAGAAGGTGCCGCCCGGCTCCTTGAACAGCACGCCGCCCCCCACCCCTGACGACGGCGCCGCCGCCCAGGCACCCACAAGCCCTCCCGGCGGGCCGCAAGGCGGACCGAGCGGTGACGCGGCCGTCCCGGACGTCCTCGCTGCCCCCGGCCAGTTGCCGGCCGACAGCCCGATGACCGAGGCGGTCGAGGCCTCTCCCGACTCGCTGCAGCAGGCGCTCCGGACCGGGCTGATCCAGGACTGGCACACCGAGAACCTCGCCGCGGACGGCGACACTCCGGCGGTCACCCAGCCCGACCTCGGCGGCGTTGACTTCTCGACGCTGGAGCTGCGCTACGTCTCCGACACGTACCACAACGGCTCCGGCGTCCAGTACGCGTTCAAGGCCGACGCCCTTCCGGCCGACGAGCAGTCCTTCGGCGGCCGGCGGGCCGCACAGCTCGCCTCGGACTCGTTCTTCGTCTGGCTGGAACTGCCGCCGTCGGCGTTCACCGTCAACCTCAACCCTGACGAGCCCGACCGGATCATCGACGACAAGTTCGGCAAGACCGACGCCGGGCGGGTACTGCTGGAGGCCGACCTGGCGATGAAGAAGTCGGTGGCGAAGTTCATCCACCCGAACACGCCGGGCGGAAAGAAGTTCTGGGACTCGCTGCGCGGCGAGACCAAATGCGTCTCCATGCGGCAGTGGATCATGCCCGACACCGCCACCGTCCGCGACAACGGCGACGAGCTGTACATCCTGGACGCACCGCTGCAGGTGAAGATGGAGTCGGAGGTCATCAAGACCCCTGGCGTCGGCGGCGAATCCGGCTGCGGACAGCAGGACGACGCCAGCACCCGGCAC
>NZ_DATCVQ010000229.1:0-6607 GCF_036566765.1 Streptomyces sp.
CTCGCCGTCTCCACCGCGACCACCCACATCAGCGCCGTCGAGCAGTGGCTGGCGGCCAGCCTGGAGGACGACTCGCTGGGATCCATCGACGACTGACCGGCCGAACACGCGCCGCGCACGGGTACGGCCGGCCTGCCCTGCCTGCTCCATCTCCACGGCGGGGGCTTCACGGTCGGCAGCCTGGACGGCGTCGACGAAGTGTGCCGTTTCTTCAGCGACCACGCCGAGTGCGTCGTGGTCTCGGTCGACTACCGGCTGGCTCCCGAGCATCCTTTCCCCGCCGCCATCGACGACACCAGGACGGCCCACGCCTGGCTCGTCGAGAACGCGGACCGCCTCGGCATCGACAGCCGCCGCATCGCGGTCGGCGGCGACTCGGCCGGCGGAGGTCTGGCGGCGCTCTGCCTCGACCTGCGCAGTCGCGGGCTGCCCCAGCCCGCGCTCCAGGTCCTCGTCTACCCGGCAGTGGACGACTCTTTCGCACGCCTGGTCCAGAGCGCTGGATCCAGGGGCGCGAGCAGCGGGGCTAGAAGCGATCCAGATCATCAGCGTTCATGCCCTGATCGAATAGCCGGGCCTCCGACGGTGAGCCAGGCGAGGTCGGATCCAACCGCCCAGGGTGGGAAATGGGCTGGCGGCTCTGACGCATCACCAGTGTGCGCCTCCGGTGCCTCCTCTGCCGCCGTCAGGCTTCCGGGAGACTGGTGGAACAACCATCGCGCGGTACTCGACGAGGCACGTCGCCCGGATGCGTGTCCTTGAGGGCAGCCGGCGCTTGCGGCGTCTCTCGCTTCGCTGCGAGCAGTTCCGCACCGTACTGGTCTGTTGCGCGGTACGTCACGTCGTCGGTCGGTTCCCGCGGCCAGGCGATGAGGAGGTACTCCTCGACCGGCTTCTCGATCGCGCCGTCGGTACAAGTGTCGCGGCCTCGCGCGTGGGCGCGGAGCCGGTATGAGCCCGGACCGGCGGCGGTGAGCCTCGCGCGCGATCGCCTCGCCGTTGCCGACGGGGAAGAACCGGTTGCGGCGGCCGTGAACGACGAGCGTGGGGACCTCGATCTCGGGCAGGCGCTCGCGCCAGCGGGGTTTACAGTCGGGCCTGGAGAACACCATGCCCATCTGGTTTGCCATCTGGACCGGGGTGAGCCGCCGGGGGTGCGGTCCCAGATGCGCGCAGCGATTGCGCGCGCGGCGACGGGGCCGTCGCCGAGGATCTCCGCGCTGGCAGCGGCGAAGTCCGCAACCCCACCTCTCGGTCGGTCCAATGGGGCATCGGGCGCGCGAACAACCGGCTCATCGTCGCCTGGTCGTGGTCGGGGAGGTCATCGTCGGGCGGGCCGGGGGCCACCGCGCGGGTGCCCACCAGGGTGAGCGCCGAGAACGCGCCCGGATGGTCCAGCACGGCCACCCTGGGCGACCATCCCGCCGACGCCGATCCCCGCGAGGTGCGCCGGCCCCCCGCCCAGCGCGTCGGCAAGGGCGGCCGCGTCGGCGGCGAGGTCACGCAGGGTGTAGGCGGGCGCCTCCGGGTCCGCCGTCGTCGACTCCCCGCTGTCGCGCAGGTCGTAGCGCACCACACGGCGCCCACCGGCGGCGAGGCGCTCGCATTGTGCGTCGGAGGATCGCGTGCGCCGTGCGGTGTCGGTCTGAACGAGGGTCGGGCCGGAGACGGAGCAGCGGGCGGTACGAAGCCTCAGCGATGACCTCGCCTCGGGCCGGTGGGCCGAGCTCAACCGCGACCTCGCCGACCTTGACGCGGTAGACCTCGGCCTCCGACTGCTCATAGCCTGAATCGCGTACCTGGCGTCGGACCGCACGGGTCTGCCCGTCCGGCCCGACGCCAGCAACGGAGCGATCAACGCCCAGGACTCAGCCGTCAGTTCATGCCTCAGCACCACGAACGGCGTAGCGAGTTACCCACTTTACGGACACCGCTTAGTGCGGTCCCGGCGGCTCCGGCGACAGTCCGGGGACCACCATGAACGTCGCGTCCTTGCGGTCCAGGTCGCTGTGGACCTCTTCGACGAAGAGGTGGAAATCCCTGTGCCGCAGGAACCGGTTGGGGAAGTTGAAGGACCGGAACGACACCGCGTTCGGGTCTACGAGTCCCGGGATCATGGCGAACGTGGCGTCCTTCCGCATCAGCTGCATGTCCGGAGGTTCGGGCGGGGGCGTCGAACCGGGGGGAACGAGCGGGGTGTTCGGCCCCTCGTGAAGCTTGACGCGGAAGTCCTGGTGCCGCAGGAAGTGGAGGGGGAAGTTGACGGACCGGAAGGACACGAGGTTGCGGTCGGCCAGGCCGTTCACCATTTCGAAGGTGGCGTCGGCGCGGTCCAGGTCGCTCGCGACGGCCGACAGCTCTGCCAGGAAGTTCGCGTGCCGGACGAAGTGATTGTCGATGTTGAAGGACTTCAGCGAGGAACTCATCGTGTGTACTCCTTGCGGCCGTCGGCGGGAATCGCCAGTCATGAAGACGCCTCGAGGGCAGCATCCCTCCGCCTGGCCGGCCCCACCAACCCGGATCATCCCTTTCCTGCGGATGGTGGCGCTATGGATGCCTTCCTGCGGGTACCGGTGTAGCATCCGGCCGCCCAGGCCGAAGATGGCTCCCGGACAATGTGAGGTCAGGGCTGCGGCGAGGAGGAGGAGGAGGAGGAGTCCGCAGACCGTCACGAGCAGCCATCCGGTACGGGATGCCTCGGCGATGCCGGTGGGGGCGACGCACGCGACCAGGCCGCCTGCGAGCACGATGCCGACCGCCGAACCGACCTGGCGTGCGGCGGACGTGATCCCCCCGGCCACGCCTGCCTGGGAGCGCGGCAGGCCGCTCACGGCGGTGTTGGTGAGCGGCGCGTCGGCGAAGCCGAAGCCGATGCCTATGAGGAGAAAGGCCGTCAGGAGAACCGAAATATCCGTGTTCTGGTCCAGGTCCACCAGGCACAGACCGCCGGCCGCGGTGAAGCCGATGAGGACGCGACCGCCAAGAACAGTCCTGCAGTGAGCAGGAGCTGGCCGGGCACGTCGAGCCGCCGGGCACGCTCGCCGCGGGACTCCGGCACGAACACGGCGACGAGGACGAGAGCCGCGACGACGACCGGGACGTTGATCCAACACCGACCGCCATCCGAAGACGGCGATGAGCGCTCCGCCCGTGACCGGGCCCGCCGCCATGCTCAGCCCGAACACCGCCGCCCACACGCCGATCGCCCGGGCCCGCTCGCGGGCGTCGCTCGGCCTTGTCCGGGACGGTGCAGCTGATCCGCCTCCGCGCAGGTGGGCCCGGTTCTTCCGAGCAGGCGTAGGCCTGCCAGCGGAAAACGTACGGCGGCACGCGTCTGGGGGGCGCTTGCGCCACGGTCATCGCGGTGGGCGATTCGTCCTACCGCACGGGCGGGAGGGTTCGGGGAGCGGGCGCGGGCCGCCGGGGGGAGCATGGGGGTGTGGACGCCGGGCTGGAAGCCGCCCTGGCGCGGCAGGAGCTGATCGCGGCACCGTTGCTGTTCGCGGGCGGCGGGACGTCGCGCCGCTCTCTGACGCGTTTGGGGCGGGAGGAGCTGCGGGAGCAGTTCTGCGCCGTTCTTCCCCGCCCGTACCTCTCCTGCCGGGCTGCGACCGGGACGGACCTTCCGGCCGTGGCGAGGGGCCTTGACGACCGCAAGATCGAGGCGAGGACAGGGAGCATCGCCGACCTGTATCCGAGCGCCTACTGCCGGCGCCGGTTCCACCGGCTCACCCTCTCGTCGCGCAGCCCGCGCGAGGTCGAGGACCACGGCCCGATCTCAGTCGTCCAGGTGCCCCTCCTCGACCCAGACAATGGCGCCCCTGTGCAGCTGCGCGAGGTCGTGACGAAGCGCAGGGACGAGGTTGGGACAGGCGCCTCGCACCTGAGCGCGTCCCACCCATGCGTCCGCCTCTACGGCATGGTGATCCATAGCCCTGACACCGCCACGCGAGGAGCAGGCGCATGAGCGAGCCGGAGGAGGGATTGGTCAGCGGTGCCGCACGGGACGCCGGTGGGTGGATGGGCGCGCTTGCGGTGGCTCAGGTGGCCACCAGCGCGGATGGCACCATCGTGCGGTGGAACCGCGCGGCCCAGGAGCTGCTGGGTTACACCCCGCAGCAGGTGGTGGGCCGGCACATCGCGGAGCTTCTGCATCCCGGTGCGGACCGGAGTCTGGGACGGTCGCTCTGGGAGGCCGCAGCCACCGGCCGAGGCGTGATGGGCACGGTCACCGCCTGGCACGCGGCCGGGCACCCGATCGAGCTGGAGATCTGGGCCAGCCCCCTTCCGGACCGCCATGAGGACACCTCCGCCGTCGTGGTCTTCGCCGCCGACGCCCACAGTGCACGCCGCATCCGTGGCTCCTCGGCCGTGTGGGACGGATTGTTCGCCCGCTCGCCGATCGGCATCGGCGTGTTCGACACGCACCTGCGGTTCCTGAGGGTCAACCCGGCCATGGAGAAGATGAACGGCCTGCCGGAGTCGGCCCACATCGGCCGCCGGTTGTCCCAGCTGCTGCCGCAGATCAACGCCTCCGACATGGAGGAGGCGATGCGAGCCGTCCTCGACAGCGGCCGGCCGGTCCTGGACTTCCGCCGCACCGGCCGCACCCCGGCCGACCCCGAACACGACCGCGTGTGGTCCTGCTCCTACGTCCGTGTCGAGGACCCCGCCGGCCGGGCCCTCGGGATCATCGCAACCCTGTTGGACATCACTGATCAGCAGCGCGCCCACACCGAGGCCGAAGCAGGACGGCGCCGTCTGGCTCTGCTCAGCGAGGCATCGATCCGCATCGGCTCGAGCCTGGAGTTGGAGCGCACTGCCCAGGAACTGGCCGACCTCGCCGTGCCCCGCCTCGCCGACGCCGTCACCGTGGACGTACTGGATACTCTCGCCCGCGGCGATGATCCCGTCGCGGGGCTCAGCGCCGGCGTCGCCCTGCGCCGTTTGGGCAAAGCCCCGCTGAGCGGTTCCCCGGTGACCTCCGCCCTCGCCCCGCTTGGCCGCACCCTCGACTTCCCCGCCGGGGCCCCTTACACCCAGGCCCTCGCCGGGCGTCATCCGTTCCTGCTGGCCCGCCTCGACGCCGAGGCCATCGCGCCCGCCGCCCGGCATACGAGCAGGCCCGCCCGGCTGCTGGAACTGGGCGTGCACTCCTTCATGATGATTCCGCTCGTCGCCCGCGACCTGGTGCTGGGCGTGGCCACCTTCTACCGTACCCGCCCGCTCGGCCCCTTCGACCATGACGACGTCACCCTCGCCGCCGAACTCGCCGCCCGCGCCGCGATCAGCATCGACAACGCCCGTCTCTACCACCGCGAGCACGACACCGCCGTCACTTTGCAGCGCAGCATGCTGCCCCAGCACATCACCCCGCCCCCAGGCATCGAAGTGGCCCACCGCTACCTGCCCGCCAGCGACGCCAACGAGGTCGGCGGCGACTGGTACGACGTGTTGCGCCTGCCCAGTGGCAAAGCCGCCCTCCTGATCGGCGACGTCATGGGCCACGGCACCGCTGCCGCTGCCGTCATGGGCCGGCTGTCCGCCAGCGTGCGTGCCCTGGCTCGTCTCGACCTCGAACCACAAGAGATACTGGCCCAGTTGGAAGAAGCCCTGGAGGACCTGGCCGAGCCGATGCTGGCCACCCTCTTGTACATCGTCGTCGACCCGGCGACCGGCCACTGCCGGATCACCCGGGCAGGCCATCCCCCGCCCGCACTGGTCACTCCGGACGGCGAGGTCCAACTCCTCCAGGTGCCGCCCGGCACCCCGCTCGGCGTCGGCGGCACCCGTTACATCACCACAGATCGCACCCTCGAGCCCGGCAGCGTCCTCGTGCTGTACACCGACGGACTCATCGAATCCCGCACCAGCGACATCGATGAACGCCTCGCCGAACTCACCAACACCCTCGCCGAACCCAGCCCTTCCCTCGACGCCATGTGCGACAGCCTCCTGGCACGCCTCGTGCCGGCTTCCGCCGACGACGACATCGCCCTCCTCATCGCCCGTACTGCGCACGCCAAGGCATGACCCTCGGCCGCTCACACAGCCTTCCCCCGTCGTCGAGGACGGCGTCGCCGCCCTTGATGTGGCGGGCGGGGTTGAGGCCTTGCTCCGTCAGGTCGACCGACCAGGCCGTTTCCCGGACGCCTTCCAGTTTGGCCATGCCTGGTGTCGGCCCGAGGCGGAAGCCGCCGGGGATGGGCTTGCCGGAGGCGCTGTAGGGCAGGAAGTCCAGGGGCGAGCGGCCGGGTGAGGGGTAGAGGACGCAGTCGGAGAGCACGGCCAGCGGGTACAGGCCGGTCAGCTTGGCCATGTTGAGCAGTTTGCGGTGCATGTTGACCCGCGTATGGGCGATGACGGCGGCGCGGATGTCGGGGGGTGCGGGAGCACCAGGAGCAGCGCGGCGACAGCGGCTGCGAGAGTCCAGGTCAGGCACCAGGTCCACCACGGCGGCACGGACCGCGGGCTGCAGCGGCGACTGGCGGCCGGCGGCCCGGGGGGCGCTGCTCCACCTGGGCAGCGATCCGAATCAGCGGCCATGAACACGGGTTTGCGCGTGAGGACTCACATGGGAGCGGGGTCGGTGCGGCCATGGCGGCGG
>NZ_DATCVQ010000230.1:0-3785 GCF_036566765.1 Streptomyces sp.
GTTGTCGAACAGGCAGAACCGCCCCGACGGACACCGGTCGAACCCGGTCGCCGCGTGTGCGGGCGGGGTCGCCGTCGCCAGCAGGCCCAGCGCCGCGAGCCCCGCGACGACCGCCCCTCTGAGTGAACTCCTCATGTCCTCCCTCCCCTTGAGTCCCATGCCCCCCCCACGGACATCGAAGGGATGTACGGTACCGGGCACGCATCCTTTCCCGGGGGGGAATTCTGTACATGGGCGCTTCGCTGCGCGCTGCCCGCGCGCTGGTTCTGCTCGCCGGTTTCTATCTGCTCGGCCTCGGCATGCTCGCGCTGCTCGGCGCGATCGACTGGGCCGCCACGGAGTGGGCGCCGCCGAGCATCTTCCTCAAGCTGTACATCGTCAGCGCGCTGCTCGCGATCCCGGTCGTGCGGGGCATGTTCATGCTGCGTACGCCCAAGGACGAGGGCATGGGCGGGATCCCGGTCACCGACGCGCACGAGCCGCGGCTGTGGGCGGCCGTGCGGGAGCTCGCCGCGGAGGTCGGCACCCGCGCGCCCGACGAGATCCGGCTCACCGCCGACATGAACGCCGCCGTGAGCGAGGACGCCCGGCTGCTCGGCCTGGTCGGCGGCACCCGCCGGCTCTACCTCGGGCTGCCGCTCATGGCCGGCCTCGAAGAGGCCCAGCTGCGGGCCGTCCTGGCCCACGAGATGGGCCACTACGGCAATGCCGACACCCGGCTCTCCGGCATCACCGAGCGCGGCCGCGTCCAAGTCGTCCGCACCATCGCCCACTTCGAGGAGAAGGCCGGCTCCACCGCCGCGAAGGAACGGGCCCGGCAGGAGAAGAAGGCCCAGAAGGCGGTCGCCAAGGGCAAGAAGGCCAAGGAGATCGACGAGGGCGGCGCGGGCTTCACGTACCGCGTGATGGCCCGGATCTACACGGCGTACGCGCACTTCTACATGCGCGCCACGCTCGCCGGCTCGCGCCGCCAGGAACTCGCGGCCGACCTCGCCGCCGCCCGGATCGCGGGGCGGGACGCCACCGCGTCCGCGCTGCGCGAGATCCCGGTGCTCGACGCGGCGCACGGCTTCTACCTGGAGTCGTACGCGACGCTGGGCACCGAGTTCGGGCTGCTGCCGCCGCAGGGCGAGGTGTTCGGCGGCGTACGGCGGCTGCTCGCGGCCCGCTCCGAGGAACTGGACGAGCTGCGGCGCGAGCTGCCGACCGAGCCGTCGTCGCCGTACGACTCGCACCCGTCGATGGCCGAGCGCGTCGCCCGTATCGAGGCGCTGCCGGACGACGGCCGGGCGGCCGAGCCGGCCCGCCCGGCGCTGGGCCTACTGGAGGCGCCGGACCAGGCACTGGCCGCGATCGAACGGGCGGTCCTCACGGACGAGGCGCTCGGCTTCCGTCGGCTGGACTGGCCCGAGCTGGTGCACGAGTCGATGACTGGGTTCTTCGAGCGCGACGCGGAGCCGCTGCGACGGGCGACCGCCCAGGTCACGGGCGCGCCGACGCTGGCGGCACTGCTCGACGCGATCGACCGCGGCGACAGCGGGCGGATCGCCGACCTGCTGCCGAAGTCGGAGGAGGCCCGGGCGGCCACGGGGCGCGCGGCGCGCGAGTTCGCCCGCCCTGTGCTGCGGCGCGGGCTGTCCCGGCTGGTCGCGGTCGAGTTCGTCCGCGACGGCCGGGGCCGCTGGCAGCTGTCCTGGTCGGACGCGGCGACGCTGCGCCTGCCGCACGGCTACGAGGAGGAGCTCCCGGCGGCGCTGGACGCGGCGGTCGCGGAGCGGCCGGACACGGAGCCACTGCGAAAGCTGCTGGCCCCGGTCGCCTCCTGACGCGTACTGGTTCCACCTGTTTCTCGTTCTTCTCGTTCTTCTCGTTCTAAGGATTTCTGCACGATGGCACGTCTGATCCCCCTGATCGTGATCGCGGTGTCGGTCTACTTCTGGATCAAGGCCCGCCGGGGCGCGAAGGCGGGGCCCGCGTCCGGCGGCGGCGTCTCGAAGGGCGAGGTCGCGAAGGCCGCGGCCGCGCTCGGACTCGTACCGCCGGAGCAGCTGGACACGGAGCGCGTGATCCCCGTGGTGCCCGAGCACGCGGCGGCCCGGGACGCGGTGCGGGCCGGGGACTGGGAGGCCGGGGCGGCGTTCGTGGCGGGCGCGGGGCGGGACTGGTGGGAACGGACCCGCCGGATCACCTGGCTCGCGGACGAGGCGGTCAAGGACGACGCGTGGCTGCAGGCCTGGCGGGCGGCCCGGCCGGACGATCCGGCGGCGGCGGCGGTGCACGCGAACGCGCTGGTGTACCTGGCGTGGGAGATGCGGGGCGACAACCGGGCCTCGCACACGTCGCAGGAGCAGTTCGCGAGCTTCCACCGCGTGCTGGCGGAGGCGCGGGAGGCGTTCCCGCGGGCGCAGGAGCTGGCGGGCGACGACCCGTCGCCGTTCATCGGCGAGCTGGCGTTGGCCATGGGCCTCGGGTTCCCGCACGAGCGCGTCGAGGAGCTGTGGGCGGAGATCGAGAAGCGGGACCCGTACCACCTGTCGGCGCACACCTCAGCAATGCAGTACTGGTGCGCGAAGTGGCGCGGCTCGCACGAGCTGATGCACGACTTCGCGCGCAGGGCGGCAGCGAAGGGCCGGCCGGGTCAGCTGCTGACGCTGCTCCCGCTGTACGCGTATTTCGAGCAGGAGACGCACGAGTCCGACCTGAAGCCGCAGACGTTCTACGGCCGCCCGGAGGTCGTCGCGGCGACGGACGCGGCGCTGGCGGACGTGACCGCGGCGACGCAGCTCCTGGACCGGCGGGACCCGAGGATCCTGCAGGTCAGGCACCTGCTGGCGTGGATGCTGTTCTGGCAGGACCGGTACGTGGAGGCGATGGAGCAGTACCGGGAGGTCGACGGGCACATCGGGTGCGTGCCGTGGAACTACTCGTCGGACCCGAAGGACCGGTACGTGAACACGCGCGACTACACGGCAGCGCAGTACCTCAAGGCGACGCGGGCATAGCTGGGTGTGGGTGCGGGACGGGCGGCCAGGGGAATCCCACGGAGCGCCCCGACGTTGTGCTGGGGGCCGAGCAGCCGAGGAGATGCCACATGTACCTGTCCCGCACCCCCGTCCTCCCCACGCCCGAGCAGGCGCTGAAGGGTCGCGCCGAGCCGGAGTTCGCGGTCCCGGAGCGCCACACGGTCCTGGGCAACCCGCTGCTGGGCCCGTACCCGGAGGGCCTGGAGACAGCCGACTTCGGTCTGGGCTGTTTCTGGGGGGCCGAGCGCAAGTTCTGGCAGACCGAGGGCGTCTGGACGACGCTGGTCGGCTACCAGGGCGGCTACACCGTGAACCCGGCGTACGAGGAGGTCTGCTCGGGCCTGACCGGCCACACGGAGGCGGTCAGGGTCGTCTTCGACCCGTCGAAGGTCTCGTACGAGCAGCTCCTGAAGGTCTTCTGGGAGGCCCACAACCCGACCCAGGGCTTCCGCCAGGGCAACGACGTCGGCACGCAGTACCGCTCGGCGATCTACACCCACTCCCCCGCCCAGGCCGAGGCGGCGGAGGCCTCCCGCGACGCCTACCAGCAGGTCCTGACCCGCTCGAACTACGGCACGATCACCACGGAACTCCGCCCCGCGGACAACCGCCCCTTCTACCCGGCGGAGCCGTACCACCAGCAGTACCTCGACAAGAACCCCGCGGGCTACTGCGGCATCGGCGGCACGGGCGTCAAGCTGGATGCCCCGTCCGAGACCAACTGGGGCCGCTCCTGCCCGACGGGCATCGCAAAGGCCGATG
>NZ_DATCVQ010000231.1:0-14659 GCF_036566765.1 Streptomyces sp.
CGCAGGGCCGTCACTCGGTGCCCCGCCAGCGCGGCACCGACCGGGGCCCCGGCCAGCGGGTCTCCGCCGGCGACATCTCCGCCCTGCGCTCCGTCGGCGAACTGTTCCGCACCCTCGACCACGCCTACGGCGGCGGCCACGCCCGCCAGGCTCTGGTCCGCTACCTGGAGCACGAGGCCGAGCCGATGCTGCGCGGCACGTACGGCGAGGCCGTCGGCCGCCGGCTGTTCGCCGCCGCCGCCGACCTGACCCGGCTGGCCGGCTGGACCTCGTACGACATCGCCGCGCACGGCCTGGCGCAGCGGTACTTCGTCCAGGCGCTGCGGCTCTCCCAGGCCGCGGGGGACCGGGCCTACGGCTCGTACGTGCTGATCACCATGAGCCGGCAGGCGGTCTACCTCGGCCACGGGCGCGAGGCCGTGCAGCTGGCCCGGGTCGCCCAGCAGGGCGTCGGCGCCTCCGCGCCCCCGGTCGTGCAGGCGCTGCTGCACTCCGTGGAGGCGCGCGGGCACGGCGTCCTGGGCGAGGTACGGGCGTGCAGCGCGGCCCTGGCCCGGGCCGAGCGCGCCCTGGAGGCGGCCCGGCCCGGCGACGAGGTGCCGTACTGGGCGCGGGCCTTCGACGAGGCGCAGCTCGCCGACGAGTTCGGCCACTGCCACCGCGACCTCCAGCAGTACCGGGCCGCCGCCCAGCACGCCGAGCGCTCCCTCCAGCTGCGCGCCCCCGGCTTCGCCCGCAGCCGCCTGTTCTGCCGCGTCGTCCTCGCCTCCGCCCGGCTGGGCCTCGGCGAACTCGATCAGGCGTGCGCCCTGGGCGCGGAGGCGGCCCAGCAGGCCTCCGAGATGCGTTCGGCGCGGGCCCTGGAGTACGTACGCGACTTCGAGCGCCGCCTGGAGCCCTACCGAGACGCGGCCGCCGCCCGGACGTACCGCGACCGCGTCGCGGCGATCGGCTAGGTCGCCGCGACCCATCCGACCCTGATCCGCCGGACAGGCCCTAGGCGGCCAGCGGGGCCTCCTCCCCGGAACGCTGCTCCTCCCGGATGCCGAAGTCCGTCAGCAGGGCGCGGGCGGCGCGGCGGGCCGAGGCGAGGGCGGCCTGCGGGGTGCCGGTGGTGCGGTGGTCGCCGCAGACGTAGAGGCCGGACAGGATCCGCACCGTGCGCTGCGGGTCGTGCGGTGCCGGCATCGCCGGGATCGCCTCCGGGTCGTGGTGCAGGCCCAGCAGCTCCCAGTCGTCCGTCGAGCAGGCGTAGAGCGTCGCCAGGTGCTTGCGGACCCTGCGCTCCAGGTCGTCCGGCGGCGGGCCCAGGACGGTGGAGCTGACCAGCACCCGGCCGGCCGGGGCGCGCGCCGGGTCCACCGCGCTCATCACGGCCGAGTGGGCGACCGGACCGCCCGGGTCGGACTCCAGGAACAGCGCCGGCTCGCCGAACGGGGGCGGGGCGGGCGCGGTGTGGTGCAGCACCGTGACCGTGCGGAAGTCCGGGACGCGCAGCCCCGGCAGCAGCTCAGCCGCCGCCCGGCCGCCCGTGGCCAGCACCACCGCGCGGCAGTGGAGGACGCCGTGCTCGGCGGTCGTCACGCGGCTGATCGACATGTCCGTGACGCGCACGCCGGTCCGCACCGTGCCCGGCGGCAGGTCGGCCGCCAGCAGCTCCGGGATCGTCGCCGCGCCGCCCTCCGGCACGCAGAGCCCGCCCCGGGCGAAGGCGCGCAGCGCGAGATCGGCGCACCGGCTGGAGGTGCTCAGATCGGGGTCGCCGAGCAGCGCGGCGAGCAGCGGCCGCAGGAAGCCCTGCACGGTACGGGCGGGCAGCCGGGCGTTCAGCGCGTCGAGCGCGGTCCGCTCGGGGCGGGCGAGCAGCCGGGGGACCGGGGTGGCCGCGAGCCGCGCGAGGGCCGCCCCGAGGCGGGCCTGGTCCAGCGACCGGGGGGCGCTCGCAAGGGCGCGCGCCACGGCTCGCGCTCCCCCTACGCCCCAGAGGGCGTGGTGGGCGCCCACATGGGGCGGTTCCAGCGTCCTGACGTACCGCCCGTCGTGGTGGACCAGGACCCCCGACGAGAACGGTCGCAGCGTCAGGCCGGCCAGGCCCGGCGTGCCGAGCAGCTCCGGCGCGGACGCGCCGAGCAACTGCCCGACCCGGTCGAGCCGGAAGCCGTCCACGATTTCGGTGTCCATCCGCCCGCCCGTCCGAGGCGAGGCCTCCAGAACGGTGACGGTCAGTCCGGCCCCGGTCAGCCGGTGGGCCACGGACAGGCCCGCTATCCCGGCTCCGACGACGACGACGTCCGTGGTGCGTGCGCTACTGAGCACGTGCCCCTCCCCAGGTCGGCGCGACTGGTGGGAGGCTCATGCCCCCAACAGCCCGACGGAATGCCCGAGTTCGGTTGGATCTCGGGCATCGAGCCTAGGGAGCGGGCGACGAAAGCGACCCCCGCGCATCCGGGGGAACCGGAGCACGGGGGTCGCACAGGCGCCGCACAGGAGCACGGTGCGACGGCTGTCCGGATCAGGGAAGGAACTCGTAGGACGGTCCGTCAGGCGCGAAGTTGCGCGAGCACAATGTCACGTCCCTCCCCTTGAGATAGGCCAGCAGCCAGTCGCTGAACGTCATCTCGTAGAGAGTCCAGGCCGGACTGTCCATTTCCTGGACCACCACGCGCCAGGGCGACGAGGGGTCGTCGGGAATGCGAAGGAATACCGCCTCGCCCGTCGTGGCCGTCGCCACCGGCATCAATTCACCGGCGTTCGGCCCCACCGGACTGGGGAGAAACTCCGCCATGTCCTCCTCGCGCCAGAGCTCGACATCCCCCCTGATCATCGTTCCCAGATCGTGCAGAAGATGGCCGGCGGGATGCTTCAGGTACAACTGCGCGTTGATCTGGATCGAGCCGTAGGCATCGACGATCTCACGGAAGTCCGCAGGGAATTCGATGCCGAGTTCCCGCTCCAGTTCGATCCATGGCGCCGGGTCCGACCAGTTGAACCGGGGTTCGCCCAACAGGGCTCGTATCTCTGAAAGCGCTGCCACTGCCAAGCCCCTATGCGGCGCGGATCGACTCGTCGATCGTCGGGAATGCGAAGGTGAAGCCGGACTCCAACAGGCGGGTCGGGAGGACGCGTTGGCTGCCCAGGACGTCGGCGGAGAAGTCGCCCAGGGCCAGGCGGAGGGCGGCCGCAGGGACCGGGAAGAGGGTCGGGCGGCGCAGGACGCGGCCCATCGCGGCGGTGACCTCGCGGTTGGTGACCGGGTCCGGGGCGGTCAGGTTCACCGGGCCGGACAGGCTCTCCGTGTCGAGGATGTGGCGCAGCGCGGCGATCTCGTCGTGCAGCGAGATGAAGCTCCAGTACTGGCTGCCGTCGCCCATCCGGCCCCCGAGCCCCGCCTTGAAGACCGGGAACAGCCGCCCCCAGGCCCCGCCCTCGCGCGCCACCACGAGGCCGGTGCGGGCGTACGCGACGCGGATCCCGGCCTCCTCGGCCGGGGCCGCCGCGGCCTCCCACTCCACGCACACCGACGCCAGGAAGCCCTCGCCCGCCGGGGCGCTCTCGTCCACCGCGCGCGCCCCGGTGTCGCCGTAGTACCCCTGCGCCGTCCCGCACACCAGGACCCGCGGGGGCTCCGCCAGCGAGGCCAGCGCCTGCGCGATCGCGGTCGTCCCGAGCACTCGGCTGTCCCGGATCTCCTTCTTGTACGCCTCGGTCCAGCGCCGCTCGCCGACGCCCGCCCCCGCCAGATGCACGACCGCCTCGCAGCCGACCAGGCCGGCGGCGTCCACGTACAGCCGACTCGGATCCCACTCCACCTCGTCCGCCGCCCGGGCGGGGTGCCGTACCAGGCGCACGACGTCGTGTCCGTCGGCACGCAGGGAGCGCACCAGAGCCGTGCCGATGAGTCCGGACGCGCCGGTGATCGCGATTCGTGAACGCTGCATGGGTCCATCCTGCCCCGCCCGCCCCACGTGGCACAGTGTCGAGCATGCACACGCCGCTGATACGGACCGCCCGCCTCGCCGACCAGGCCGCTCTCGGAGAGCTGGACCGGGCGGTCTGGTCGCCGCTGCACGCGGTGCAGCCTGCGCCGCAGCCGCCCTACGACCCCTTCTTCGACTCCAACCACCGGCCCGATCACTACCTCGTCGCCGAGGGGGAGCAGGGGGCGGTCGACGGCTATCTGCGGCTCGCCCGGCCCACCCCGCTCGCCTGCAACGCCCACGTCCGCCAGATCCAGGGCCTCGCCGTGGCCGAGTCGGCCCGCGGCCGAGGCGTCGGCCGGGCGCTGCTTCGCGCGTCGTTCGACGAGGCGCGGCGACAGGGCGCGACCCGGATCACCCTGCGCGTCCTCGGCCACAACGCGCCCGCCCGCGCGTTGTACGAGGCCGAGGGCTTCGCCCTCGAGGGCGTCCTGCCGGGGGAGTTCCTGCTGGAGGGCGCGTACGTCGACGACGTGCTGATGGGACGGGCGCTCTAGCCGGCTCTCGTCGACTCTGGGGCCTGTCCGGCGGATCAGGGTCGGACAGGCCCTAGTCGGGGTTCTTGCTCAACGGCCGCATCCCGCCCATCAGTTCGCGCAGGCAGCGCACGGCCAGCTCGGCCGGCGCCCCCTCGCCCCGTACCGGAGCGTCCGTCTCCGCCCAGGCCTCCAGGGCCACCCGGATCGCGTCGGTGGCCGCCGCGGCGGCCAGGCGCACCTCCAGCGGGTCCGCGTCCGGGCCCGCCAGCTCGGCGACCACGGCCAGCAGCCTGTCCTCCGACTCCTGGTTGACCCGGAACCAGACCGCCCGCAGCGCCGGGTCCTCGGCCGCCGCCCGCAGGAGTCCGCGGGTCCAGCGCAGGCCCTCCGCCGCCGCCTCGTCCGCCGCGCCGAGCGCCTCCGCGATCGAGCGCTCCAGCGCCTCCGGCACGGTCGCGCCCGGCCCCATGGCCGCCAGGGACTCCCGCCAGCGGTCCGCGCCGCCCGCGAGCAGCGGCGCGACGGCGTCCTGCTTGGAGCGGAAGTAGCGGTAGAAGGTGCGCAGGGCGACCCCGGCCCGCTGCGCGATGTCCTCGGCCGTGGTGCCGTCGGGTCCGCGTTCGGTGAAGAGCTCGGCCGCCGCGCGGGCGATGTCGAGCTGGGTCGCGGCCTTGCGGCGCTCGGTGAGAGAGGGGGGTTTGGTGCTCACCGGACGAAGCCTACGCCCGGTCTCCAGGGCCATGCCGAAGATGCATTTCATGCAGGCATGGCAAAACGTGCCACCCTGGCGTACGGTGTGCTCCGTACCGAGACAGCGGGTACCCACACACGCGACAGCGAGAGGTCGGACAGGGACATGAACCGCTACGAAGGTCGCCGCGCACTGATCACCGGCGGCGGTTCCGGCATCGGCCAGGCCACCGTGCTGCGCCTGCTGGCGGAGGGCGGCTCCGTCGTCGCCGGCGACGTCAGCGAGGCCGGGCTCAAGGACACCGTCGCCAAGGCCGGCGACGCCGCCGACCGCCTGACCACGCTCGTCGTGGACATCGCCGACGAGTCCTCCGTGCGCGCGGGCGTCGCCGCCGCCGTCGAGGCCCTCGGCGGCCTGGACGTACTGGTCAACGCGGCCGGCATCCTGCGCTCCTCGCACACCCACGAGACGGCCCTCGACGCCTTCGAGCAGGTGATCCGGATCAACCTGACCGGCACCTTCCTCGTCATCCGCGAGGCGATCCCGGCGCTGCTGGAGGGGAACGACGCCGCCGTGGTCAACTTCTCCTCCACCTCGGCGATGTTCGCCCACCCGTACATGGCCGCCTACGCGGCCAGCAAGGGCGGCGTCCAGTCCATGACCCACGCGCTCGCCGCCGAGTACGCCAAGCAGGGCATCCGGTTCACCGCCGTCCAGCCCGGCTCCATCTCCTCCGGCATGACCGACGGCAGCGGCGCCAGCAAGCAGTCGACGGGCCCCGGCCTGCCCGAGGACACCGACTGGTCCCTCTTCGCCAAGCTCGCCCCCGCCCTCGGCCAGGGCTTCGCCGGCCCGGAGACCGTCGCGGGCGTCGTCGCCATGCTGGCCTCCGAGGACGGGAAGTTCGTCACCGGCACCGAGGTCCGCGTCGACGGCGGGACGCACTTCTGATGACCGCCGCTGCGACGACCGCCGCCGAGGTCTTCGCCGGCCGCACCGCCGTCGTCACCGGGGCCTCCTCGGGCATCGGGGCCGGGCTCGCCCGGCACGCGGCCGGACTCGGCATGAAGCTGGTCCTCGCCGACATCGCCGCCGAGCGCCTGACCGCCGTCGCCGACGAGCTGCGCGCCACCGGCGCCGAGGTCGAGGCCGTCGTCACCGACGTCGCCGACCCCGCGTCCGTCGAGGCGCTCGCCGAGCGCGCGTACGCCCGCTTCGGCACCGTCGACCTGCTGGTCAACAACGCCGGGATCATGGCCATGGGCTACTCCTGGGAGATCCCGGCCGCGCGCTGGGACGCCATGCTCCGCATCAACGTCGGCGGCTGCGCCAACGGCATCCGGGCCTTCGTGCCGCGCATGCTGGAGCGCGGCGAGCGGGCCTGGGTGGTCAACGTGTCGTCCATCGGCGGACTGCTGCCCAGCCCCCTGATGGCCCCGTACAGCGCCACCAAGTTCGCGGTGCTCGCGCTCACCGAGTCGCTGCACCACGAGATGCTCATGAAGGGCGCGCCGATCCAGGTGTCCGTGGTGACGCCCGGCGCGGTGAAGAGCCAGATCTTCGCGGCGGCCCGCCCCGACGAGAGCCAGCCGCCGGAGGTCACCGGCTTCGCCGACCGGCTGCAGGCGATGAGCGACGAGCACGGGCTGACCCCCGAGGAGCACGCCGAGCGGGTCTTCACCCAGGTCGCGGCCGGGAACTACTGGGTGGTCCCGCAGCCGGAGAGCCTGCGCGCGGCGCTCCCGGCACGCGCCGAGATGATCCTCGGCCAGGTGAACCCCCCGCCCCGACAGGGCTGACAGGCCGGTACGGGCCCGGGGTGAGGACGGCCCCCGGGCCCGTGCCCACACGTCCGTACGCCCCCAGGCCCGTACCGGCCTGTCCGTACGCCGGGCCCGTGCCCCACAGGCCCGTGCCCCCTCATACCGGGACCGCTTCGGGGACCCCGCCCCCTCCTACCCCCCGAAGCGGTCCCACAACTTGGGGAAGCGCGCCGCCAGTTCCGCGTCGTCCGCGAGGTCGAAGGCGGCGCCCTCCGGCTCGGCGGCCTGCGGCGGGATCCCCAGGTCCGGGGCCTCCGCCCCGGTGAGCCGCTCGTACGCCTCGTCCGCCGCGTACCCCAGCTCCTCGCCGTCCCCGTCGATCTCCTCGTCGAAGTCGTCCAGCAGCTCCGCCAGCGCGTCCGGATCGTGCACCGCGCCCTCGAACACCTCCCGGCCCTGGCCGATCAGCCAGCAGCGGAAGTAGTCGAAGGAGTCGTCGCCCGCCCCGTCGAGCAGCACCGACGCGGCGCCCCACAGATCCCAGCGGTACGCGCGGTTGTACCGGGCCTCGAAGTGACGGGCGAAGTCGAGCACCGCGTCCGGATCGAGCTCCAGGAGCCGCTCGACGAGCAGGTCGGCATGCTCCTCCGGATCGCCCTCCGAGGCCTCCCGGGTGGAGTCGATCATCTCCCAGAACTCCGTCTCGTCCATCACGGGAACCAGCATCGGGCCTGGGACAGGGCGACGCACCCGGAGCGACCGAAATGAAACCGGACAGAAGATGTCGCCTTTCCCTGCCAATCTCGTTTCATGACGACGCGGAAGACGACGGACACGACGACGCACACGACGACGGACACGACGACGGAGCAGACGACCGGGACTAAGCCGCTCGGCGGCAGGATCGCCCTGGTCGCGGGCGCGACGCGGGGCGCGGGGCGGGCCATCGCCGTGGCGCTGGGCGCGGCCGGGGCCACGGTGTACGTGACGGGGCGCACCACGCGCCAGAAGGTCAGCGAGGTCGGGCGGACGACCGAGACCATCGAGGAGACGGCCGAGCTGGTCACGGCGGCGGGCGGCGAGGGCATCGCCGTGCCCACCGACCATCTGGAGATCGACCAGGTCAGGGCGCTGGTCGAACGGATCGACCGGGAGCAGGGCCGGCTCGACGTCCTGGTCAACGACGTGTGGGGCGGCGAGCACCTGCTCACGTTCGGCCAGAAGTTCTGGGAGACCGACCTCGACGGCGGCCTGCGCATGCTGGAACTCGGCGTGAAGACGCACGCCATCACCTCGCGGCTCGCGGTGCCGCTGCTCGTCCGGCGCCCCGGCGGCCTGGTCGTCGAGGTCACCGACGGCACGGCCGAGTACAACGACACCCGCTTCCGCGAGAACCTCTTCTACGACCTGGCCAAGAACGCCCCGATCCGGATGGCCTTCGGCCTCGCGAAGGACCTGAAGGCCGTCGGGTGCGCGGCCGTCGCGCTCACGCCCGGCTGGATGCGCTCCGAGCAGATGCTGGAGGCCTTCGGGGTGACGGAGGAGAACTGGCGCGACGCGACGGAGAAAGTCCCGGGCTTCGCGGTCGCCGAGTCCCCGATGTACGTCGGCCGCGCGGTCGCCGCCCTCGCGGCGGACCCGGACCGCGCCCGCTGGAACGGGCAGTCGCTGTCCAGCGGACAGCTCGCCGAGGTGTACGGCTTCACCGACGCGGACGGCTCGCAGCCGGACGCGTGGGGCTTCCTGATCGCCCAGGAGACGGACGAGAACGTCTCGGCGGACGACTACCGGTAGAGCGCCGCCAGACGCTACCGGTAGAGCTCCGCGAGGCCCCGGGCCGCCTCCGTGAAGCGGGCGCGGAGGGTGTCCGGGGCCAGGACCTCCGCCTCCGGGCCGAGCGCGAGCAGTTGCGAGAAGGCGACCTCCTCGCCCTCCACCAGGAGCGTCGCCGTCACCCGGCCGTCCGCGTCCCGCGATCCCGCCGCCAGCGCCTCCTCGGCGGCCGCCCGGTCCGTCACGTACGGCAGCCGCCGCGCGCCGGCCTCGGAGAGCCGCAGCACCACCTCGGCCCGGAGGATCGAGCGCGCGAACTGGGCCGCCCGCTCGGCCCAGAAGGCCGGCAGGTCGAACTCCGGGTCGCGTACGAAGCGTTCCCGGCCCACCTCGACGTCGGTGAACCGGTCCACGCGGTACGTCCGCCACGACGCGCCCGCCCGGGCGCACACGTACCAGACCCCCGCCTTGAGCACGAGCCCGTACGGCTCGAGGTCCCGCGCCACCTCGCCGTCCGGCCGCCGGTAGCGGGCCGAGACCGGCCGGTCGTCCCAGACCGCCTCGGCGATCGCCGACAGCGCCTGGGGGGTCTCCGGTTCCTGGTACCAGCCGGGCGCGTCCAGGTGGAAGCGCTGCGCGGCCGAACGGGGCGCGTCCTTCAGCGAGGGCGAGAGCGCGGCGGAGAGCTTCAGCCGGGCCGTCGAGGCGGTGTCCTCCAGGCCCATGTCGCGCAGCGCGCCGGGCAGTCCGGCCAGGAACAGCGCCTCGGCCTCGTCGCGCGCGAGGCCGGTGAGCCGGGTGCGGTACCCGCCGATCAGCCGGTACCCGCCGGCCCGACCCCGGTCCGCATACACCGGAACCCCCGCCTCCGAGAGGGCGAGGGCATCACGGGTGATGGTCCGCTCCGACACCTCCAGCTCGGAGGCGAGCTCGGCCGCCGTCATCGAGGGACGCGACTGGAGCAGAAGGACCATCTTGATCAGCCGGGCGGCACGCATGACTCCATCATGCGTGCCGCCCCCTTTTTTTGAGGCTCGGTTCGCCTCCGGGGCGCTCCAGCGGGTGTCGACGGTCGACCGTGCTCGACGGCTCGTTCCTAGCCGCCTCCGCGCGCTCTCCCTCACGACACCCGCCGCGCCCCTTCGGCTCACTCGCCGACCGCTCTGGTCAGAGGCCGTAGCGCTCGCGCGCCTCCTTCACGGCCGCGGCCGGGACCTCGCCGCGGCGGGCCAGCTGGGCGAGGGCCGCTACGACGATGGACTGGGCGTCCACGCCGAAGTGGCGGCGGGCCGCATCACGGGTGTCCGACAGACCGAAGCCGTCGGCGCCCAGCGAGGACCAGTCCTGCTCGACCCACTGCGCGATCTGGTCCGGGACCTGGCGCATGTAGTCCGAGACCGCCAGGACCGGGGACTCCACGCCCTCCAGTGCCTTGCGGACGTACGGCACCCGCTCCTCGCCGCGCAGCAGCGCCGCGTCGGCCTCCAGCGCGTCGCGCCGCAGCTCGGTCCACGAGGTCGCCGACCACACGTCGGCGCCGACGCCCCACTCCTCGGCGAGCAGCTTCTGGGCCTGCAGGGCCCAGTGGATCGCCGTGCCGGAGGAGAGCAGCTGGATGCGCGAGGCGTTCGCCGGGAGCTCCAGGCCGGCCGACTCGGCGGTGTTGAAGCGGTACAGGCCCTTGATGATGCCCTCGTCGACCCCGGCCGGCTTGGCCGGCTGCGGCATCGGCTCGTTGTAGACGGTGAGGTAGTAGAAGACGTTCTGGTCCTCGCCCTCGGCCGCCTCGCCGTACATCTTGCGCAGACCGTCCTTGACGATCGCCGCGACCTCGTAGGCGAACGCCGGGTCGTAGCTGAGCGCGGCCGGGTTGGTCGCCGCGATCATCGGCGAGTGGCCGTCGGCGTGCTGCAGACCCTCACCGGTCAGGGTGGTGCGGCCGGCGGTCGCGCCGACGAGGAAGCCGCGGCCGAGCTGGTCGCCGAGCTGCCACATCTGGTCGGCGGTCCGCTGCCAGCCGAACATCGAGTAGAAGATGTAGAACGGGATCATCGCCTCGCCGTGCGTCGAGTACGACGTCGAGGCGGCGATGAAGTCGGCCATCGAACCGGCTTCGGTGATCCCCTCGTTGAGGATCTGGCCGTTCTTGGCCTCCTTGTAGTACATCAGCTGGTCGCGGTCGACCGGCTCGTACGTCTGGCCCTTCGGCGAGTAGATGCCGAGCGACGGGAACAGCGACTCCATGCCGAAGGTGCGGGCCTCGTCCGGGACGATCGGGACCCAGCGCTTGCCGGTCTCCTTGTCGCGGACCAGGTCCTTGACCAGACGGACGAAGGCCATCGTGGTCGCGATCGACTGCGCGCCGGAGCCCTTGTCGAAGGCGGCGAAGGCCTTGTCGGCCGGGGCCGGCAGCGGGGCGAGCGCGTGGGTGCGGCGGGCCGGGGCCGGGCCGCCGAGGGCCGCGCGGCGCTCCTGGAGGTAACGGACCTCGGGGGAGTCGGCGCCGGGGTGGCCGTAGGGCACCTGGCCGTCGACGAACTGCGCGTCCGAGATGGGCAGCTCAAGAAGGTCACGCATGTTCTTGAACTCGTCGGTCGTCAGCTTCTTCATCTGGTGGTTCGCGTTCTTCGACGCGAAGCCCTCGCCGAGGGTGAAGCCCTTCACCGTCTGCGCCAGGATCACCGTCGGCGCGCCCTTGAACTCCAGGGCGGCCTTGTACGCGGCGTACACCTTGCGCGGCTCGTGCCCGCCGCGCGAGAGGTGGAAGCACTCCAGGATCTTGTCGTCGCTCAGCAGCTGCGCCATCGCGACGAGCGCAGGGTCCTTGCCGAAGAAGTCCTGGCGGATGTAGGCGGCGTCGCGGGTCTGGTACGTCTGGACCTGCGCGTCCGGGACCTCGCGGAGGCGGCGGACCAGGGCGCCGGTGGTGTCGAGCGCGAACAGCTCGTCCCAGGCGTTGCCCCACAGCGACTTCACGACGTTCCAGCCGGCGCCGCGGAACTGGGCCTCCAGCTCCTGCACGATCTTGAAGTTGGCGCGGACCGGGCCGTCGAGGCGCTGCAGGTTGCAGTTGATGACGAAGGTCAGGTTGTCCAGACCCTCGCGGGCCGCGAGCGCGAGGGCCGCGGTCGACTCGGGCTCGTCCATCTCGCCGTCGCCGAGGAAGGCCCACACGTGGGAGGCGGAGACGTCCTTGATGGCGCGGTTGGTCAGGTAGCGGTTGAAGCGCGCCTGGTAGATCGCGGAGAGCGGGCCCAGACCCATGGAGACGGTGGGGAACTCCCACATCCAGGGCAGGCGGCGCGGGTGCGGGTAGGAGGGCAGGCCGTTGCCGCCGGACTCCTGCCGGAAGTTGTCGAGGTGCGCCTCGTTCAGGCGGCCGTCGAGGAACGCGCGGGCGTAGATGCCGGGGGAGGCGTGGCCCTGGATGTACAGCTGGTCGCCGGACCCGTCCCCCTCCTTGCCGCGGAAGAAGTGGTTGAAGCCGGTCTCGTACAGCCAGGCCGCGGACGCGAAGGTCGCGATGTGGCCGCCGACGCCGTGCTTGGAGCCGCGGGTGACCATCGCGGCCGCGTTCCAGCGGTTCCAGGCGGTGATCCTGCGCTCCATCTCCTCGTCGCCGTCGATGCCCGGCTCGGCGGAGGTGGGGATGGTGTTGACGTAGTCGGTCTCGAGCAGCTTGGGCAGGTCGAGACCGGCGCCCTCGGCGTGCTGGAGGGTACGGCGCATCAGGTAGGCGGCCCGGTGGGGGCCGGCGGCCTTGGTGACGGCGTCCAGGGAGGCCGCCCACTCGGCGGTCTCCTCGGTGTCACGGTCCGGGAGCTGGTCGAGCTCACTCGGAATCTTGCCTACGGGATCGGTCATGATCGCCGCCTTCCGGACAGGTGGGGTAGAGATGGGGGCCTTGTCTGGCAGGACAGGGCGAAGGGCCGGGTGTGGCCCGCCGAAGACTGTAAGCCGTCGATCGATGATCGATCAAAGGGGGGAAGGGGAAAACCTGTCCAGATCTCGAAAGTCGGCACAGGGTGCCGCGAAAGAGGGCACCGGGTGCCTTGTTTTCGCAGGTGGGGAGGCGGATGAGGGGTGGGGTGCACGGATGAGCGGGCCCGCTGGGAGGCGGACCCGGTCGCGGAGCGACGACGTCAGGCCCTCGGCGCGCAGCCCAGGACGTGGGCCTTCACCAGGGCGCCGATGTCCGGGTCGCGGCGGCGGAAGGCCTCCACGAGCTCCTGGTGCTCCTCCGCGTAGGACTTCTGGACCGTGCCCAGCCAGCGGATCGACAGCGCCGTGAAGACCTCGATGCCCAGGCCCTCCCAGGTGTGCAGCAGCACCCCGTTCCCGGCCGCCTTCACCAGCTCGCGGTGGAAGGCCACGGTGTGCCGGACCTGCGCCGTCCCGTCGGCCGTCGCGTCCGCCTCGTACAGCGCCGCCACGTGCGGCTCCAGGGCCGAGCAGTCGGTGGCGAGCCGCTCCGCCGCCAGCTCGGCGGCGATCTGCTCCAGGCCCGCCCGGACGGGGTAGCTCTCCTCCAGGTCGGCCGCGGTCAGGTTCCGGACCCGGACGCCCTTGTTCGGCGCGGACTCGATCAGCCGCAGCGACTCCAGCTCGCGCAGCGCCTCGCGGACCGGGGTCTGGCTGACCTCGAGCTCGGTGGCGATCCGGCGCTCGACGATCCGCTCGCCCGGCTTCCATCGTCCGCTCACGATCCCGTCCACGATGTGCTCGCGGATCTGCTCGCGCAGCGAGTGGACGACGGGCATGGTCATGGGGCAGCTCCGTAAATGATCCGCGGCCCGAGGGCCACCTTGAAGCGCGGTGGTCGGGCGACGGGAGGGGCTTCGACTCTTAGACAATACGGCGGTGTCCCCGCCCGGAAACACATCCGGACGGGGACACCGCAGGTGAGGCTTGTTACAGCTCAGTAGCTTGCGCTCACAGGCCGAGGTCCACCTCGAACTCGCCGGCCTCCAGGATCGCCTTGACCGACGTCAGGTAGCGGGCGGCGTCGGCGCCGTCCACCAGACGGTGGTCGTAGGACAGCGCGACGTACGTCATGTCGCGGATCGCGATCGTCTCGCCCAGGTCCGGGTGGTTGATGACGACCGGACGGCGCACGGTGGCGCCGATGCCCAGGATGGCGACCTGGTTCGGGGGCACGATGATCGTGTCGAACAGCGCGCCGCGCGAACCGGTGTTGGAGATCGTGAAGGTCGCGCCGGCCAGGTCGTCCGGCGTGATCTTGCTGGCGCGGACCGCGCCCGCGAGCTCCGCGGTCTTCTTCGAGATGCCGGCGATGTTGAGGTCGCCCGCACCCTTGATGACCGGGGTCATCAGACCCTTCTCGGAGTCCACCGCGATACCGATGTTCTCGGTGTCGAAGTAGGTGATCGTGCCCTCGTCCTCGTTGATCCGGGCGTTGATGACCGGGTGGGCCTTCAGCGCCTGGGCCGCCGCCTTCACGAAGAACGGCATCGGGGACAGCTTGACGCCCTCACGGGCGGCGAAGGCGTCCTTGGCGCGGGCGCGCAGCTTCATCAGCTTGGTGATGTCGACCTCGACGACCGAGGTCAGCTGGGCCTGCCCGTGCAGCGCCTTCATCATGTTGTCGCCGATGACCTTGCGCATGCGGGTCATCTTGACCGTCTGGCCGCGCAGCGGGGAGACCTCGAGGGCCGGAGCCTTCGGCGCGGCGGCGGCGACCGGAGCGGCCGGGGCCGGGGCGGCCTTCTTGGCCTCGGCGGCCGCGAGGACGTCCTGCTTGCGGATGCGGCCGCCGACGCCCGAGCCCTTGAGGGTCGCCAGGTCGACACCGTTCTCGGTGGCGAGCTTGCGGACCAGCGGGGTCACGTACGCGCCGTCCTCGGCCGGAGCAGCGGCCGGGGCCGGGGTGACCGGAGCCGGGGCGGCCACCGGGGCGGCGGGCGCGACCGGAGCCGGAGCGGCGACGGGAGCGGCCGGGGCCACCGGGGCGGGGGC
>NZ_DATCVQ010000232.1:0-2128 GCF_036566765.1 Streptomyces sp.
GCGGAGGCGACACGTGTGGCGCGATCACTGAATCAAGGGATGTTGTCGATGAGCGCGCCCCGGGTAGCGGGCACGCTAACGACGGTTGCCGATCGCGATGCCGCGCTCCTCCAGGTCGTCGAGGAACGCAGCGATCGTGTCGAGGGCCGTCTGTGGCACCCCAGTCAAGGCGTGGTTCGCGGCCGGATCCTCTGTCCTATGGGCTGGGGGGTTGCATGGCCGAGTGGGCGAGGCGGGTGAGGCCGGCTCGTATCCGCTGCTCGCCGAGTTCTGGCAGGAGCGCGGCTACGTGTTCGGCGGCCAAAGCCGCGAGCAGGGCGTGGGCGGTGTGTTCGGGGTCGGGTGTGGCGCCCAGCAGGATCGCTGTGTGGCGATGCCAGAACCGGTAGGCGCCGATCCGGTACCGGGCGCCGGGTGCCGCGGTCTCCGACATCCGGATCAGCGCCAGGTGCTCAAGCAGGTAGTCGAAATAGGCGTCGATGAACGCGGCCAGGCGTTCGTCGGCCGGCGCTCCGGGGCCGAGGGGTGGCGGTCCGTGCAGGATTGCCTCCTGCAGCACGCGTTCTCGGGCGTCCAGCAGCGCGGCGGCCAACCCGGACTTGTCGCCGAAGCGGCGAAACAGCGTGCCCTTGCCGACGCCGGCGGCCGCCGCGACTTGGTCCATGGATACCGCTTCGACGCCGTGTTCGGCGAAGAGTCTGCCTGCGGCCTCCAGGACGGCAGCGCGGTTACGGGCCGCGTCCGCCCGTTCCTTGGGCGGCGGGGTACGCAGCAGTTCCAACGGCATTGCGGAACCGGACCGCAGTCCGTTATCGTCATGAGCCACAACCGGACTATAGTCCAATTCCCGGAAGGTAGTGGCATGACCACACTCATCACCCGCGACGAGCTGAAGGCAGCGATCGAAGCGGGCACCGTGACCGTCCTCGACACCCTGGGCGGCGAGTACTACGCCCAGCAACACCTGCCCGGCGCCCTCGAGCTGGTCCTGGCCGACGTCGCCGCCCAGGCGCCCGCCCTGCTCCCCGACCGCGACGCCGCGATCGTCACCTACTGCTCCAACCCGGCGTGCCCCAACAGCGGACAGGTCGCCGACCGGCTCACCGCTCTCGGCTACACCGACGTCCGCAAGTACCGCGAGGGCATCCAGGACTGGGCGGAGGCCGGTCTCCCCACCGAGTCCGCCTGACCTCCGCCGGGGGAGGGCAACGCGAAAGCCTTGCCCTCCCCCGGCGATCACGCATCCCCGCATCTGCCGGGTCGAGAGGTCGAGAGCCTGTCTCTTGGAAGTGCGGTGCGCATGGTGCTGCATGCCGGATCGAAATCCTGTGGCAGCAGCGCTCGCCCCGCAGCGGCTGATCGAGCGGGTCGTGGGCCTCGACGAGGCGGCAGCGCTGCTGCCTGGCTTCGACCGGGCCTCCCCCGCCGGGATGACGATGATCGATCCGCTCCACGGCTGAATCCACGGCGGACGCGGCCGGCGCGGCGGGCGTGGCGTCGGTATTTGTACGGGACGTCGGGTGATGATGGCGCGGTGCGACTTGATCACGTGTCCTATGCGGTGGCCCGCGACAGCTTCGTCTCGACTGTCCAGTGGATCGGATCGGCCCTCGGTGCCGGGTTCGTCGACGGGGGCGTGCACCCGCGATTCGGCACCCGCAATTTTATTCTCCCGCTGAGCGGCGGCACCTACGTCGAGGTCGTCACCACACTCGACCACCCCGCCGCCGACCGCGCGCCCTTCGGCCAGGCGGTCGCGCGCCGCGCCGCCGAGGGCGGCGGCTGGCTCGGTTGGGTGGTCTCCGTCGACGACATCGCCCCGGTCGAGGCCCGCCTCGGCCGCACCTCGGCCGAGGGCCACCGTGTCCGCCCCGACGGGTTCGACCTGAGGTGGAAGCAGATCGGCCTGCTGGAACTGCTGGAGGACCCGCAACTGCCCTACTTCCTTCAGTGGTTGGTCCCCATCGAGGAGCGCCCGAGCGCCGACCCGCGCACCTCCACCACCATCCACGGGGTCTCCATCGCCGGCGACGCCGCCTCCATCGCCGAATTCCTCGGCGAACCAGCCGACCACCCCCTCGACCAGATCGACGTCACCTGGGTCGAGGATGAGGAACCGGGCCTGGTC
>NZ_DATCVQ010000233.1:0-9228 GCF_036566765.1 Streptomyces sp.
AGGGCGGAGCGGGCATGCACGATGGCGCGGGTGAGGGCCGGATCGTCGGAGTCGATGACGAAGGCGTCCCAGTCCTGGCCGACCAGCACGATCCGCCCGCTGGACGAGAGCACCCGACGGGCCTCGGCCAACGCCCGCTCCGGCTCGGCCAACTCGTGGAACACCTTGTCGGCCCGGTAGCCGTCTACCGAGGCATCCGCCAGCGGCAGTTCGTACGCACCCGCGATCCGGAAGTCCTCCTCGGGCCACCGGCCGCGGGCGACGGCGATCATTCGCTCGCTCGGATCCACGCCGACGGCTTGCACACCCCTTTCGGCCAACTCCGCCACGGCCCGTCCGGTGCCGCAGCCCACGTCCACCACGGACTTTCCGGATCCGGGGCGGAGCAAGTCGTAGGAGAGAGAGCGCAGTTCGCCGGCGCCCGGCAGTCGGTCAGCCGCGTCGAGGCACCCGATGAGACCGTCCGCCGACCGGCGGGCCTGCTCCGTTTTCTTCGTCATGAGCGCCAGACTGCGACTTGATGTCGGCATGAAGTCAAGCGAGCACAGAACACCTGCGGGCGGCGAGCGCGAGCCGATGGGCATCGGCGCCCTCGCCGAACGTTTCGGCCTGGCCACGCACGTCCTGCGTCACTGGGAGGCGATGGGGGCTGCTCACGCCCGCGCGCGACGCCGCCGGCCGCCGTCGCTATGGGACCGCCGACCTCACACGCGTCGCCGTCGATGGCACGAACCTCACGGTCGTCAAGGTCGGTGGCACGCGACCGCGCTGCCGGGCCGAGGCTGGTCACTCTGCATGCCGCCCGACGCAGGCGTACAAGGCTCCGGCCCCTCCCCCGATTCGGACTCGGGGAAGGGGCCGGCTGCTACGAGTGGTTACGGTGCGGGCTCGACCCGCACGACGCCGGAGGCCGTCGCCTCCGGGCCCGTGCCGTCCGCCGGGGTGGAGGTCAGCTGCCAGGTGTAGGCGCCGGTCGCCACCGGGGTGCCCGAATCTGTCGTGCCGTCCCAGGAGACCCGTACCGCGCTGCGGGTGCTCCCGCCCGTCCAGGTGCGCACCACCTCGCCGGTCGTGCGGTGGGTGAGGGTCACCCGCCAGGACGCCGCGGGCTTGGAGAGCCACCATGCGGCGGCCCATTCACCGGTGCTGCCCTGCACCCATGCGGGAGGTGCGGCGGTGCGGGCGACGCGCAGCGCGGAGACCGCGTGCTGCGGCGCGGTGACGTGGACGGTGTCGTCCGCTCCGACCCAGGCGAGCTTGCCGGCGCCCGCGTCCAGGGTCCAAGTGGTGCCGCGCCCATCGCCGTTCGCGGCTTGCTTCAGGCCGGCGACGGTGCCCAGATCGGCCGTGCCGCCGTCCGCTTGCAGCGCGGTGAGGCGCAGATCGCCGGACGCGTCGCGGTGAGCCAGGAAGCGGTCGCCCAGGAGGGCGCCGGACGCCGGCGCGGGGTAGGTGCGCCCGGTCGCCAGGTCGCGCACGCCCGCCGCGTCCTGGGAGGCGCAGCTCCAGTACAGCAGGGTGCCGCTGCGCTGCAGTTCGTTCGGGACGCACGCGGTGCCTAGCGCGATGGTCCCGGTCACCGTGCCGGTGCGCACGTTCACCACCTTCACCGTGCCGGGATTGTTCAGAGCCGGCTTGAGCAGCCACTTCTGCTCCAGTACGGCGGCCTGCGCCGGCTGCTGGCGGACGATGCGGTCGTGGGCGGTGTCCACGACGTACTGCCGCCCATCCGCCTCGTACAGCACGAACTCCGGTGCCGTGTCGAGGATCCGGCCGCCCGTGCCCGGCAGTGGGAAGCTGTCCGCCGGGTGCTCCGGGTCGTCACCGGTCACCAGTACGTCGGTGCCGGTGCTCGGGTCGGCGACCAGCCGGGCCAGCCCCTCGTCGGTACCGTCGGCGAAGCGGCCTGCCGCGAGGCCCGCGAAATCGGGGAGCGCCGCGCCTTGCGCCGGGTCGAGCGCGGTGCCGATGTCCCTGCCGTGCAACGTCTTCGCGTCGGCAAGGGAGTTGACGTACCGAAGCCGCCCACGATCCAGGCTCAGTGCCTGGATCTCGCCGTCCGCCGTCTTGACCCGCGGAACCTCCCGCAGCGGCAGATCGAAGATCAGCCCCAGACCGTCCACGCTGAACAGGTGCACGGCGCGCTTGCCGTCGGCGTCCTTGCCGAGCACGACCAGTGAACCCGAGCCCTCGGTGCGCAGGAACGCCCGTTCGACGCCGCTCAGCAGCGTCCGCTCCGTCTCCGCCCCGGCGAAGGGGGTCAAACGCAACGGGTCGTCGTCGCCCTCGTACCAGAGCACGTTGTCGCCCACCACGAAGGCCGTGACTTCGCTGTCGGGCGACTTCGCGGCGAGCGGCACGATGCGCGGGGCGGCCGTGCTGCCGCGCTGCATGACCCGCACTCCGGGCTCCCCGCTGCGGGTGAACCAGCTGACGGTGTCCTGCGTGATCCGGAAGCTGCTCGCCTCACCGGTCACGGGCAGCGGGACGACTGTGCCGTTGTACGCGGTGAGGATGCCGTACCCCGGACTGCCGTCGGCGGTGCGGTAGCCGATCACGAGCTGGTTGGAGAAGGCGCCGAGCAGCACAGGCTCGGCGCCGGTCGTCGCTCCGGCTGGGAGCCGCACGACGGGATCGGCTGTCGGGGCCCCGCCCCGCGCCACGCGCAGCTGGTACGTGCCGTCCCCCTGGTCCACCGTGGCCAGGACCCAGCCGTTGGCGACCCGCGGGTTGAGGTATCCGGCGGGGACGCTGACGGTGTTGCTGAAGCCTGGATCCTCGATGCCGACCCGCACGACGTCGGTGCCGCCGTCCTCGCGCGGCTTGGTGTAGACGACGCGGTTGAACTCGTCGTGGCCCTGCACGATCGCGTCCTGCGGCACGCCGTCGAGCGCCGGGACGGGCTTGGTGGTGCGGTTGTACGTCGTGGTCCAGAGGTAGCCGCCGCCCTCGCGGTGCAACACGCCCTGGCTGCCGGTCGCCAGCACCGTCTCGGTCCCTTCGCCGTATGCGTCGGGCGCGGGTATGAGCACCTCGGCTGCGTCGGCTGCGTGAGCGGTGGCCGGCAGGACGGTGACCAGGCCTGCGGCCAGGACGGCGGCGATTGCGGTGGCGGTGGCGGTCTGCCGGGTTCGGCTGGTACGCCGGGTTCGGCTGATGTGGCTGGTCGTGCGCAGGTGATGGGACACCTGAACCCCCCAATTGTTAACCGTCGAAATTCGAGAATCTCGCTGTGAACACGGTTAACAGTACACCGTCGGGCGGGAGTTGTGCACGACTCGTGTGCCGCTCGTGTCACACAGGTGTCGCCGGGAGCCAGGGGGCTCGGGACCGGCCGGGCGCAGCGTTCGCATGACGTGGACGTTCCGGCATCGCGCTTGGCACCGCCCAAGCAACCTTCACGGGCGCGCCGCGGTCTTCCCGGGTGTGCAGTTCGAACGAGAGCCTTGAACGACGCGGCTTCACGGAGAGCCTGCAGTGAGGGTGATGAGGGTGAATCTGAACACCGTCGTGGCGTGGGTGGACGCACGCGAGAGACTGCCCCGGAGCGGTTACCCGGTGGCGGCGGCGATCACGGGCCGGTATCCGGCCGACGACGCCCCTGAGTCCGATGTCGCGGCAGTGGGTGAGGAGTTCTGGCTGGTGAGGCCGATGATCTTCACCACGCTGCACTTCGGTGAGGACGGGGCAGAGCACCGCGATTGCTTCGTCGACTCCGACGGGGTCGTCCGCTTGCCCTACGGCGGCGCCGGCGAAGAAACCGTGACTCACTGGGCTGCACTGCCCACCCTGCCGGGCAGGACGACGCACGGCGTACTCGGGAATGAAGTGCAGCCAGCCCTCCGGAACGCATGGGGCACTCACCCCACTGCCTGAATGCGGATAGCGGTCCGGCAGCAGCGTCGCCTGGAGAGGCAACCGTGGCGCCCGGCTGCCGAAGGGCGCATCCGGACGGTGGTCGCTGTCATCCGCCCGGCTCGAGCGCGAGAAAACGGGAAGCCCGGCAGTGGGCGAGGGCGTCCACGAGCAGCTCCAGCAGGCCAGTCAGGACACGGCGGCGGCCGCGGTCGGACGACGTGCATGCTGCCCCACTGCCACCTGGTGCGGGTTCCGTTCGCCTGGCCGCCGGCCGGATGACCTCCTCCCTGGCGAGGGGACGGCGGCGGCTTCCGGGCGCGCCGTACGCGGTCCGTGGATAGCGTGGAAGAACAGCACACGGCAGGTGAGGCTGATGACGGACAAGACCTACGACGCCATCGTCGTCGGGGCCCGCTGCGCGGGTGCGCCGACCGCGATGCTGCTGGCCCGCCGGGGCCACCGGGTTCTTCTGGTGGATCGCGCCCGATTCCCGAGCGACACCGTCTCCACGCACCTGATCCACCCGCCGGGCCTGGCGGCCCTGGACCGCTGGGGGCTGCTGAGCCGTGTGACCGCCGGTGATCTGCCGGAGATCACCACCTATTCCTTCGACCTCGGACCGGTCACCCTGGCGGGCTCCCCTGCCGGGTACGGGTTCTCCGGCTCCTACGCACCGCGCCGCACCGTCCTGGACAAGATCCTCGTGGATGCCGCCTCGGAAGCGGGCGTCGACGTGCGCGAGGGGTTCTCCGTGGACGAGTTGGTGTCCGGCGGCGAGGGTGCGGACGGGACCGTGACCGGGATCCGGGGCCGCGAACACGACAGACACCAAGTGACGGAGCACGCCCGGGTGGTGATCGGCGCGGACGGCGCCCACTCCTTCGTCGCGCGGACCGTCGGCGCCGCCTCGTACGCCGAGAAACCGAAACTGCAGGCCAGCTACTACACCTACTGGTCGGGGCTCGGGTTCGAGCACTTCGAGGCCTTCTTGCGGCCCGGCCGTGGATTCGCGGGCTGGCCCACCAACGACGGCCTGACCCTACTCATCTGCAGCTGGCCGATGCGCGAAGCTGACGCGCACCACACCGACGCCGAAGGCGCGTACCTGGCCACCATCGCCATGGCGCCCGCCCTCGCCGAACGGACCGCCTCGGCCACCCGCGTCGAGCGGCTCCTCGGGGCGGCGGTCCCGAACTACTTCCGCACACCGTACGGACCGGGCTGGGCCCTGGTGGGGGACGCCGGCTACCTCAAGGACTTCATCACCGCGCAGGGCATCCAGGACGGGTTCCAGGACGCGGAGCTGTGCGCCGGGGCCGTCGACGAGGCCCTCACCGGAAAGCGCCCCTTCGAGGAGGCCATGCGGGACTATCAGGAGGCCCGCGACGGGCGGGTTCGGGAGATGTACGAATTCACCGCAGACTTCGCGAACCTCGACCCGCCGACCCCGGACATGCAGCAGATGTTCGGCGCCATCGCGCAGCGGCAGGAGACGATGGACGGCTTCGCCCGGGTCGTCGCCGGGGTGACCGCTCCCTCGGCGTTCTTCTCCGACCCCGCACTGCACCGCGCGGCGGGCTGAGCCGCCCCGGCTGTCCCGCCCCGGCTGCCCCGTTCACTCGGACTCGTGGGGCACCGGGTCGGGCGGGCCGATCGAGCCGAGCAGGTTGAGCACGGTGGCCTCCATGGCGTGCCGCGCCTCCTCGGGGCTGAGCCCGGTGGATCGCCAGTGGTGCCAGGCACCCCAAGTGGTCACGGCGTCGAGCCCGTTGACCAGATCCGTACGCCGTCGACCCGACAGCCGGTCGAGCTCCTCGGCCAGCACCGCCTCCAGGCGCCGGCGGGCGTCGGCGAAGGCCTCCTCGGTGACCTGACGGATGCGGTCCGAGGGGTGGTCCATACGCATCATCGCCAGGCGTGCCGGGGTGATCCATTCGAGGATGCGGGCACGCTGTTCGACCAGGGCTGCCACACGCTCGGCGCGCGGACCGCCGGTGGGCAACGGCCTGATCTGCTCGGCGAGTTGTTCCAGCCGCCGGGTGATGGCGGTGTCCACGAGTTGGGCCATGTCGTCGAAGTGGTGGAACACCGATCGCCGTGAGACCCCCGCGTGCTGGGCCACCCGGTCGGCGGGGAAGTCCGTCTCCCCTTCGTCGAGGAGCGCGAGCAGCGCGTCGGCGATCTTCTCGCGGGTCTGTCGGCCGCGCGCGGTCCGGCCGTCCGCGGCGGCGGTGGTGGTGACCACGGCGGCGGTTGTAGCAGCGGCCGACAGGCTGCCGTGTTCCGGCTGCAGCGGGGTGTCGTGCTCGGGATTCTGCTCGGGTTCCTGCTCGGGACGCCTTCCCACCTGGGCTCCTCTCTCCGATTGACATTATTGCACTCCGAGTGCAACGGTAAATATGCACTCGGAGTGCAACTTCATCGCCGGAGGGAAACGCAGCACGATGTTCCTTGCTCTGGGCCGCTGGTGTGCCCGCAGACCGAGACGGATCCTCGCCCTCTGGGCTGCCGTGACAATCGCCGTGGCCGCTGCCGTGATGCTCCACGGCCGGGTCACCAGCGAGGCGGTCGTCATCCCCGGCAGCGACAGCCAGGCGGCCCGGGACGTGGCCGACGGTTTCCCCGGGCCCGTCTCCGGCAACCAGCCACTCGTACTCCACACGGCCCCGGACGGCCCGGTGCTGACTTCGGCCGCCGCGCAGAAGGCGGTCGAGGCGGCGGCCGCGGACGTGGCCCGGGTGGACCACGTGGTGAACGTCGGCACGCCGTACGGGACTTCGGGCCGGGCGGCCATGAGCCCGGACGGCCACACCGCCTACCTCTCGGTCGGGCTGGACGTGACGGGGCGCGACATCACCCCGGAGATCAGCGAGGCCGTACTGTCCGCCGCCGAGCCCGCCCGACAGGCGGGCATCGAGGTCACCGCCGGCGGCGAGCTCGCGGCCGCCGCCGACAAGGAGTCCACCGCGCACAGCGAGCTGATCGGGCTCGCGGCAGCCGCGGTCGTGCTGTTCCTCGGGCTGCGCAGGATCCTCGCGGCCGGCCTTCCCCTGGCTGTGGGAGTCGTGGGGCTCGTGATATCGCTGTCGGCGATCGGTCTGGTCGGGCACGTCCTCGACATGCCCTCGGCGGGCGCCACGATCGCGGCGATGATCGGCCTCGGCGTGGGCATCGACTACACCCTCTTCTGTCTGACGCGCTTCCGTGAACTCCTGGCCGAGGGACACGGAGTGGTGGACGCCGCCGGGTACACCACAGCGGGCGCCGGCAAGGCCGCCGCCTTCGCCGGCTGCGCGGTCGCAGCCGCTCTGGCGGGTCTGGCGCTCGGCGGGCTGCCGCTGTTGCACGCGCTGGCGCTCGCACCCGCAATCGCCGTACTCGTGGGGGTCCTCGCGGCCCTGACCCTGCTGCCGGCCCTGCTCGGCGTGCTCGGCCACCGGCTGGGCCGGAGGCCTGGGCGCTGGCTCACTCCGGCGATGCGCGCCGACACAGCCGACACGGCCGACACGGCCGACACCGCTGAGGCCGCTGAGGCCGTGCAGACCACCGACATCGCCGACCCTGCCGACGCGACCGACCCTGCGGGCGTGCGCTGGCAACGGCTCGCAAGGCACGTGGCCGGCCGCCCCTGGCGCTACCTGCTCGCGAGCCTGGTCCTGGTGGGCGTACTGGCCGCGCCGGCCACCCGGTTGGCGTTCGGCCAACTCGACGGGGGCGACAAGGCGGTCGGCACAGCGAGCCGTACCGCGTACGAGCAGCTGGCCGAGGCCTTCGGACCGGGCGTGAACGGCCCCCTCCAGGTGACCGAGACCTTGCCCACGCCGGCCGACGGACCCTCAGACCACCGCGTCGCGGCGGTCACCGAGGCCCTCGGGAAAACCCGCGGCGTGGCCGCGGTGAGCCCGGCCCGGCTCGGCACCGACGGTGACACGGTCCTCTGGCAGGTCACCCCGACCACCGGCCCCGGCGATCCGGACACCGTCGCGCTGGTGGACCGGCTGCGGGACACCACCCTGCCCGAGGCCACCGCAGGCACCGGGGCCACCACCCACGTCGGCGGGCCGACGGCCGCCCAGGCCGACCTGAACACGAGGCTCGCCACCCGGATGCCGGCGATCATCGCCACCGTCGTCCTCGTCGCCGGGCTGCTGCTGCTCCTGGCCTTCCGCGCACCCGTGGTCGCGGTCAAGGCGGCGGCGATGAACCTGATCTCGGTCGCGGCCTCGTACGGCGTACTGACCGCGGTGTTCCAGTGGGGGTGGGGGGCGAGCGTGCTCGGCCTCGACGGCCCGGTGCCGATACCGGGCTACGTTCCGCTGCTGATGTTCGCGGTGCTGTTCGGGCTCTCCATGGACTACGAGGTGTTCCTCCTGACCGCCGTACGCGAGTCCTACCTCCGGCACCGGGACAACACGCGCGCGGTCGTCGACGGACTGGCCGGCACGGCTCGGATCATCACCTCGGCAGCGATGATCATGGTCTGCGTGTTCCTCAGCTACCTGCTGTCCGACGACCCCGTGGTGAAGATGTTCGGAATCGGACTGGCCACGGCCGTGGCCCTGGACGCCACTGTCGTCCGCGGTCTGCTCGTCCCGACCAGCATGGTGCTCCTCGGCGAGCGCAACTGGTGGCTGCCGGCCTGGCTCGACCGAATCCTCCCCCGGGTGGACATCGAGGGCACTCCGGCACCCCCCGTCGGCGGCCCGCCCCGGGCCGCCGCTCCGGCTTCGGTTCCCCTGTCCGCATCCACGGCCTCATCCGGCTCCGACCTGCGTCTCCCTCGCTGAGGTACCCGCCCATGCCTTCGAAGACCGCGCAGACCCCCATGACCCCCGACACCCCGGCAACACCGAAGAAGCGGACCAGACGCATGGCTCTGCCACGGCGACAGGCCCGGCCTGTCATCGCCCTGGCCGTGCTGGCGGGCACCGCGCTTCTCACGGTCGACGCCCTCGCCCGCCACGTGGCGGAGGAGAGGTTCGCCGACCGTATCGCCGACCGCCACGGCAGCGGGCTGTCCGCGCCGGAGGTCAGCATCGAGGGCTACCCCTTCCTGCTCGACACCGCCCGGGGCACCCACCCAGAGGTGCGGCTCAAGGCGGACGCCCGGACGCGCGACGGCATCCCGGTCAAAACCGTGGTCGATCTCCGCGAGGTGTCCGAGCGCGCCGGCGGCTACGCGGCAGAGTCGGCCGACGCCACGTTCACCGCCCCGTTCGACTCACTCGGCTCACTCGGCTCACAGGGCGGCCGGAAGGTCCGGCTTTCCGACGCCGGCAACGGCCGACTGCGGATCGAGTCCGGCGTCCTGGGGATGCCGCTGATCATCACGGCCGAACTCCGCCTCGACGCAGGCGCCGTCACGCTGCA
>NZ_DATCVQ010000234.1:0-17950 GCF_036566765.1 Streptomyces sp.
GGCCTGTCGAAGCACCTGCGCCCCGGTATCGACAAGGTCGTCCTGACCGCGCCCGGCAAAGGCGACGTCCCCAACATCGTGCACGGCGTCAACCACGACACGATCAAGCCCGACGAGCAGATCCTGTCGTGCGCGTCCTGCACCACCAACGCGATCGTCCCGCCGCTGAAGGCGATGGCGGACGAGTACGGCGTGCTGCGCGGCCACGTGGAGACCGTCCACTCGTTCACCAACGACCAGAACCTGCTGGACAACTACCACAAGTCCGAGCGCCGTGGCCGCAGCGCGCCACTGAACATGGTCATCACCGAGACCGGCGCCGCCTCGGCCGTCGCCAAGGCGCTGCCCGACCTCAAGGCCCGGATCACCGGCAGCTCGATCCGTGTCCCGGTCCCGGACGTCTCCATCGCGATCCTCAACCTCCAGCTGAAGCGCGAGACGAACCGCGAGGAGGTCCTCGACTACCTGCGCGACGTGTCGCTGACCTCGCCGCTGCGCCGCCAGATCGACTTCATCACGGCGCCCGACGCGGTCTCCAGCGACTTCATCGGCTCCCGCCACGCCTCCATCGTGGACGCCGGCGCGCTGAAGGTGGAGGGCGACAACGCGATCCTCTACCTCTGGTACGACAACGAGTTCGGCTACTCCTGCCAGGTCATCCGGGTCGTCCAGCACGTCTCCGGCGTCGAGTACCCGACCTACCCGGCCCCGCAGGCCTGACCCGTCGGGCGACACGGCCTGGCCCGTACGCCCGCCTCGTCACCCCCGTCCCGCCCGGACCGGCGCCACGCCGGTCCGGGCGGGTGCGTTTCTGCGCGTTTCTGAGCGCTCAGGGTGCGTTCTCGGCGCTTGCACCCGCAGATCGACGGAATGCTCTCGGACGTTCGTGTTCCGCCCTGCGATTGAGCAGTTCGACCGGCGCTGCACCGGTGCTGCACCGGCGTGCCGACGGCTTCTGCGACGGCTTCACAGGCAATTCCCGGCCGTGTGGCGAGAAGTGACGCGTTTTGAACGCTGTTCTTCTTTCCGCTTCTACTATTCAGTGCTGAACGACAGAAGCCGTCGCCTGTCGATCTCTCCGGCCGGCACGCCGATGGGGCCACACGGGAGCCGGACGTCGGTGCCGCGGCCGGTGATCACGGGCCGGGCGACCGTCGAGTAAACACTCAGAAAACGAATTACCGACGGTATGGAAACTCCTTGGAGGCGCGGCTTCCGGCGTCGATTCCCGGCTCACCCGTCAGCCGTCGAGCCCCGTCTCCCCATTGCCCGCCCTTGCCCCGCACTCCCCCACGAAGCGGGTTTCCACGGATTCCGGAGCCGGAATCCGGGACGGTCCGGCGATGCGTCGTACAATTCCTCGCCGCCGAGGACCTCCGTGCGCAATTCGCTGAAGAAAAGGCCGCAACCACGCTAGGGTCCGGACCGGGCGGCGACGGCTCGCACCGGCCCCAGCGCGCCACCCCCGCCCCGAGCGAACTCCCCGTCACAGCAGGCACGTTGGCCGGACATACCCGCGGAGCGTGACGCCGACACGGGACACGTCTTCCGAATATGCCCATCGCATACCCACCCCCTGCGGCGTCATTGACGGTTTACGATCAATCACCCTCTTTCGCCATCCCACATTGACAGTTCACGGCCCGCTGAGGGTTAATTACCTGACAACTAGGCAGATGACACTGTGGGGAGGCGGGCTAGGGCGGCTCGGGCCCGCACCGGCACACCAGGCGCACACTTTCACGCTGGGGGGAAGAATGAACCAGCTGCAACATTTCTCCGTCCCTGATTTTCATCTGCCTTTCGGGAACGCAAAGCATCCGCAGGCGGCGCAGGCCAACGAGGCGGCCACCGCCTGGGTGGTCCGGCACGGGCTCGTCGCCGACGCCCTGGAGCAGTTCTCCGGCATCGGCTGCGGCCATCTGTCGGGCCGGGTGAGCGGCGACGTGCCGTACGAGAGGGTCGCCCTGCTGGCGGAGTGGATGGCCTGGTCGTTCGTGCTGGACGACCAGCACGACCACCTCATACGCAACGGTGAGCTGGCCGCCTGGCGCCCCGTCGTCGGTGCCATCACGGCGTACCTCGACACCGGGCGGGACGACGAGCCCGAGGACGGCCGCAACCCGCTGGTGAGCGGCTTCGTCGACGTGTGCGAACGCATCGTGGCCGGGATGTCCGAGGCCTGCGCCGCCCGCTACCGCGCCCACGTCCGCCTCGTGCTGCGCTCCCTGGACCAGGAGGCGGGCAACCGCGGCGCCGACGGCCGGCCCACGGTGGAGGAGTACGTCCGGATGCGCCGGAACAGCTCCCAGCTGCTGCCGATGATGGACATGGTCGAGGCCGGACTCGACATCGACCTCCCCCCGCGGATCATCGCCCTCCCCGAGTTCCAGAGCGTCGTGGCGAGCACGCTGGACGTCATCTCCTGGGGCAACGACGTGTTCTCGCTGCCCAAGGAGTACGCCTGCGGGGACACGAACAACCTCGTGTCCCTCATCGCCGCCTGGGAGGGACGGTCCCTCAGCGACGCCGTGCGCGAGGTGGAGGGTCGCATCCAGCTGCGGATCGAGGACTATCTGGCCGCGAAGCAGCGCCTGTTCCAGGTCTTGGACCTCGTCCCGCGCACGGACCCGGTCCTGCGCGACACGGTCTCCCGCTGTGTGCGCAGCTACGAGGACTGGATGATCGGCGCGGACCTGTGGCAGCGTTACGAGTGCACGCGGTACAGCGACGAACGGTTCGCGGCCGGGCTGGAATCTGCTTACACCCGCCCGGACTTGGTCTCGGTGGCATGACGGGGAGTCGGCCCGTGGCACATGTGGAAGAACAGTCCGTGACGGCGGTTCCGGCCACCCCGGCGCCGGGTCGGCTGCCCCTGCTGGGCCATGCCCTCCAGCTCTGGCGGCAGCCGATCGGGTTCCTGGAGTCGCTGCGGGAGCACGGCGACATCGTGCGGCTCGACATCGGCACCTGGCCCGTGTACGTCGCCACCAGCCCCGAGCACGTCCACGCCGTACTGGTCCAGCAGGCCCGGCAGTTCGGCCGGGGCCGGGTCTTCGAGCGGCTGCGCCCCGTGTTCGGCAACGGTCTTGTGACCACCGACGGCGAGTTCCACCGCAAGCAGCGCCGCATGATGCAGCCGGCGTTCCACCGCGACCATGTCGCCGACTTCACGAAGTCCATGTGCCGCAACGCCGAGGAGATGTCGGCGTCGTGGACGGACGGCCGCGAGGTCTCGATCGTCACCGAGACCCGTCGCTACGCGATGCAGTCGGTCGCCGACATGATGTTCTCCGGTGACCTGAGCCGGGCCGCCGCCGACGAAGTGCACCGCTCGCTGCCCATCGTCCTGGAGGGCATGCTGCTGCGTGCCGTCATGCCCAAGGCGCTCGACCGCCTGCCCGTCCCGATGAACCGGCGCTTCGACACCGCCGCCGGGCGACTGCGGGGGGTCATCGACGAGGTGATCGCGCAGTACCGGCTGGAGGACTCGGACGGCCGGGACGCCCTGCACCTGATCCTCTCCTCCAGGGACCCGGAGACGGGCGCGGCGATGAGCCCGGAGCAGGTGCGGGACGAGGTCATCTCCATCATGTTCGCCGGCACGGAGACGTCCGCGACGACCCTGGCCTGGATCTTCCACGAGCTGGGACGGCATCCGCAGGCCGCGGAGCGGGTGCAGGCGGAGGTCGACCGGGTGGTCGGGCAACGCCCCGTACGCCCCGAGGACCTCGCTGAACTCACGTACACCCGCAACGTCTTCCAGGAGGCGCTGCGCCTGCACTCCCCGCTGCTGTTCACCCGGCGCGCCCTGGCTCCCCTGGTCCTCGGCGGCGTACGGATCCCGGAGGGCGCGGAGGTGGGCTACAGCCCGTACGCCCTGCACCGGGACCCCGCTCTCTTCCACGACCCGACGGTCTTCGACCCGGACCGCTGGGAGAAGGACGACAGCGAAGGGCCCCGGGCCCACCGCTACATCCCGTTCGGGGCCGGCCAGCACAAATGCATCGGGGACTCGTTCGCCGTGGCGGAGATCCTGGCCGCGATGGCGAGCGTCGCCTCCCGCTGGCGTCTGACGCCGAAGCCGGGGGTCGAGGTGCGCGAGCTGCCGGCGGGCATCCCACAGCCGAGTTCGCTGCCCATGATCCCCGTGGCCCGCCGCTGACGGCAGCGAAACGCCCCGGACCAGCGACGAAGCGCGTACGGTACACCATCTCACCTGCACTCAGGGCGCGTTGAAGGAATACGGAGCGAAACCGCGCCGACACGCCCTGGAGGTCATAGACTCGGCCGCATACGCAGGAGGGGCGGCATGTCATCTGTGACGGAACCCAGGGCCGAGACCACACACTCACTGCTCGAACGGGAGTCCGAGGTACTGGACATCCAGCGCGCCGTGGACGAATTGCGCGGTGGTTCCGATCTCGGCCCGACAGCGCGTCGGGGCAGCGTGCTGACATTCGCCGGATCGGCCGGCATGGGCAAGACGGCGCTGCTGGGCGAGGCGCGCCGGTACGCGGCCGAGCGCGGCTGCACCGTGCTGTTCGCACGGGGCGGTGAGCAGGAGCGGCAGGTTCCGTTCCATGTGATGCGTCAGCTCATGCAGCCCAGGTTCGCGGCGATGAGCGAGCAGGAGCGGCTCGACGCGCTCGGCAACTGGTACCCGATCGTCGCGCCGGCGCTCGGCCTGACCGTCTCCCCGCAGGGCCCCGTGGCACCGGATCCGCAGGGTGTGCGGGACGGACTGGACTGGGTCGTCACGCAGTTGACGGTGCGCAGCGCTCCGGTGGTCCTCGTGCTCGACGACGCCCACTGGGCGGACGCGGAGTCGCTGACCTGGCTCACCTCCTTCGCGACCCGGGCCGAGGAGCTGGGCCTGGTCATCATGGTGGCCTGCCGACCGGAGGAGATCCCCGCCGACGCGGCGGGTCTGCGCGCCCTGATGGGGCGGCGCGGCGCACGTCCGCACGACCTGGCCCCGCTCACCACGGGCGGGGTGGCGCGCATCGTGCGGGACACCCTCGGCGACAGCGCCGACGACGTGTTCTGCCGCGAGTACTGGGCGATCAGCGGCGGCAACCCCTTCGAGGTCGTCGAGTTGGCGATGAAGGGCCGCGAGCGCGGGCTGCAGCCGCATCAGGACAGCATCGCGCAATTGCGTGACCTGGCCTCCGCGGTCAAGGGCAACGGGCTCATCGAGCGCCTGGAACAACTCGGGCCCTCCACCGTGCGGTTCGCCTGGGCGGCGGCCGTGCTCGGCACCGCGGTGCCGACGAACATCGTCGGCGGGGTCGCCGCGCTGGGCGAGGCCCAGGTCGCCGACTGCATCGAACTGCTGCGCCGCGCCCGCATCCTGACCGCGCTCCCGAACATTCGCCGCCAGCAGGTCGTCGAGTTCTTCCACCCGCTCGTCGCCACCGCCGTGTACCGGTCGATCCCGGCCGGCGTGCGCGTCGCCATGCACGGGATGGCCGCGCAGGCAATGATCAACGACGGTTTCGGCGCCTCGGCGGCCGCCCGGCATTTACTGGAGATGCACCCCGAGGGCGACCCCTGGGTCGTGCAGCAACTGCGCCAGGCCGCCCGTGACAGCTTCTCGGCGGGTGCGCCGGACGCCGCGCGGCGATACCTCGCGCGGGCGCTGCGCGAGCCCCCGGACGCGGCGGACCGCGCCGAGGTGCTGTTCGAGCTCGGCTCCGCGAACCTCCTGCACGATCCGCTGACCACGATCAACCAGCTCCAGGCAGCCCTGGAGGAACCGCACATCGACGGGAAGCTGCGCGAGGCGATCACCTACCGGCTGGCCCAGGCCATGGGTCACTCGGGCCGGCTCGCCGCGGCCGCCGAGCTGCTCGCCGAAGAGGCCCGACGCGCCACCAGCCCCCGCACCAAGCTGCGCATGCAGGCCGAGCAGTTCAAGTGGAACTCGGTCCGCGCCGACGAGGAGAACTCTCCCGCCAGGTCGCGGCTGCTCGCACAGTTCGCGAAGCGGCTCACCGGCCGCGGACTGGCCGAGCGGCACATCCTGGGCCTGCGGTCCTGGGACGCCGCGCTGCGCGGCGAACCCGCGGCCGTCGCGCTCGAGTACGCGGACCAGGCGCTCGACGGCGGAATGAGCTGGACCGACCAGGACTTCGGCTTCGAGGTGCCGGCCGTCGTCTCCCTGACGCTGATGTACTGCGACCAGCCGGGTCGTGCGGAGGAGCTCTTCAACAAGGGCATCCTCGACTTCGAGGAGAAGGGCTGGCGCGGCGCGCATCTGTCGTTCCTGTACACGCTGCTCGGATACGTGCGGTACCGGCGCGGCCGCCTGTTCGAGGCCGAGGACTTCGTGCGCAACGGCCTGGAGATCGCCGAGCGCATCGGTCACGACATCCCGGCCCAGTGGTACGCGGTCGGCACGCTGATCGAGACGCTCATCGCCCGGGGCAACGTCGGCGAGGCCGAGGACGTCGCCCGCACGTACGGACTGGCGGACGGCTTCCCGCGGGCCATCGTCTACCCGGACCCGCAGGCCGTCTGGGGCAAGCTGCTCCTGGCCCAGGGCCGGACGGACGAGGCCAGGCACCAGCTCAGCGAGGCGGGCCGGCGGCTCGACCTGCGCGGCATCCGGAACCCCTCCTGGAGCCCGTGGCAGCTGGACCTGGCGCTCGCGGAGGCGGTCGACGCCCCGAAGCAGGCGGCCGCCACGGCCGCGGAAGCGGTGGCGCGGGCCCGCGCGTTCGGGGTGCCCAGCGTGATCGGCCACGCGCTGCGCGTGGAGGCGGCCACCGCGGACCCGACCCGGTCGATCGCGCTGCTCCAGGAAGCGGTCTCCCACCTGGAGCAGTCACCCGCCGCGTACGAACTGGCCCACGCGCTCGTCGCGCACGGCACGGCCCTTTACGCGATCGGCGACGAGTACCAGGCGGCGCAGCAGCTCTACCGGGGCATGGAGGTCGCCACCGTCTGCGGCGCCGACGCACTGGCGAGCCGCACCGGCGCCCAACTCGCCGCCGCGGGCCTGCGCCCCCGCCGCCTCCACACCACCGAGCGGGACGGCCTCACCATGGCGGAGGACAAGGCGGCCCGGTTCGCCGCGGACGGCCTGACCAGCGCCGCGATCGCCAGGGAGATGCGACTCGACGCCCAGGCGGTCTCGGAGCTTCTGTCCGCCGTCTTCACCAAGCTGGGCACCGACCGCAACGGGCTGCGCCGGGCATTGGGCTACGAAAGCCGGGAAGAGGCGTGAACCCAGGGGCGAGGCCCGCAACGCGGACCTCGCCCCTCCCGGGTCGGCTGTCAGTCCCGGTGGCTACCGTGATCACATGAGTTCTTCCCTGAGCGTGTACCTCATCGACCCCAAGTCCGCGCGCGCCCTCGTCGGTTCCGGCGACGACCAGTTGCTCCAGGTCATACGCGACCGCTTCGCCCGCGACCTGGCCTCCGACGACCAGTGGTTCTCGTCGGAGATCGCGGACGGCGCCCCGACCGCGTACGAAGCGCTGGAGACGGTGGTGCGCGGCGGGCCGATCCCGGAGAACTCGCCGTACGCCTTCCAGTACGGCTACGCCTACAAGCGGCTGTGCGAGCTGACCGGGTCCTTCCTCGACAACTCCTGCTTCATGCCGTTCCGGGGCGACTGGCTGGAGATCGTGGACGAGGGGCTGAAGGCGCTGCGGATCACCGCCGTCTCGGTGGCGCAGTTCGGCGGCTACTCCGGGATGCCCTCCCCCATCCCGTTCTCCGACCTGCCGCGCTGCGGCGAGTGGACGCACGAGCAATGCCTGGAGGCGCTGGAGCAGTTCGAGCAGACCAAGCGGGACGGTCACGCCCCTCCGCTGGATTCCGAGGTGGTCGACGCCGTCATGGACGTCATCGGCTGGCTCCGCCTCGTGGAGGCGCGTCCCGGTTTCGGCGTCGTGGGCTTCGTGTCCTGAAGCAGGAACAGCGGTCCGCCTCGCTCAGCTGCGACTGCCCAGGAAGTGGAACGTGGGGTGGGGGTGCATGAGGAAGTCGTGGTGGGAGATGTTCCAGGCGTACGCGCCCGCCAGGGCGAAGGCCACGCGGTCGCCTGCGCGCAGGCCCGCGGCCGGGACCTGGCGGGCCAGGAGGTCCTTGGGGGTGCAGAGTTGGCCGCTGAGGTTGACCAGGGGGCGGCTCGTGGACGGGCGGGGCCAGGGGTGGGGCCAGGCCTCCACCGGGAGGACGGAGCAGGGCTGGTCGTGGCCCTTCGTCGCGGGGGTGCGCAGGTGGTGGGTGCCGCCGCGGACGACCGCGAAGGCCTCGCCATGGCTGTCCTTGACGTCCAGGACCTCGGTGGCGTACCAGCCGCAGTACGCGGTCAGGGCCCTGCCTGGTTCGATCCGCACGGTCACGTCGGGGTGGGCGGCGGTCAGGCTCTCCAGACCGGCGCCGTACGCCGCCCAGTCGAAGCGGATCTCGGGGCTCGCGTAGTCGACGTTCATGCCGCCGCCCACATTGACCTCGGCGAGACGGAAGCGGTGGCGGGCGGCGAGATCGGTGGACCAGGTGAGGATCGAGTCCGCTGCCGTCAGAAGCTCGGGCGCCTCCAGACCGCTGGCCAAGTGGGCGTGGACGCCGCGCAGTTCGAGGTGCGGATACCGGCCGTCCGTGAGGAGCCGGACCGCGGCGTCCGCGTCCGCCGGGTCGAGGCCGAACGGAGTCGGGCGGCCGCCCATCGCCAGTGAGCTGCCCGCCAGCGAGGCGGTCGCCAGCGGGAGGTTGAAACGGAGGAGGACGCAGACGCGGGCTCCGGGGGCGAGCCGGGCCGACAGAGTGCCCAGCATGTTCAGGTCGTGGAGGCTCTCCACATGGAAGCGGGAGACGCCCTGTTCGAGGGCCGCGCTCAGCTCGGCCGCGGTCTTGCCAGGGCCGCCGAAGGCCAGCGGCCGGCCCGGGACGGCCTTGCCGACGTGGGTGAGTTCGCCGCCGGAGGAGACCTCGTAGCCGTCGACGTACGGGCCGAGCGCGGCCAGGATCTCCGACTCGGGGTTGGCCTTGGCGGCGTAGTACAGCTCCACGTTCGCCGGGAGGGCCGCCCGTACCGTCGCCGCGTGCTCGCGCAGGGCCGTCACGTCATAGACGTAGGCCGGGAGTTCGGGCGAATCCAGGGACAGGATGCGGTCGGTTGCCGACGCGGTGGGGGCAGTCATCGGGCTTCGCTCCAGGTGTTCTCGTCGTGGGCCGCTTCCGTCAGGACGGCCTCGGCGAAGGGGGAGGCGAGGCGGACGTAACCGGCCTCGCGGTCGGCCTTGCGCTCCCAGCGGGTGAGCAGGTTGGCCTTGGCCGGCAGCGGTACGCCGGCCAGGAGCGCGGCGAGCCGGGGCGGGCAGCCGTGCCGGTCGGCGTACGTCTGCAGGGTGGCGCGGACCTGGGCCCACAGCGCGGCCTCGGACTGCGGGTGCAGGTCGGCGAGCGCGGCGAGCATCTCGGCGACGTGGTTGACCAGCAGGCAGTAGACGACCCGGTCCCAGCCGCGCTCGGCGTCGTACGTCATGGGGCCTGCGACGTCGGCGGGCAGCGCGGCGAGCGTGGCGGCGTGCCGCTCCGGCAGCAGCTTGGCGCCCTCCAGGTCGCGGAAGAGGACCTGGGCCGGCATGCCGTCGTCGTCGACGCAGACCACGACGTTCTGGAGGTGGGGTTCGAGGACGAGGCCGTGGTCGAAGTAGGCGGCCAGGACCGGCGGGACGAGCAGCTTGAGGTACGCCGCCCACCAGTCGAGCGCGGTCTGCGGGCCGGTCCGCCGCAGGAGGCGGGAGATGTGGCCGGGGCCGGTCGGGTACTCGTCGGCGACGGCGCCCGCGAGCAGCGGGGTGGTGCCGGGCAGGAGCTGCCGGGACAGGCCCTCGCGGACGATCACGCCGAAGCCTTCGAGCAGGGCGCGGTCAGGCGTCCCGTCGGGGCCGGGCAGGGCGAGGCTGCGGTAGGCGGGCTCGCGGAGCATGCCGCTGCCGGGGAAGCGGGCCGTCAGGTCGGTGAGGGCGGGCTCGAGGAGCCGGGTCATCGCGACGGCGCCGGTCAGCTCGTAACTGGAGTTCTTGCGCAGGCAGTTGGTGATGCGGACGTTGAGGCTGAACTTCAGGAACGTCTCGCCGTCGTACAGGGTGCGCACGGACGCGGTGGCGGCGAAGGGCCGGCCGCCCGGTCCGAGGTCCAGGATGTCGCCCCGGTCGAAGGCGGCCCGCAGGTCGGGGTGCTCGCGGAGCATCTCGTACTGCCACGGGTGCGCGGGCAGCAGCCGGTAGCCGTCCGGCAGGTCGGGGTGCAGCCGGTCCAACGGGTCGGTGGCGCTCTCCTCGACGCGCTCCTCGGCGATCAGGTGGGCGCGGACGGCGAGGTGGCGCAGCGGGAAGACGGCGCCGGCTTCGGGCGCGTACGACAGCCAGGACGCGGCGTCGCCACTGCGCGCCTTGGGGGTCGGGTGGAAGCGGTGACCGAAGAGGAGCGACTGCTCGGACGCGAGGTAGGTCGCGGGCCCGCCCGCACCCATGGGGGACTCCCCCGTACGGGCGGCCAGCGCGGCGGTGACGGCCGCGTGGCCGGAGGCGACCTGGTCCAGGAACTCGTCGTTCTGCACGCCCGTGCGCAGCGACAGTTCTTCCTGGGTGTACTCGGCGAGGCGCCGCCAGTCGATCGCCGCCCAGGAATCGCCGCGCTGCTCCCGCACGGGGCCGGTGAACCGGTGGGCGCCCAGGAGGGACGTACGACGAAGGGCGACTCTCAGCAGCACGCCGCGGCGGGGCAGGCGCAGCAGCAGGTGGCCGTCGGTGACGGCGCTCTGGTGCTCGGGGCCGGACACTTCGCGCAGCAGGCAGTTGAGGAGGGTGTGCGCGACGACGTCGTCGGCGCTCGGCAGGCCCGTGGCGCCGCTATGGCCGGCGGGCACGGGAGCGGTGGCGAGCGACTTGTTCAGCGGGGGCATCAACGGCTCCAGCGGGTACGGACGGAACGGAGACTGCTTCGAGTACGGGGCAGGGCGAGCGCGCACACTGCGGCCAGGGCCACGACGCCGCCGGTCAGTACCGGCGCGACCGGGCCGTACTGGCTGGTGCCCACCGCGGCGGCGACGCCGGCGACGACGGCGCCCGCCTTGGAGAAGAACTCCAGCGAGCCGAACAGCCCGCCGGGTGCGCGTCCCTCGCAGCACTCGGCGGCGAGCACGGACAGGCAGACGAGCCCGAGGGTCAGGCCCGCGCCGAGCAGCAGTCGTACGGCGGTCAGCGTGACCAGGCTGTCGGCCATGGCGTGCCCGGCGAGGCCGAGCGCGATGGCGGCGAAGCCCAGCGCGATGCCGAGCCGGGGGCGACGGTGGAGGGCGGAGTGCACCGGCATGGCCGTCAGCAGGTAGCAGAGGTGCGGGAGGGCGAAGAAGACGCCCGAGAAGGCCGGGGAGGCGCCGGGTATGCGGTCCTCTATGAGCCAGATCAGGTAGGGGAAGGAGATGACGGTGGAGAAGACGAAGGCGAACTCCAGGGCGTACAGGGCCCGGAGGCGGGAGGCCGGAGACGGGGGCTCGGACTGGTCCTCCGGGGTCGTCGCGGGCTCGAGGGTCTTCGAGGGCGCCGGCGTCTTCGCGAGCTCGACGGCCGACGTCGCCGCCTGCTCCGTCCCGCTTGCCTTGTCGGCCTCCGGCCTCGCCGCGCGCGATTCCGGCAGCGCCGCGATCAGCACGGCCGCCGTGAGCGGCAGGGCGGCGAGCAGCGCGTACTGGCGGTGCGGCGACATCCAGGGCGACAGCGAGCCGACCACCACCGGGGCGAAGACCAGCGCCGCCCGCGCCGCGCCCTGCATCAGGGTGAGCGCCTTGGACAGCTCCGGCCCCTCCAGGGCGGCGCCCAGGTAGCCGTTGGACGCGGCGAACGTGCCGCCGAGGATGCCCTGGAGCACCAGGGCCACGGTGAACGTGGTGAGGGAGTCGGCCCAGCCGGCGATCAGGAACGACACGGCGAGTCCGAGCTGGGCGCGCAGCAGCAGCCGCTTGCGTCCGAACCGGTCGGCGAGTCGTCCCCACAGCGGGGCGCCGATCGCGGCGAACACGGTGGGGACGACGTACAGCACGCCCGCCCAGCGGGCGGTGGGGTCGCCGAGGCCGGGGAGGATCTCGGTGAGGTACGGGGGCAGGCCGAGCGCGGCGAAGGAGGCCACGAAGTACGTGCCGGCGACGGCGTGGACCTGCCGGCGCCCCAGGGCGGGACGCGGTAAGGCGGAGTACGTCGACTGGTCGGCCGGGGCGGACAGGACCGGCGGCCGCTGGGTCGCCTGTCCGGCCGCCGCGGGGGCCGTTGCGCTCATCGCGGGTCCCTCGCTCGATGTCGCAGGTAGTTGGGGCCGGTCGTGTAGTGCGTGTTGATGTCCGAGGCGCCGGACCGCTCCTTGGTGAGCAGGGTCCCGGCGGTGACCATGGCCTTGACCGGCAGCTCGTCGGCCTCGAGGACCCGTTCCCGCAGGACCGCACCGGGCTGCCCGGGGCCGGTCCCGAGGCGTTCGGCGGTCTCGGCGAGGCGTTCGTGTACGAGGCCGAGGAGGGCCTCGCGCGGGGCGCGGCCGTGCGCGGCGAGGCCGAAGGCGTAGGCGCTCACGCACAGGTGGAGGGTGATGGTGGTGAACATGTCGGCGACGGCCCGGTAGTCCTCGCCGAACATGCGCGGGTCCTGGAAGGGGGCGGTCAGCTCGTCGGCCTCGGCCCCCAGGGTCTGGCGCATCCGCGGCAGGTTGAGGCGGGGGCCGTCGTCGTCCTTGAACAGCAGCCGCAGCCGGGTACGGCCGTCGTCCGGGGTGCGGTCGAACACCAGCGAGACGTTCTGCTGGTGGGACTCGATGGCGATGCCGTAGTCGAAGAGGGTGGTCTGCCAGTCGAGGAGCAGGGTGGTGCACGCGTCGAACAGGGCCACCGGGTCGCCGTCGTAGAAGCGGTCGGCAAGGCAGTCGATCAGCAGCCGGCCGCCGGGTGCGGCGCTGAGGAGCGCGGCCATCGGCAGGACCACGGCCCGGTCGAGGCCGGCGGGGTAGCGGCGGCACAGCACGGCGAGCAGTTCGTGACCGGCGTGGGCGTACACGGTCTCGTCCGCGTGCAGGATCGTTTCCTTGAACCGGGGCTCACGGCCGATCACCGCTTCGAGGAGTCGCTGGCCGGCGGCGCCGTGGTCGAGGGTGACCGGCTTGATGGTGCGGCGGTTGCGCATGCCCAGCGTGGCGGTGACGAGCGGGAGCTTGAGGTGCAGGTCCGGCTCGTCGGCCAGGGCGACGGTACGCATCGACAGGGTCGGTACGGATTCCCGGTACGGCTGCTCGGCCAGGACCGCCGTGTCCTCCAGGCCGGCCTCGCGCAGGGCCTCGCGCAGCGGAGCGCCGAGGCTGAGCGGGTGGACGGGGAGGGCGAGGTGGCTGTCGGCGAGCTCGGGCAGGCCGAGGTCGGCGGGCGAGGGCCAGCTCGCGGGCAGCCGGTCGGCGCCGCCGGGGACGGTGACCGCCTCCCGGGGCACGGCGAGCCAGCGCAGCGCGAAGCGCGGGTGGAACTCGGGGGCGTACGCGCGCAGTTTGGCGTCGTCGAGGCCGGAGCGGCCGCGTGCGGTCGGGTAGACCGGGTGATCGAGGCGGGCGGCGAGGGTGTCGTGGGCGAGAGAGGCCGCGAGGCCCGTCCAGTCGGCGGGGTCGGCGCCGTAGCGGGCGGTCAGCGCGTCGCCGACCTCGTCGGCGGTACGGTCGTGCAGCCGCATCGTCGCCAGGGTCTGGCGGCACTCCTCGGCGAAGGACACGAAGCCGGGCAGGTCGACGGGGTCGGCCAGCTCGGTCAGCGCACCCAGGACCGCGTCGCAGCCGGTGAGTTCGGTCCCGCCTGGCTCGCGGACCAGCAGGGGGCGGCGGGCGGCGTACTCGCCCTGGAATCCGTCCTCGCCGACCGGGAGCAGCAGGGTCGCGCCCGGCTCCGTACCGGCGGGCAGCCGCAGCCAGCGGCCGTCCTCGCGCTCGACGGTCGTGGTGCGGGTGCGCAGGCCGACGACGTCCTCGCGGAGGAAGGCGCTCAACACCCGCAGCAGCAGCGCCTCTTCGGCGGTGGTGGCGTGGGTCGGGCTCACGGGGCGATCTCCCAGGTCTGTGCGGCGAGGAAGTCGGCGACGACGCGGTCGACGCTCGCCAGGTCGGCGCCGATGGCGCGGACGACGCCGAGGAAGTCGCGGTTGGTGTGGTACAGCTCGTGCCGCTCGCCGACGGCGCGCACCGGGCGGTACGACAGCCGCACGCCGTCGACCTCCAGGTCGGTGGCGCCGGGCGCGGCCGTCAGGGTGCCGGCGCGGTCGGCGCACGGGGTGTGGATGCGGGCGGCGCCGTCGCGGCGGGCGTCCAGCTCGGCGGGGAGGGGTTCACCGAGGTGGGTGCGCAGGACGAGCTCGAAGAGCGGGATGCCGAGCAGCTGTTCGAGGAGCTGGTCGCTCTGGTCGCCGATGGCCCGGTAGTTGACCTCGATGATGCGGGCGCGGTCCTCGTGCACCACGAACTCGGTGTGGCAGATGCCGAATCCGATCCCGAGGGCGTCGAGCTGGGCGAGGATCTGGGCGACGACCGGCTCGGGGTGGGCCGGGACGAAGGCCGAGCGCTCCTCTATGAAGTACGGCGGGGCGGAGAGTTGGGTGTGGAATCCGCCCAGGACGTGCCGGACCGTGCCGTCGCCGAGCGTCTCCATCGTGTACAGCTCGCCGGCGAGGTACTCCTCGACGACGAGGGCCGCGCCGGGCCGCCGGCCCTGGATCTCCTTGCAGCGCAGGACCAGGTCCTCGGGCCCGTCGACGAGGATGACGTCCTCGCTGGCGACGCCCTCGCGCGGCTTGACGACGCAGGGGTAGGGCGCGTCGGCGGCGACGGCGGTCAGCACCTCCGGGTCGGCGCCGACGGGAAGTTCGGCGGACCATACGGCGTCGAGGCCGGCGGCGGCGAGGTGACGGCGCATCTGCGCCTTGTCCTTGACGCGCAGGGCGGCCTGCCAGGGCTTGCCCGGCAGGCCGAAGTACTCGGCGACCAGGGCGGCTTGCAGCTGTAGGTGGTCGCTGTTGGTGAACACGACGTCGGGCGAGGCGTGGTGGGTCGAGATGAGGCTGATGACGGCGCGGAAGTCGCGCACGTCGCACTCCAGGATCTCGACGTCCGCGGCGTAGCGGCCTCGGTGCGCGTCGGGCTGGTCGGTGAGCAGGGTGACGTCGAGTCCGAGCCGGGCCGCGGCGGGCAGGAAGCCGTCAGTGACCGAGTCGGTCGGGTTGAGGGCGAGCAGGTACAACCGCATGGGCGGCGGCCCCTTCCAGAGTCGTGGGGGGTGGCGAGCGGCCGTGGTCACGTGATCGGCGGCTCGTCCCGGCTGCTGGGTACACACAGGCAACAGTAGGTTAGGTTAGCCAACCCTTAGTTTCAACCCGCCACGCACTCACGGCACTTGACCGGAATGATCACGGGCACCGGCAAAACATAAGGTAAGCCTTACCTACACTTCAAGTTGAGGCGCCTCGTCGGCGATCAGTCGACCGGCCAGGTGTGCGCAGGAGCGTTCAGATGCATGAAGTCGACGTACTGCTGCGTCATTCGCCTCAGCGCCTCATGCCGACCCGCGTGATCGATGTCCTGGACGTGGTGGAACATCTCCGACTGCCACACCGCGCCGTTGCGGCCGCTGACGCACCGCTGCTCGATGACCCCCAGCAGCGGCTCTCGCCAGGCCGAGTCCATGCCCAACCGCTCGAGGCCGCGGTGCGCCAGCGGCAGCAGGCGCCGCAGCACCAGCTCGGTGACCGGAACCTCGCCCATCCCGGGCCAGTACAGGTTCGCGTCGATTCCGTGCCGCGCCGCCGCGTGCAGATTGTCCTCCGCGGCCGAGAACGACATCCGGGACCAGACGGGCCGGCTCTCCTCGACCAGCGCGCGGACCAGTCCGTAGTAGAAGGCACCGTTCGACAGCACGTCGGCCACCGTGGGCCCGGCGGGCAACACCCGGTTCTCCACCCGGAGATGAGGTACGCCGTCGACGACGGCATAGACCGGGCGGTTCCAGCGGTAGACCGTCCCGTTGTGCAGGGTCAGCTCGGCCAGTCCGGGCGTCCCGCCGCGGTCGAGCGTCTCCTGCGGGTCCTCGTCGTCGCACAGCGGCAACAGCGCCGGGAAGTAGCGCGCGTTCTCCTCGAAGAGGTCGAAGACGCTGTTGATCCACCGCTCGCCGAACCACACCCGGGGCCGGACCCCTTGCACCTTGATCTCGTCCGGCCGGGTGTCGGTGGCCTGCTCGAACAGCGGGATACGCGTCTCGTGCCACAACTCCTTGGTGAACAGGAACGGAGAGTTGGCCGCCAAGGCCACCTGCACCCCCGCTATGGCCTGCGCGGCGTTCCAGTAGTCCGCGAACTCGTCCGGCGAGACCTGGAGATGGAACTGGGTGCTGGTGCACGCCGCCTCCGGCGTGATCGTGTCCGCGTAGGTCCGCAGCCGCTCCACCCCGTCCACCGAGATCAGCAGGTCCTCGCCGCGCGCGTAGAAGATCTGCTCGTTCAGGAGGTGGTAGCGCGGATTCTCGGACAGCGACTCCGGCCCCACGTCCTTCAGCTCCAGCGTCGGCAGAATCCCGATCATGACCAGATGCGCGCCGATCGCCGCGGCCTTCTCCTCGGCATGGTTGAGCGCGTCCCGGATCTCCTGCTCCCAGGACTCGGGGCCGCCCGCGGTGAGCCGCCGCGGCTCGATGTTGATCTCCAGATTGAACCGGCCCAGCTCGCTCGACCAGGAGGGATCAGCTATCGCCTCCAGGACGTCCGCGCTGCGCATTGCGGGTTCGGCGGAGGCGTCCACGAGATTCAGCTCGATCTCGAGACCGACCTGCGGCCGCTCGAAGTCGAACCGCGACTCCCGCAGCATCCGGGCGAACACTTCGAGGCACGTGTGCATCCTGTTGCGGAACCGGCGTCGGTCGTCACGGGTGAAAACCATCGCCGGGACGTCACGTCCCATTCGGTCCTCCCGAGTCTCGCCGGAACGGACCCCACCCTCAGCGTCCCACTCCCCGGGCCCCTCTACCACCGAGGCGGATTGGTCGAGGGGCGGATGTCAGTGCCCGATGTCACGCTGGGTTCACATGCGATCCACGGAAGGGAGTCATCACGTGATCACCACTGACTTCGCCCCCGGTTCACCCTGCTGGCTCGACCTCGGCGCTCCCGACGTCCCGGCCGCCGCAGCCTTCTACGGCGCCGTACTGGGGTGGGAGTACGAGGCCATGGAGGGAGGAGGGGAGGACATGGAAGGCGGGATGTTCAAGAAGGACGGCAAAACCGTCGCCGGGCTCGGCAAGCTCACCGAGAAGGGCGCCCGCTCGGCCTGGATGATCTACTACAGCGTCGCCGACGCGGACGCCACGACCGAGGCCGTCAAGCGCGGCGGCGGCACGGTGCGGGTGGAGCCGATGGACCTTGAGCAGTGGGGCCGGATGGCGCAGTACAGCGATCCTCTGGGAGGCCAGTTCGCCGTCTGGCAGCCGGGCACGAACAAGGGCGTCGACCTGGTGGACCAGCCGGGCTCACTGTCCTGGACCGAGCTGTACACGAGCGACGCCGCGGCCGCGAAGGAGTTCTACGGCGCGGTCTTCGGCTGGCAGTTCGGTGACATGGAGCTGCCCGGCGGCGGGGGCACGTACTCCCTGATCACCCCGGCCGGACTCCCCGAGGAGCGCATGCACGGCGGTCTCATGGAGCTCCCGAAGAAGGACCTCGCCCTGGCGAACGGTCGGCCGTACTGGCACCCGGTCTTCAACGTCACCGACTGCGACGCCGCGGTCGCCAAGGTCACCGAGAACGGCGGCAGCGTGCAGATGGGCCCGGACGACGCGGAGGGCGTCGGCCGCCTGGCCGTCTGCCTCGACCCGTCGTCCGCGGACTTCGTGGTGCTCACCCCGACCTCTGGCTGAGGCCCCAGCAGGCTC
>NZ_DATCVQ010000235.1:0-8532 GCF_036566765.1 Streptomyces sp.
CGCAGGGGGTGGCGGCGGCAGCGGCCACGCCGACCCCAGCGCCGCCGAAGTGAGCCTGGCCCCCGGCGTCAACCGGGGCGACGGCCGGGCCGTCATCACCTGGCGGTACGACACCGTCCTCGCCCTGACCGTGGACACCACCACCCCGCTGTACGGGCACTCCACGACCGTCACCGCCGAGGTCACCTCCTCCGCCGGCGCCACCCCGACCGGCAGCGTCGTCCTGTTCGACGGCGACGCACCGCTCGGCACGGCGCCGCTCACGGACGGGCGGGCCGTGCTGCGCACGCCGGTCCTGCGGCCGGGGAGCCACGCGATCACCGCCCGGTACGAAGGCGACCCCCTGCACCGCGCGAGCAGCAGTCCGGAACCGGTGGCCGTCACCGTCGGGTTCAGCCGTCCCTGCCTGACCGGACACCATGAGGGCGCGCTGACGGTGGCCGCGGGGGAGTCGCTCTGCCTCGCGGCCGGAGCTCAGCAGTTCGGCCCGGTACGGGTCGAGGCCGGTGGCGCCCTGGCGGCCTGGGACGCCGGGTTCACCGGGCCGTTCACCGCCGACGGCGCTCTCGCCGTGTCCCTGTGCGGCGTGCGCATCAGCGGTCCGCTGACCGTGCGCGAGAGCGCCGGCCCGGTCATCCTGTGCGAAGGCGGATCGGTCACCGGTGCCGTCGCCCTCGAGTCCAACACGGGCGGCACCACGCTGTCGGGCGTGACCGTCACCGGACCCTTGAGGTGCGAGGGCAACACCCCCGCCCCGGAGTTGGCGGGCACCACCGTGCGCGGTCCCCGCTTCGGCCAGTGCCGCTGACACCGGCGGATCGACCGCGGTGAACGCCGACGCGGGCCGGGGCGAACCACGGGGGCTTGGGGAGAGGGCCATCTCCCCGGGCAGGACCGATCGGGGCGCGGGGCGGAACGGGCCTCGTACGACGGTGTCGTCCTCGTGGCTGCCGCTCGCCGGAGAGGTGACAAAGAATGTCTTCCACGTCATGGCCTGCAACGGCCACGGCCTGGCCCAGTCGCCCTACCTCGGCACCCTGCTCGCCGACCGTATCGCCGGCGGCGAGCTGCACGACGACCTCGGCGCCGTAGGGCGAGCGCGCTCGCGGTTCGCACCCTCACTCCTCAAAGCCCCTACACTGCGCGCTGTTTGGGCGGTTGATCGGATCGCGGACCGCCTCAACAGCAGGTGAGTGCCAGTCCGGTGGCGGACGACGGAACTTTCTGAGATCAGGGAAGGCGAGACCCAGCCCATGAACGTGAGCGCACACATCGAGGCCGTGTACACAGAGGTCTGTCGACGCAACCCCGGGGAGGCGGAGTTCCATCAGGCGGCGGCCGAGGTACTGGAGTCCCTCGCACCCGCGCTCGAACGGCACCCCGAGTACGCCGACACCGGGATCCTGGAAAGGCTGTGCGAGCCCGAGCGGCAGCTGATGTTCCGGGTTCCCTGGGTCGACGACCAGGGCGCGGTGCGGGTGAACCGAGGCTTCCGGGTGGAGTTCAACAGCGCCCTCGGGCCGTACAAGGGAGGGCTGCGCTTCCACCCGAGCGTCAACCTCGGCATCGTGAAGTTCCTCGGCTTCGAGCAGATCTTCAAGAACGCGCTGACCGGGATGGCCATCGGCGGCGGCAAGGGAGGCGCGGACTTCGACCCCAAGGGCCGCTCGGACGGCGAGATCATGCGCTTCTGCCAGTCCTTCATGACCGAGCTCTACCGCCACCTGGGCGAGCACACCGACGTTCCCGCCGGGGACATCGGCGTGGGCGGGCGGGAGATCGGCTACCTCTTCGGCCAGTACAAGCGGATCACCAACCGCTACGAGTCCGGCGTCCTCACCGGAAAGCCGGTGGGCTGGGGCGGCTCTCACGTCCGCACCGAGGCCACGGGCTACGGCGCGGTGTACTTCGCCGAGGAGATGCTCACCACGCGCGGCCAGAGCTTCGACGGGCGCCGCGTGGTGGTCTCCGGATCCGGGAACGTGGCCGTGTACGCCGCAGAGAAGGTGCATGCCCTGGGCGGCCGGGTGGTGGCCTGCAGCGACTCATCCGGGTACCTCGTCGACGAGGACGGCATCGACCTGGAGCTGCTCAAGGACGTCAAGGAGGTGCGCCGCGCCCGGATCTCCGCGTACGCGGAGGCGAGGCCGACCGCGCGCTTCTCGGCCCGCGGCACGGTGTACGACGTTCCGTGCGACATCGCCCTGCCCTGCGCGACCCAGAACGAACTGGGCCGCGACGACGCCGTGGCCCTGGTCAAGAACGGGGTTCTCGCCGTCGCCGAGGGCGCGAACATGCCCTGCACCCCAGAGGCGGTGAAGGTGTTCCGGGAGGCCGGGGTCCTCTTCGGCCCCGGGAAGGCCGCCAACGCCGGTGGCGTGGCCACCTCGGCGCTGGAGATGCAGCAGAACGCGTCTCGCGACAGCTGGTCCTTCGAGCAGACCGAGTTGCGGCTCGCCACGGTCATGCGCGGCGTCCACTCCCAGTGCCGGGCGACGGCCGAGGCGTACGGCGGCAACGCCGAGGACTACGTGCTCGGCGCCAATGTGGCGGGGTTCCTGCGGGTGGCGGAGGCGATGACGGCGCAGGGCGTCATCTGAGGACACCGCGCTCGCGGAGGGCGGTGCAGCAGCCCGCCTCGCACACCGTCCGGCGCGCGAGGCGGGCTGTCCGTGCCTGCAGGATGCCGGATCAGGCGCGGCCCGCGGCCTTCTGGGTGCGGCGGGACAGCGAGTCGACGACCACGGCGGCCAGCAGGACCGATCCCGTGATCATGAACTGGACGGCGTTGCTGACACCCATGATGTTCATGCCCGACTGGATGGAGCCGATCACCAGGGCGCCGAGGAGCGCGGACCAGACCGTGCCGCGCCCGCCGAACAGGCTCGTGCCACCGATGACGGCCGCGGCGATCACGTTCATCAGCAGGTTTCCGCCGCCGGACGTCTGGCTCGCGGACTGGATCTGCCCGGCCAGGAAGATCCCGCCGATCGCCGCCATGGTTCCCGCGATCGAGAAGACGGTCATGCGGACGAACGGCACGCTGATGCCCGCCCTGCGCGCTCCCTCGATGTTGCCGCCCACGGCGAAGACCCGGCGCCCGTACGTGGTGCGCCGCAGCACGAAGTCCAGGACGACCAGCAGGATCAGGAAGATCAGGAGCGCCAGCGGCAGGCCCTGGTACTGGTTGAGGATGTACGCGGTGACGAACGCGATCGCGGCGAGGACCGCCGTACGCAGCACGATCTCGGCGATCGGCCGCGACGGCACTCTGGCCACCCGGCGGCGCCTGGCGTCCAGGAGCGAGGCCGCCAGGAACAGCCCCACGCCGACGGCCGCGGTCAGATAGGCGGCGGCCGGGCTGTGGAAGATGGTCGAGTACAGCTTGGAGACGACGCTCTCGCTGGGGATGTTCACCGTGCCGCTGGTGCCGAGCACCTGCAGCATCAGTCCGTTCCAGGCGAGGTTTCCGGCCAGGGTCACGACGAAGGCCGGTACCCCCACCTTGGCGAAGAAGAATCCCTGGATGAGGCCGACGGCCGCGCCGCCGCCTATGGCGATCAGGAGCGCCAGCCACTGGTTCATGCCGTTCAGGACGTTGAGGACGGCGAAGATGGCGGCGCACAGCCCGCTGACGGAGCCCACGGAGAGGTCGATCTCGCCGAGCAGCAGGACGAAGACGATGCCGACGGCGATCATGCCGGTGCCGACGATCTGCTGGCTGAGGTCCGACAGGTTCTGCGCCGAGAGGAACGTGCTGTTCAGGCTCCCGAACACGGTCCAGATGATGATCACCGCGAGGACGACGGGGAGGGATCCCAGCTCGCCGCTGCGCAGCTTGCGCCGGAACTCCCCGAGGTACCCCTTGACGCCTTCCTCGCGGACGAGGAGGCGGGCGTCGACGGCCGGCATGGCACCCGGCGCCGGTTCCTGGGTGACGTCCTCGGGGCCTCGGGAGGCATCGGCGCGGTCTCGGTCACCGTTCATCGCTCCTCCTCCCGCTTGCGGGCCTGGCGGCGCGTGACGGCGCTATCGGTCGCCCCGGTGATGGCGGAGATGATCTCCTCGGTGGTGGTGGAGCGCTTGTCGAAGAAGCCGTTGTTCCGGCCGAGCCGCATGACGGCGATCCGGTCGGCGACGGCCATCACGTCCACCATGTTGTGGCTGATCAGGATGGTGCCGAGGCCGCGCTCGCGGAGCCGCTCGACCAGGTCGAGCACCTCGGCGGTCTGCTCCACGCCCAGCGCGGCGGTCGGTTCGTCGAGGATGACGACCTTGGGATGGCCGATCAGCGAGCGGGCGATCGCCACCGTCTGGCGCTGACCGCCGGAGAGGGAGGCGACGGGGATGCGGACGCTCGGGATGCGGATGGACAGGGTGTCCAGCAGCTCGTGCGAGCGCTGGTCCATGCGGACCTCGTCGAGGATCCCGAAGCGGCGAAGCTCGCGGCCCAGGAACAGGTTGCCGACCACGTCAAGGTTGTCGCACAGAGCGAGGTCCTGGTAGACTGTCGCGATGCCCAGGTTCTGGGCGTCGTGCGGCCGGTCGATGGAGACCGGCCGCCCCTGCCACTCGATCACGCCCTCGTCGGGCGGGTTCACCCCGGCGATCGCCTTGACGGCGGTGGATTTGCCGGCGCCGTTGTCACCGACGAGCGCAACGACCTCGCCGGAGTGGACCTCGAGATCGAAGTCCTTCAGCGCCTGGACGGCGCCGAACCGCTTGGAGATCCCCCGCAGTTCGAGCACAGGTGATTCCGGCAAAGGAACCGCCTCCTCCGCTCGCCCGCTCACGCGGGCCGCTCCGCCCCACCGGGATGAAACGCCTGGCGGCTACTCGAGACCGGCCTCCTTGCAGGCCGCCGCATAGGTCGGCGTGCAGATCTCGTCGACCGTGTACAGCCCGTCCTTCACGACCGTGTCCTTGATGTTGTCCTTGTTCACCACGACCGGCGTCAGGAGCGTGGACGGGACCTTCTCGCCGCTGCCGCTGGTGACGGTGATGGGCGTGAGGTCGGCGGGGAGCTTCTTGCCCTCGGCGAGGTCGACGGCCATCGTCGCCGCGATGTCGGCCTCCGGCTTGTACGGCTTCTCGATCGTGATCGTCTGGGTGCCGAGCAGGATCCGCTGGATCGCGTCGAGCTGGGCGTCCTGGCCGGTCAGCGGCACGTTCATGCCGGCGGACTTGAGCGCGGTGGCGATGCCGGCGGCCAGCCCGTCATTGGCCGAGTACACGCCGACGATCTTGTCCTTGCCGAGTGCGCTGATGGCGCCGGACATCTGCTGGTTGGCGTTGTTCGGGTCCCAGTTCGGCGTGTCGTACTCCTTGCCGATCTTCACCTTGCCGTCCAGGACCGAGTGCGCGCCGGCCTTGAACTCGGCCGCGTTCGGGTCGGTCGGCGAGCCGTTGTGCATGACGATCTGCCCGGTCTCGGCCTTGTCGCCGAGCGCGGCGAGCAGCGCCTCGCCCTGCAGCTTGCCCACCTTCTTGTTGTCGTACGAGACGTAGGCGTCGACAGGCCCCTGCGCGAGACGGTCGTACGCAACGACCTTGACGCCCGCGTCACGGGCCTTCTGCACGGAGGACTGGATCGACTTCGCGTCCACGGCGTCCAGGATGAGGACCTTGTCACCCTTGGCGAGAGCGGTGTTGACCTGCTGTTGCTGGGTGGTGGCGCTCTCGGCGGCGTTGTAGTAGTCGATCTGCGCGTCCGGCGCCAGTTCCTTGATCTTCTGCTCGATGTACGGCCGGTCGAACTTCTCGTAGCGCGTGGTCTTGCTCTCGGGGAGCAGCAGGCCGATCCTCACGTCCTGTTTCTCGCTCCCCGCGCCCGGCTGGGCCGCTCCGCTGGTCGCCACCGCGCTGAGGGACAGGGCTGCGGCTCCGGCCAGGGCTATCGCGGCTCGCAATGTACGGGTCATTGTGAGGCTCCTTTCGTACCTCCCCTCCCTTTGCCTTGTGGGCGCGGGACAGGGGATGCACATGTGGCCTATATATCGACATTAGCGTCAACCTGAGGACCGGCAAGCGGGTGATGCCGTGCCGCCCGCCCCGTGGTCGACGGACCCGCAGCGCTCAGAGACCGGTGACCTTCGCCTTTGCCGACAGCTCGTAGACCAGGGTGACCGTGCGGCGGCCGCCGGGCGGGAGGGGGATGTCCCAGCGGGCGATGCCCTCGGCGTCGAGTGCGTCGGGGGCCGGGGAGCAGGCCTTCGCGTCGAGTCGCACTTCGACGGCCGACACCTCGGAGACGGGGATGCGCTCCCTGAGGACGACGCGTCGTTCGCCCTGCTCCCCGGGGGCGGAGAAGCGGGACAGGTGCAGCCGGACCGTGCGGGTGACGACGGTCCGCTGGGTGATTCCGGCGGAGTCCCGCGACTCCTCGGCATGCCGGGTCACCCGGTAGTCGTCGCTGCTGCCGAAGGCGAGCTCGCACGGGGCCCCGGGGGCGGTGAAGTCCAGCGTGCCGCGGCCGCTGAATCCGCTGCCGCGGACCAGGTCCACGGGGCCCGCGAGCAGGGCATGGCCCGACAGGTTGTCGAACCGCACCACCTGGGTGACCAGCGGGGACAGCTCGGGCGAGCAGGCGTACTCGCTGCTCGCGGCCGTGGTGAAGGCGGAGAGCGGCACCCGGTGGGCGCGGCCGTCTCCCGGCACGGAGACAGGTCCGGGGGAGTGCAGCACGCGGGCCTCGCCGCCGTCGTCGAGACCCGGGAGACCGAGGACCGCGGCCGGGCCGAGGGTCGCGATCTCCTCCTCGCGCAGCTCGACGTCGACCGTGCGGCGCTCCGCGGCGGAGCGGTCCTTGAGCGTGAGCCGGTCCTCGACAAGCCGCGGCGGATCCGTGGCCAGCGACGACCGGGCCGTCGACAGCGTCAGCCGTACGTCCGACCAGTCCTCGCCGGTGCGCTGCCAGACCATGGCGTCGGTCTCCAGCGTCAGGGAGTCCCCGTCGAGCACGGCCCGGTAGGCGGGCCGCCACAGGGCGCACGGGGTGAGGTGGCTCAGGCGCAGCTCCACCGGCCCGGAGACCGCGGCCTGCACGGTCAGTTCGACGTGACCGACCAGCTCGGCGGGCTCGGCCTCGGAGAGCGCCATGGCCTCCCAGGTCTCGCCGAGTTCGACGTCGACAGCGGCCAGTCGGGCCTCGACGGCGCGGAGTTGTTCGCCGTACGCGTCGCGCTCGTCGTCCACCCGGTCCAACTCGCGGGCCCAGCGCGGCACTTCGGTCTCCCCGGAGCCCGCGCCCTCGCCGATCTCCCGCAGCACATCGGCCGCGAGGCGGCCCAGCAGATCGAGGCGGGCGCGCAACCGGTCGCGTCGCCGCTCCAGGTCGAGCCGCTCCTCTTCGAGGGCGTGCACGTGGCTGCGCAGGGCGGAGTCGTCGTCGGGGGACGGCAGCGGCCCGCGCGGCGTCCAACTGCGGACGATCCGCACGTCGAGCACGGTGGCCGGGTGATCGGACGTCAGCTCGGCGTGGAGGGTGCGGTCGACGGCCAGCGCGCTGACCGGCCCGAGCCGCAGCCGCTGAACTCCGGCCTCCAGTTCGAGCACGACGGTGCGCTCGACGTGGGCGCGGTCCTCCAGGCAGGTGACGGCGGTGACGGGGAGGGCGATCGGCTCCGGGGCGATGGACATGATGTGCGTCAGCTCCTGCGGTTTCCGCCGGTCAGGGCCTTGCCGGCCGGGATGCGGATCTCGAAGCCGCCGTCGAGGGCGGCGGTGCCGCCGGCGGGCAGGTCCACCCGCCAGAAGCGGGTGCCCGGGGCATGCTCCTCCGGCCCCGCGCCGTCCTCGGGCGCGGTCCAGTCGGCCCGCTCCTCGATGCGGACGTCCGGCTCCGAGGTGACCGGCACGCGCTCGCGGACCTCGACGGTGACGGGCCCCGCGAGCCGGTTGGCCAGCTCCACGTGGACGCGGTGGTCGAGCACGGTGATGTTGTTGCGCAGGCCTGAGGTCGACTCGTTCAGGTGCGTACGGCGGGTGACCCGGATGCCCTCGGCGGGCCCGAGCCCCACCCGGCGGACCCCGCCGGGGGCGAGCGTGGGCAGTGCGGCGGTCAGCAGATAGTCGTCGTCGACGGTCACCTCCACCGGGCCGGCCAGCAGAGCCTGGTCGGTGGCGTTGGAGAGTACCAACGTCGCGTACACGGTCTGCTCCACGGACGGCACGCAGAGGTACTCGGTCCGCAGACCGACCGGAATCTCGCCGACGGTGACGGTGTGCCACGCGCCGTCCGACGGAATGTCGGCGCGGGCGGCGGCATCGAAGCGGTGGTCGAAGGAACCCGCCGACTCGCGCGGCCGCACGGCGTGTCCGGGCAGCGGCAGCGCGGCCACCGCTTCGGCGCGGCGGCGGTACTCGGCCGCGACGGCGTCGACGGGAGCCCCGGGAAACAGCCGGCCTCTCCGAGCGCCCTGCTCGTCGGGGCCGCTCAGGACGAGCGCGGCGTAGTCGAGTTCGCTCTCGCTCGGCTGCGGCGGACCGGGCGCGGGAGGCGGCGGAGGCGGCGCGGCCGCGCCGGGTGCGGGT
>NZ_DATCVQ010000236.1:0-4405 GCF_036566765.1 Streptomyces sp.
CTTCTTCAGGCGCTCCTCGAAGTCACCGCGGTAGCGGGAGCCGGCGACCAGCGCGCCGAGGTCCAGGGTGTAGAGGTGCTTGTCCTTGAGGGTCTCGGGCACCTCGCCCTTGACGATGGCCTGCGCCAGGCCCTCGACGACCGCCGTCTTGCCGACGCCGGGCTCGCCGATGAGGACCGGGTTGTTCTTGGTACGCCGGGACAGCACCTGCATGACCCGCTCGATCTCCTTCTCGCGCCCGATGACCGGGTCGAGCTTGGACTCACGAGCGGCCTGGGTGAGATTCCGGCCGAACTGGTCCAGGACGAGCGAGGTGGAGGGGGTGCCCTCCGCCGGGCCGCCGGCCGTGGCGGCTTCCTTGCCCTGGTAGCCGGAGAGCAGCTGGATGACCTGCTGCCGCACCCGGTTGAGATCGGCGCCCAGCTTCACGAGGACCTGGGCGGCGACGCCCTCGCCCTCGCGGATCAGGCCGAGCAGGATGTGCTCCGTGCCGATGTAGTTGTGGCCGAGCTGGAGGGCCTCGCGGAGCGACAGCTCCAGGACCTTCTTGGCACGCGGGGTGAAGGGGATGTGGCCGGACGGGGCCTGCTGCCCCTGCCCGATGATCTCCTCAACCTGCTGGCGGACCGCCTCGAGCGAAATCCCGAGGCTCTCCAGGGCCTTAGCGGCGACACCCTCACCCTCGTGGATAAGGCCCAGGAGGATGTGCTCGGTGCCGATGTAGTTGTGGTTGAGCATCCGGGCTTCTTCCTGAGCCAGGACGACAACCCGCCGCGCGCGGTCGGTGAACCTCTCGAACATCGTTAATCGCTCCTCAGAGCGGTCAGTCAGTTAGGGGTCGATCCCCTCCCTGTCCTTCCGCAGCTTAGTCCCGCAAGCGGGGACCGCTCATTCCAACTGCCGACACCCGTCCTTGGCCTCCTGACCCCGAACGCCGACAACTGTCCTAACCCGATGGTGCGAGACGATGTTCCCGCAGGCCAGGCAGTTACCCGTGCCATCAGTACGCCGATGGCGAACGTGAGACGCCAAAGCCCGCGTGTCGCCCCTCCCCACATGGAATGTCTTACCCGTAGGCACTGACACTCCATGCGGCTTACCCCGGTTCCCTCCGCTAAGGGCGAACACCCTTGCGCCGCCGAATGCACCCGCGAACCCGGCGATGATCACGATGCGCGACGTCGCGTCGACCGTGCGTGACCGCATAGGCGTAACCATTCGGCAGGTGCCGGAGTTCCCCGGGCATGGCCTTCACCGTCCCGCTTCCCCGCTCACCGTCCGAGGACGGCCTCGCGCGGTGGTACGAGCACGAGCTCGGCTGGGCGACCGTCGAGGGGCCGCCGGTGCTGCTGCCGACCGGGCTGCGGTTCGACGTGCTCGAACTGCCCGCGGCGGCCGGGCACGCGGCGCTGCGGCGGGTGGGCGGCGTCGGCCCCGTGGCCCTCATGGGGCGCCGGATGCGGCTGCTCGTGGCCGCGGGAGGCGCGGAGGAGCTGCCGGGGCTGCTCGACTGGCTGGAGTGGGGCGGGATCGCCCTGGACCTCGCCGGGCTCGGCCCGGGCGGCCGGATGACCGCTCCCGTTCCCCCAGGATGGAGCGGCTCCGACCGGCCGGGCGCCGCGGTGTGGCTGCGGCCCCCCGTGCCCGGCCGCGAGGTCGAGTCGTCGCTGCCGGCGCTGCCGGCGGTCGGGGGCTGCGAGGACGCCCCCGGTCTGGTGCGACTGGTGGAGGCGGCGGCGACGGAATGCCACCGGCTCCGGCTGGCGCGAACTCAGCCGTTGGCCTTCTCGTAGGCCTCGCGCACCGAGGCCGGGACGCGGCCGCGGTCGTTGACCTCGTAACCGTTCGCCTTCGCCCAGGCGCGGATTTCCGCGGTGTCCTTGTTACCGCCGGCGGCGACGCGGCCCTTTCCACGGCCGGTGGCGGCGCGGCCACCGGTGCGACGGCCGCTCTTGGTGTACGGCTCGAGCAGGCCGCGGAGCTTGTCCGCGTTGGCGGTGGTGAGATCGATCTCGTAGGTCTTGCCGTCCAGAGCGAACGTCACGGTCTCGTCCGCCTCGACGCCGTCGAGGTCGTCGACAAGAAGGACCTGAACCTTCTGTGCCACCGGATTTCCTTTCATCGAAAATGCAGTACGCGGAAAGGAAACCGCTTTTCCCGGAAAAACACAAACCCCTGGCAGAGGTTCAGAAGCTCGACAACGCGGGAAACGTGCGCGATTCGGACATAGGGATCCGGTCGTTGCTTACGCTCACAGGTGCAGAAGCATCCGGCTGTTGCCCAAGGTGTTCGGCTTCACTCGTTCGAGACCGAGGAACTCGGCGACGCCCTCGTCATAGGAACGCAGGAGCTCGCTGTAGACATCTCCGTCGACGGGCGTCTCGCCGATCTCGACGAAGCCGTGCTTCGCGAAGAACTCGACTTCGAAGGTGAGGCAGAAAACCCGGCGGACGCCCAGCCATCGGGCGGTGTGCAACAACTTGTCGAGCACCTGATGTCCCACGCCGGCGCCCTTGAAGTCCGGGTCGACGGCGAGCGTGCGTACTTCCGCGAGGTCTTCCCACATCACATGGAGAGCGCCGCAGCCGACGACGACTCCGTCGGTGTCGCGTTCCGCGACCCAGAACTCCTGGATGTGCTCGTAAAGCGTCACCGTCGCTTTGTCGAGCAGGATGCCGCGGCGAACGAGCGGGTCGACGAGCCTTCGGACCGCGGCGACATCGGAGGTGCGGGCGCGGCGTACGGTGACGGCTTTCGGCGCGGTTGCGGAGACGGATGCGGAGGACGTCGACATGGGGGGACGTTATCGCCCCGGCTCGGCGGCGCTCTCGCCGCCCTCCGCGGAGGTCGCGGGCAGTCCTTCCGGGGCATTCGGGGTGTCCCGCTGGACCATCCGTACGGCGTCGTCGAGGGCTTCGCGCTGCTCGGCGGACATCATGCCGAAGAAGGCGACCAGAGCGGCGGCGGGGTTGTCGCTCTGCGCCCAGGCCTCGTTCATGAGCGCGGCGGAGTAGGCGGCGCGGGTGGAGACCGCGGTATATCGATAGGCCCGGCCGTCTACTTCCCGGCGTACCCAGCCCTTCTGATGGAGATTGTCCATTACCGTCATGACGGTGGTGTAGGCGATGGACCGTTCCTGCTGGAGATCCTCCAGGACTTCCCGGACGGTCACCGGGCGGTTCCATTGCCAGACGCGTGTCATGACGGCGTCTTCGAGCTCTCCCAATTGACGGGGCACATTGCCACCTTAGTCCGCGATGCCGGAATGGCCGGTTATTGACGGAGCGAACCGGGTGAAACCCAACGAAAAAGGGCGCACGCCACGGCAGTGGTCGTACGCCCTCGCGGGGGTGGCGGGCCGGTGCTAGCGGTCGCTGCCGTCCGCCTGGCGGGCGGCTTCGGCGCGGGCGAGCGCGGCGTCCACGGCCGCGTCCTCCTTGGCCTTGTTGGGACCGCCCTGGCTCTTGACGATCGTCACGACGAGGCCGGTGAAGAACAGGGCCATCACGACGGGGGGCAGGAGCGCGGATACGTATTCCATGGCGTCCAGAGTAGCTATCCGGCGACCCGTTCCTCGGGCGGGGGCGGGGGAACGGGGCGTCGGCGCGGCGGGAACACCTCGGAGGGCTTGGGCACCGGGCGCTCGTCGGGCTTCGGCCGCGGGGCGGGCGTGGGCTTGGGCTTCGGCTCGTCCGCGGCCCGCCCGCCTGGCAGCGCGAGCAGCCGGGTACGGGGCCTGGCGAGGCGGGCGCGCACGGACCGCTCGGCGAGCACCGCGCACCGCTCCAGGAGCGCGGCGGCGACCGGCCGCTCGCGCAGCGGGCGCAGCGCGGCGAGGTCCTCGGGGAGGGGGTCGTAGCCGGCGGCCAGGGCGTCCTGGAGGAGTTCCAGATAGCCGGGGGCGGAGCCGGGCAGGGCGGCGCGGTAGCGGTCGAGGTCGTCGAGCAGGAAGGCGCGCAGCCGTCCGGCCTCGCGGACGGCCTCGTCGAGCGCGTCCGCGAGCCGCAGGCAGTCCTGCACGTCCTCGTCGTCGAGCGGCATCGGGCACAGGGCACTGGCGAGAGCGCGCCGCAGCACGCGCAGTTCGTCCGCGCCGAAGGCGAGGCCGCCGCGGGATCCGTATGGCGTGGGCATGCGGCGACGATACGCGCTAATCAGACAAACTTCGCTTATCTGCGGGTTTGTGGCGCGCCGATGAAGGTCGCCCGAAAGTCCCCCACCCCACCCCTTCCCGAAACCCTGCCGGGGGCTGGTGGACGGCGGGGCAGCGGCGGCGCAATGCCGGGCGGGAGCCGCGGCACGGTGCAGAGCGGGAGCCGCGGCACGGTGCAGAGCGGGAGCCGCGGCACGGTGCAGAGCGGGAGCCGCGGCACGGTGCAGAGCGGGAGCCGCGGCGCGGTGCCGG
>NZ_DATCVQ010000237.1:0-7761 GCF_036566765.1 Streptomyces sp.
TCACGATCACTGAACCAAGCGCGCCGTGTGACCGCATGACGTCGGCGCGGGTACAGAAGCGGTCGGCGTGGCTGTGGCAGCCACCAGTGCGGCAGGAGTTCTCCGGTGACGAGGCCGGCTGAACGCCGCCAACTCGGCCGCCCCGCCATGGACCGTGCTTTCGGCCGATGCCGGCCCATCGCACGGCCGAGGCGGTGGGGCCCCCGCCCGGCGGAAGCTCCTCTTCGAGGAACCAGCGACACGCGCCCCCACGAAGGAGCTCCGGGGCGCGAGCTCGACGTGGTGCGGCGGGTGGCCAGGGGCGCACCAACCAGGAGATCGCCGCCGAGCGGTTCATCTCGCTGTTGACGGTCAAGACACACCTCGTCAGCGTCCAGCCCAAGCTCGGGACCCGGAACCGGGTCGAGATCGCGGCCTGGGACTGGGAAGCGCGCACCGTCACCGGCCGCGAGCGCTGAGGCGACGGTGGGGCGGGGCCTCGGGTCGGTGTGCCCTGCGCCTGCGCGGTCCGGGCAGCCGAAGATGGCCGGCCGGCCCGTCGGACCGCCCCCAGCACAGCGCGCTCAGCCTGCAGGGCCTGGTGCCCGGTCTCGAATTCGAGTGTGACCCTCCGGATCACGCACATCCCCATGCTCCACGCCAGCCTTTCGGCCCCAGCCACAAGCTTCGCCCCGGCCCAGCGGCCGCCGCCAGGATGCCGTCCATGACCTCTTCCTTCACACCCAGCCGCCGCTCCCTCGCCAAGGGCGCCCTCGCCGGCACCGCCGCCCTGCTGCTCGGCGCCGCCCCGGCCTCCGCCGCCGCCCGCGACGGAGGGCCGCTCCTGCGACTGTGTCTGCCGGCGCCCAGCGGGCCGTACCCCGTCGGCGCAAGCACGCACTACCTTGTCGACGCATCCCGCAACGACCCCTGGGACCCCAGGGTCGGTGTACGCGAGCTCATGGTCACCGTCCTGCGGCCGGCCGTCCCCGGGCAACGCTTCCCGCGCGCTGCGCAGATGACCCCCGGCGCCGCCAAGTCCTTCGCCGGCCTCGCCCACTGGATCCACCCGCCGCTGCCGCCGACCGGAGTCGACTGGGCGGCCACCCTCACCCATGCTCGGGCCGGCGCCCAGCCCCTGCCCGGTCGGCGCCCCGTGCTGCTCTACAGCCCCGGCGGCGGCGACGCCCGCACGATGGGCAGCTCCCTCGCGGTGGACCTCGCCTCGCACGGCTGGACGGTCATCACCGTCGACCACCCGGGGGACGCGAGCGAGGTGGAGTTCCCCGACGAGCGGCCGGAACGCTCGCGGGTCCGGGAGACCGTACTGATCGGCCCACCCGACGCGGCCGCCTTCCGCACCATGATCGACACCCGGGTCGCCGATCTCCGCTTCGTCCTCGACGCACTCGGCCTCGACGGAGTCGGCGTGTACGGCCATTCCGCGGGCGGCACGGCGGTCGCACAGGCGCTCCACGAGGACCGGCGGATCGCCGCCGCCGTCAACCTGGAGGGGTACCTCGACCAGATGGACGGCGAACTCCTCCCGGTGGCCCGGCAGGCGACGGACCGGCCGCTGCTCCTGGCCGGCACCGACGGTTTCCGCGACGCCCGCCTGGACCGCTCCTGGGAGGCGCTCCTCGCGCACGGCGGCCCGGCCACCCGGCGGCAGCTCGACGACACCCACCACTGGGTCTTCACCGACTACGCGGCCCTTGTTCCCCAGATCCAGAGCGCCGGCCTGATGACCGCCGCCGACCGCGCCACCATGGTCGGCCGGGCCGACCCGCGCGTCACCGTACCCGCTGTTCGCAACCTCGTACGGTCGTTCTTCGCCCGCAACCTGCCGAGGTGAGCGCCGCTACAACCGCCGGCCGATGGCTGCCGCCCGAGCGCGTGGACAACTGTCCCTGGCATCGACGACGGAGACACGGAGGACGGGATCCTCCACGAGTCGGGTGAGCGCGCCGGCTCATCCCTGTACGCGCCTCAGCGGCCAGGAGCGGCCGGCAGAGACTGGCCCGGGTCCCCCATCAGGGCGGACAGGCGTTCGGGAAGCTCTTCGACCACGAGGTGTCCGGCCTCGGAGAGCACACGCAGCTCGGCGCCGAGTGCGCCGCGCACTGCGGGGCCGAGCCGCTGCGGAGGGAGAAACACGTCGTGCTCCCCAGTGACGACCACACGGGGAATTGCCCGCGCGGGCAGGACGGCAACGCCGGGCGCTCCGCTGGAGCGCGCGTGCCGGGCGACCAGTGTCATCCAGTCCACCAATTCCTCGCGGGGTGGATGGCCAGGCGCGAGCATGGCACGAAGGAGCCGCGCGCTGTGCTGCGGTGCGGGCCGCAGGAACCAGGCGGCCGAGGCGGCCAGCACCGAGGGGGTCAACCTCAGCCTGGTCAGCCCGCCGGGGGAAGCCAGGACGAGCCGGTCGATCTGGAGAGAGTCGCTGGACAGGGCGATGGCAGCACCGAAGGAGTGGCCCATCACCACTACCGGTTCGGACGAGATCTGCTCCATCACCTCACTCAGCCACCTCCCATACCAGGACAACTGACCACCGGAGAGGCCACATTCACCAGAACTGAGACCGGGCTGGCCCGGGACGTCCACCAACAGGACCCGGTAGCCGGCGGCGACCAGCGCCGTGGCCAGCGGCAGGGATGCGGCGGCGTTGAAGTTCGTTCCCGGGACGAACACGACCGTCGTCGCACCCGAGCCGGCGAGGACCACATGGGTCAGTGCGCCCTTGGCTGTCACCGTCTTGCGTTCGTGCGGCACCGACCATGCGGCGAGCTGGTCGAGACACCAGCAACGGATGAGCTTCTCGCCCGCCGTGCTGCGATAGATGGAGTCCACCGGTCGAGTATCACGCCCCTGCAGTGCCGCAGGAAGGGCCGTACGGATTGGGCGAGTTGTGCCGCAAGCCTGGGCCCGTGCGGCCTGCTGGCGTCCTGCCCTGTCGGCCGCTGTCGGGCACATCTCGGGTGCCAGGCAGGTGTACGCGGCGGGCTGTCTCGCGACGCCCCTGCGGCTCCGCGTGCACCGTGACCGCGTCCGGCGGCTGGCGAAGCCCTGGCCGGAGGGCGCGGGTTGGGAGATCGAGCACATTCGTGAAACGGTCGAAGGCTTCCACAGCACCTACTGGGAAGACACCGATCCGGTACTCCGGGAGGTCCGCGGAATGGCTGATGCTCCTCTGCGCGAGCTGCTTGTGTGCACGAGTCCTGGCGCGGACGCTGGCCGGTTCGGGTTAGTTGGCCTCCCCCAGGTAGCTCAGGGCTTCGCGGAAATCATCGAGCGCGGGCCTGAACTCGCAGACGGCGGTGTGGAAGGTCGATCGGTCGATCAGGATCCTGGCCAGTGTTCGCGTTCCCTCTGCCGGGTCGTGCTGAGCCAGTCGGCGGGCCAGGCTCACTCCGTCGTTGAACAGGGAGCGCACTTGCTCCGCGAACAGATGGGTGCGGTTCTCCCAGTAGACGGCGGAGCGGATGGTGAGGACGCGATGCAGGCGAACCAGTTCGGCCAGGTGTCGGTCCGGATCTTCGGTGGCTCGCGGAGCGAGGGTGTCCACCTCTTCTCGGAGGGCATGACGGCTGTCGAAGTAGCGCCGCTTGGCATCGGGCGACCACTCTATGGGCGCAGCCCCCGAAGGCGGACGCGGTCCATCGGACGCAGCCCGATCACCTTCGGCGCCGGAGAAGGTCAGCAGGACCGCCCAGAACGACGCCTGATAGCTACCCCAGGATTTCCGCTCACCGGTATCGGCCAACTCCGTCAGCAAGGTGAGTGCCTCTTGCCGCACGAGGGCCGCCTGCTCGCCCCGGCCGTGGGTGTCGAGCATCTGTGCGTACCCGATGAGCGAGTAGAGATGGCAGGCTATCGAGTCGCGGTCATTCGCGGCTTCGGCCGCTTCCATGCTGACGAGTGTCTCGAACGCGGCGAGTGCTTCGCCGGACCGGCCGGCGTCATGGAGAGCGGCGATCCACTCCAGGAGTGACCAGGCGAGAGCCCCACTGCGGGACCCGCCGGGCAGGATCGCTGCGACCACCTCGGTCATGGCATCGGCAGCCTCGGCATACCGGCCTTCCTCGGAGAGGCCGGCAGCCCACTTGCTCAGTCCGGCCACGGGGACTCCGGACAGTTCGGCCTGTGCACGGCCGATGGCGAGCATCTCGGCGCGCATGGCGAGTCCTTCGGCGCGTCGGCCCACGGTGTACAGCTCTCTCTGGCACGAGTTGAGGGCGTCGTACAGAACGTCCGCACGGGCAGGTTCGGCCGGATCGATGGACCGCGCCACGGCCACCGCCTCCTCGCACAGCGCGAGCGAGGATGCATGCCATTTGCCGGAGGCAGTGTCGTAGGTCAGACGTTGCAGCGCCTTGGACAAGAGCGGTAGGTACGAGGCGGGGCTGACCTGAGCGAGCACCCGGTAGGCGTCGACTTCCTCGCGCGGCGTGCGGCGTCCGGACGCGAGCAGCACATTCCGCGCTCGCACGATGTCGTCCTGATCGACTTTCCCCGAGTGATTCATAGCGGAGATTCTGGGTGCCCAAGAGAGGGCCGAACAAGGCTGGTTGCCTGTGCTGTTCCTCCTACGAAAACACCCTCTGACCTGTCATGATGGGTGTGACATCACTTTCCGGGGGTTGATCTGCAACCCCCGGCAATCAGTTCTTGCGGAGTTCCCTCCGTGCCACCGCCGCCGCGTAGCCTGGGCGAGTGTCGCCCGCCTCCTGGGACCAGAGCGTGGCGTGCTGATGTGGATGCCGAGAAGGCGGCTGAGGACGACGGCCGGTACTTCGCCCGCCAGTTGGCCGGCGGCTCTGAGATCTCGACCGGCTTCGTGCCGAGCATCAGCTGGACGCCGTCGTGAGCCCCTGTGACGGCAGAGGTGGTAAGGGCGGCGATGCGGATGCAGGGGATTCCGTAGAGGAGAACGAGGCGTCCGGCGCCCCGGTCGACTGCCCTGGCTGCCGGTGCTGCCCGCCGGTGACGCGGCGAGCCATCAGGTCGGTCATGACCAGGTGAATCACGGCCTCGGAGCGGTGAGGAGGCGTCCCGCCCCCGTGCGCGAAACACAGCGCGCCAGGGCGGGCCGCCCCCTGCCTCGAGTGCACGGACCGGGGGTCGGGCGGCCAACTCCTGCGAGGGTTATGCGGTGTTGGCCGCAGGCCGGGGCGGCAGGGCCGCCATCCGCTGGGCATTGCCCTGACCGGCGTCCGGGAGCCTGGTGCGCAGCCTGTCGCTAGCGGCCTCGTCGAGGCTGACCGGGCGCTTGTGCTGGGCGGCCAGCCGGCTCGCCTGTTTGCCGAGGGCGGCGATGTCGTCCCAGGTCAGCTGGACCACGAGGCGGAGTTCAGCTTCGCCGTTGGGCAGGGCCTGGATGGGCAGGTTGGCAGGCGGGTTCATAGGCCGGTCCTCATCTCATCGGGGTCAGGGAGGTGCCGCGCTCGTCGAGAACAGGGGACGCGCACTGTCTGATACGGGCACGCACAGGGATCCGTTCAGACGTGAGGAACGTGACGGTCTGGGGCCGTCCCGGTGTACGGGTCCTGTTCCGGGTGCCCTCGCGGGCAGCGAAGTGTGCCCTCACGGACCTGGCGTCCACGGAGCGCGGCGGCTAAGCAGGAGGGGTTGCGTCCTGCGTGGGGAGAAGGTCTATGCGAGCCCGAAAGAAGTCCGAGGAACCTGGCACCGCTACGGCGACCGCCTCGGCCCGGAGCCGTACGAGCCGCACGGAGGGTCGCACGCCGGGCGGGCAGAGCGGCCGCGGTGGCGCAGAGTCCGTGCCGCCCACGCTCGTGGGCCTGCAAGGCACCATCGGCAACGCCGCCGTCGTGCAGATGCTCCGCGCCGCCGGTCGCCTCGGCGAGGAGGACGCGCAGGACGCGCACCAGCACAGCGCCGACTGCGGGCACGACGAGGCCGGGCGGCCCGCCGTGCAGCGTTCCGCGGTGCAGGAGGTCCTCCGCGGGCCGGGGCGGCCGCTGGACGGCGCGACCCGCGCTGACATGGAGGCGCGGCTGGGCGCCGACTTCTCGGACGTACGGGTGCACAGCGGCACCGCGGCGAGGGCTTCCGCCGCGGAGATCGGGGCACGCGCGTACACCTCGGGCAGCCATGTGGTCATCGGCGCCGGGGGCGGCGACAAGCACACGCTCGCGCATGAGCTGACGCATGTGATCCAGCAGCGCACGGGTCCCGTGGCGGGCACCGACAACGGGACGGGCCTCAGGGTCTCCGACCCCTCCGACCGCTTCGAGCGCGAGGCCGAGGCCAACGCGCGCAGGGTCATGTCCGGCGGCCCGGCCGTACAGCGTGCCGCCCTCGACGGCCCCGGGGAGCGGGCGCGCGCGGAGACCGCGGTCCAGCGCGCGAACGACTCGGGAAACCGGCCCCAGATCAACCATGCCAACCCGAACGACGACTGGTTCGCCGACAACACCACCGCGGCGCGCGGGGACGGCCTCGTCCTGAGCGGTCACGGCGGCTGGGAGCGGGTGGACGGATACTTCCGGGTGCCCAGGGGCACAAGGCTGCACTTCTACACCGTGCACGGGCAGACCGTCCCGGACGACCTGGGCGGCCAGGTGGAGCAAGGCACCGAGCAGGCGGGCAGCGTCGAGCAGGGCACGCAGGCCGGTGCCTCGCGCACCCTGGTGGGGGGCCGATCCGCGCCCAACTACATGATCTCCTACCCCTCCGGGCTCACCATCAGGGGCAACCCCGCGGTGGCCACACCTGTGGCGGGCGGGTACGACGTCGAACTCGACCCGGGAACCCCGGGCGCCCACGTCATCAACGTGGCCACGCTGCTCGATCCCCAACTCGCCGGGCATTCCATCGTGTTCGACGACAATGTGCTGCTGAGCGACATCCTGCACGCGGACATGGGCGACGTGCACTTCGCCGCCTGCCGCTTCGTGGAGACCGGCCGCCCGGGCACCAGGAACCAGGGGGACGGTCTCTTCAACCCGTAGCGGCGCGGACCCAGTGATCCGGGGGCCGCCGGGGGCCGCTGCCCAGACCGCGCCGGCGGGCGGCCGCAGCCCCCTGCACGCCTCCCCCGCCAACGCGCCGACCTCCATGGGCCAGGCCCACGGCCGCGACAGACGCGCGGTACTGCGCTCGCTCGGCCTCGCCGAAGAGGCCCTGGTCCTCCTCGCGCATCTCCGACGAACGGACCGACCGCCACCGCACCGAATGGAACCCTCGTGACCACCGCCCCCATTGACCTGCGCCACTGCACACACGCCGACCTGCCCCAGATTCGGCAGACCCTGCTGGACGTCCACGCAGACAGCTACGCGGACGCCATGGGCAACGAGTTCACCCGGCGATTCCCCTGGTTCGTGGATCACTGGGGAGGGCATCCCGGCTTCGCCTGCGTGATCGGCTACGACGGCAGCGAGCCGGTCGGCTTCGCCTACGGGGCACCGGCCGCACCGGGCCGGGAATGGTGGCGCGAGCACGTCAGCACCCCGCCGGCAGCGGCGTCGACGTTCTCGCTCTCCGAGCTGATGGTCCGCCCGAAGTGGAGGAAGACGGGCACCGCGGAACGACTGCACACCGCGCTCCTGGCCGACCGTCCGGAAGCCCTGGCCGTCCTCCTCGTCGACCCCGACCACCCGAAGGTCCAGGCCCTCTACGAGTCATGGGGGTACCGACACGTCGGCAACCGTCAACCGTTCCCCGACTCGCCGAACTTCGCGGTGATGCTCCGCGAGCTCCACTCCGCGACCTGACGCAATGCGCGCCATGGCGACCTGAAGTTTCGTGCCG
>NZ_DATCVQ010000238.1:0-10791 GCF_036566765.1 Streptomyces sp.
GACGCCGGGCAGCGCGGCCGCCGCCGTGGCGAACGCGGCCAGCGAAGCCAGGAACGCGGTCGTCGAGAAGCCCTCGACCAGGAACAGCGAGGTCGCGGTGAGCGCGGCCAGCGACAGGCTGACCGGCGCGGCGAGCGCCAGCGCCTCAAGGCGGGCCCCGGGGCGCAGCCCGGGCGGCTGCGGGTGCAGCAGCGCGAGCCCGGGGCCGAAGGTCACGAAGGCGAGGACGGGTATCCAGCGCAGCGGGGAGCCGCCGGGCAGCGCGGTCGCGCCGAGCGCCAGCCATCCGGAGGCGGCGAGGCCCAGTCTGAGCCCGAGCGGCGTCGAGAGTGCGGACGGGGCGGCCATGACGACCTCCTGGTCGGAGCGGCGGAAGTACCGGTCACTTGGGGGGCGGGCGGTACGCGAGGACGAGTCCGTGCTCGCTCTCCTCCACCACCCGGAACAGCGGCGAGCGCTTCAGGTCGGCGCGCAGGGTCGAGAAGCTGCCCGGCGGCAGATAGCCCTCGCCGATGACCGCCTTCTCCTGCGTGGGCGTGAGGATCACGTACGCGGGGCGGCCCTCGGGGATGCCGGCGGCCAGATACCGGGCCGGGTCCTTGAGCATCTTCAGGTTCTCCGGGACGTCCTGCTCGGTGAAGAACCAGCGCTCGTAGTGGTCGTAGCGGTAGTACGCGCCGGGGAACGAGCCGGTCGTCGCGAGGATCAGCGCGCCGTCCGGGGCCCGGTCGTAGGCCCGTTTGGTCAGCTCGACCTCGGCGGGCGGGGCGTAGTGCATGCCCTCCTTGCCGTAGTACGAGGGCAGGAAGCCGGCCAGCAGGGCGGCGAGCGCGAGCGGCAGGGCGACCGCGGCGGTCCGGCGGGAGATCTTCGCGGTGCGACCGGCCGCGCCGGCGGCCGGGACCAGGGCTGCGGCGGCGAAGAACGCGGTGCCGGGCAGCCCGAACAGATAGACGCGGAAGAGCATTTCGCCGCCGTAGTCGTTCACCGCGAACATGGGCACCGGCGCGGCGGCGGCCAGCAGCAGCGGCAGCGCGCTGCGCACCAGCTTGCGGCGGAGCAGTACGGCGGTCCCGGCGAGCGCGGCGAGGGCCAGCACCATCGCGATGTTGGCCGTCCCGACGAGCTCCGGGCCGGGGCCGGTGGGCTCGCCCGCGTACCCGGCGCGGGAGTTGGACAGCAGGTCGCCGGCGGAGTCCTTGAGCGTGGCGAGGGTGTCCAGGAACAGGACCCGGCCCATCGTCAGGTCCCAGACCAGCATGATCAGGCCGGTGACCGCGAGCAGCCCGATGTTGCGGTAGCGGCGGGTGAGGCAGAGCGCGAAGAGCGTCGCGCACAGCATGACCGGGGTGAGCTGGTGCGAGGCGTTGATCGTGGCGATCAGCGGGGCGACGATCAGGATGCAGACGGCCCGCTGCCGGACGGTGGTCGGCGGCGGCACGGCGGCCGCGGCCGGGTCGAGCAGGGTGCGGTCACGCAGCCGGCCGGCCGAGCCGGGCCGGACGAAGTGCCGGACGACGACGGCGAAGACGGTCAGGAAGAGCAGATACGCGAAGCCCTGCGGGGAGAGGTAGTCCTGGCCGACCCAGTTCGCCAACTGGAAGATCCACACCGCGGTCCAGACGAGCCGCCAGTCGTCGGTGAAGGTGCGGTAGATCAGCAGCAGCACGGGCAGCGTCAGCACGCCGAGCGCGACCGGGGCCCAGTTGACGAACGAGGCCGCGCCCTCGACGCCGAACGCCCGGACGAGCGCCGCGTTCAGCGAGAAGAACCCCGGCCACTGATCGTAGGCGGACATACCGCCGGACAGCTCGGCGGTCGGGTGGACGGTGCCCTCGGCGAGCAGCCGGCTGATCACGGCGTCGTGCTTGGAGGCCCAGGCGTAGCGGACGGAGTCGTACAGGATCGCGGGCGGGGCCTTGAGCGCGACGAGCATCGCGACGCTGTACGTCGCCGGCCACAGCGGCGCGGTCCCGGCGCGCCGCAGGGTGACCAGGAAACCGCAGGTCAGCAGGGCGAGCGCGGCGTAGAACGCGGGCGGGAAGCGGTCGAGCAGCCCGTAGTCGCCGATGTCCCGGAAGGGGATGCGAGGCAGCGCGTACACCCACAGGCCGGCGGCGGCGAGCAGCGGCAGGAGGCTGAGAACGGTCTGCGCCGAAGGGGTTCCGTCCGGGCGGTCCGGTCTTCTGGGCGGCTGCTGCTGCTCCCGCCGGGCGGCGGGCCGGGGCGGCGGCACGCCGCTCCCGGTGACCGGTGCGGGCACACGTTGCTGCACGGCGGCTCTCCCCTCCTATCCGGCGAACTCGGGTCCGCGGAGCGCGGCGCGCGCCCGGCGGTACAGCCGCCAGCCGACGGTCGGCAGCGAGTCCGGGTACGGCGCGGCCTTCGCGCCGCCGCCCGCCATCCACGCCTCGACGTCGGCGACGGTGTGCGTGCGGCGCACGATGAGCCGGGCGATCCGGTACGCCTCGTCCCGCTCCGAGCTGAGCGCGTGCCGCACGGCGGCCGCGGACCGGTAGCCGGCGTCGAGCGCGGCCCGGCGCACGGCGCGGCTGTTGTAGCCGTGCGGGTAGGCGAGGTGAACGACCTCGTGCCCGAGGACGTCCTCCAACGCGGCCTTGGACTCGCGCAGTTCGCGGCGTACGGCGGCGGCCGGCAGCGTGTCCAGCTGCGGGTGGGTGACGGTGTGGCCGCCGACCTCCATGCCGTACTGCTCCAGGAGCGGCGCCTGGCCGAGCAGCATCATCGGGGCGGGCGGCAGCAGGCTGGCCCGGCCGGGGGTGATCGCCCCGGTGGTCAGATACGCGGTGGCGGGCAGGTCGCGGGAGGCGAGCGCCTCGGCGGTGGGCCCGGGCAGGTCGGCGAAGCCGTCGTCGAAGGTGAGGACGACCGGGCGGGGCGGCAGCGCGGCGCGGCCGGCGAGGTGGTCGACGAGCGTGCCGATCCGGACCGGCGTACGGCCGCTGTCCACGATCGCGTCGAGCTGCGCGCCGAACTCCTTGGGCGTGACGGTGAATTCGGCGATCCAGTCCGGCGGGTCCTCCATGACGGCGTGGTAGAGGAGGACGGGGATGCGGATGGGGACGGGGATGCGGATGTGGACGGGGATGCCGATGCGGGCGGGCGCGTTCATCTCATGCCCCCGCTCTTGCGACGGAGGTCGAGGCGGGCTTTCGCGTACCCGAGCGGCCCGTAGAGCATGCCGCGCCGCTCCAGCCGGGAGAGGCTGCGGGGCCAGGGATGGGTGGAGACGCCGTGCTCGCCGGGGACGCTCTGTCCCGTGTCCCCGCGCTGGGCGGTCATCGCGCGGGCATGGGCGAGGCCGCGCGGCAGCCGGGCGAGGAGCGCGGGCAGCAGCGCGGGGCGGCGGACGAGGGCGGCGGTGAGGTACGCGGTGAGGCCGGCGCCGTAGCCGTACGCCTGGCTCCGCAGGTCCTGCCAGGTCTCGCGGTGGTGGTGCCAGACGAGGGCGTCCGGGGTGTAGCGCAGCCGGTACCCGGCGGTGAGGACGGCGACGAAGCCGTACAGGTCGTCGCCGCCCTTCGCCGAAGTGCCGGTGCCGGTGGCGGGGTCGAAGCCGCCGACGGCCCGCAGGGCGCGGGTGCGGAAGGCCATGTTGGCGCCGGAGCCGAAGCTGCCCGCGGTGAACGGGAAGAGCGGCTCGTCGGCGGGCGGCCGGCCCGGGTCGTAGGTGCGCGGCGCGAAGCCCTTGGCGAAGCCGCCGTGGGACTCGAGGAGGATCTGCGCCGGGGTGCTCAGCCGGGCGGGCAGGATCAGGCCGGTGGCGCAGCCGAGCCGCGGGTCGGCGGCGAAGGGCGCGGTGAGGGCGCTCAGCCAGTTCGGATCGGCGACGACGTCGTCGTCGGTGAACGCGACGACCGCGCCGTCAGCGGCGGCGAGCCCGGTGTTGTGGGCGACGGCGAGCCCGGGAGTGTCCTCGCGGACGTAGGTCACGCGCCCGGCATAGGCGCCGGTGACGAGCTCGTAGGTGTCCTTGGTCGTGGGTGCGTTGTCGACGACGACGATCCCGTAGTCGGGGTGGTCCTGGTCGAGGAGCGAGTCGAGGGCGCGGGGGAGCTGGTCGGCGCGCTCGCGGGTGGCGACGACGACGGTGGTGCGGGGCAGGTCGCCGATGGGCTCGGCGGCGGGCGCTTCGCAGACCCGGCCCCGGGCGAGCCCGGCGATGACGTCGGCGGGGTCGGCCCCGACGGTCACATGTGCGAGGACGGTGGCAACGGGCCGCCCGCGCAGCCGCACGAGCGCGTAGACGTCCCCGGGGACGGTGACGGCCGGGCCCCCCGGCACGGGCGCGAAGGCGAGCACGCCTCCGCCGGGCGAGTCGAGATCGAGCTGGGCGACGGACATGCTGGTGCTGTGCACAGGCGTACTTCTCACGGATCCCCCCGAGTGTGTGCGCGTCAGCGGTGGCCGCGGGCGCGGGCGAGGCGGTTGAGGGCCTCGCGGCCGTAGCCGGCGAGCCGGGGCCGGTTGCGCACGAAGGCGTGGGCCCGGCGGGACGGCTCGCGGGAGAGCCAGTACAGCCCGGCGCGCACGCCGGGGCGGACGACGGAGCCCTCGTACACGGTGAGTTCACCGGTCTTGAGCGCGTCCTTGTACTCGGCGGCCCCGCGGCCCAGGTCGAGCATCCCGATCCCGGCGGCCGCGGCGGCCTCGGCCATCCTCAGATGGAGGATGAGACCCGGCGAGAACTTGGCGAACTCCGGGTCGTAGGACGGGAACCAGCAGGACAGGACGGTCGCCGAGCGCAGCCCGAAGTGCGCGGCGATCGGCCGCTCACCCGCGTAGAGAACGGACAGCAGGCCGGAGCAGCCGGGCGTACGCAGCTCGTGGAGCCGCCGCACGAGCGCGTTGATCCACTCCTTGGCGAACCGGTCGCGACGGCCGGTCCGCCGGTACTGGGCGGACTTCCAGTCCATGAGGGTGCGCAGGGCGGCGGGATCGCGCTCGTCGAACACGAAACGCAGCTCCCCGGCCTGCCGCCCGAGCCGGCGCTCCTTGGCGAGAGTGGTCTTGAGGAACTTGGGCGACTGGACGCGCAGCACGTCCAGGTACGCCGCGTACCCCTCGCCGACGTCGATCACGGGCGAGGCGTGCGCGCCGGCGCCGCCGGAGGGCGGGAAGACGCGCTGCCCGGCCTCCAGGTTGTCGAACTCGTACGAGACGAGCCCGCAGTCCCGCAGCAGCCGCCGCGCGGACGTGGTGAGCCCGGGCCGCAGGACGGCGCCCTGGCAGTCCGACACCCCGAGACCGATGGCCCGCCCGTGCCCCAACAGCCCCTTCTCGAACGGGAAGAACCCGACGGGCTCCAGTCCCTCCCACACCACGGCCACCCGGGCCCGCGGCCGCACCTCGGCGACGGCCCGGGTGAACTCCGGTTCCATGAACGGATTGGCCGGCGAACCGGACTTGGCGCGCAGCTCCCGCCACGCCTCGATCTCCCGATCGCCCAGCTCCCCAGCCCGGACGACCTGCACACGGACAGCGCTCAACTCCGACCCCCCGGTCTTCCCCCTGAGTGCCTGCCGCTACAGGACGGTACCGGTCCAAATCCCTCCGGGACAGGGTTACTTGCGCTTTCCGTGACGGAGCGGCGAAGGGGTGTGCAGGAGGGTGATCAGTGGTGATCAGGTGACCAACGGGACACCAGCCCGTAGACCCCACTCACCGGCGCTCGCCCCGGCCGTGGCACGTGCACACGCACTGGCGCACGCGCTGCCCGCCGCCGACGGCGACCGCGAAAGGCTCACCGCCCCTGCATTCGTCGTGCCGGCCGTCGCCGCACTCCCGTGTGTGCACCGGCGTGGGGCACCGGTACGTCCCCATCCCGTAGTGGAGGATCACGCGCCGCTCGCCTCCTCGTGACGGCGGCAGACGCGCGGAAACCGCACGAGTCCGCCCATCGGACGCGGCCCGAGGTCACGAGCCGTAGCCGGCGAGAGCACGACACCGCACACGGCACAGTCCCGGCCGCGACGCTGACGATCCGTCTGGGCGACGATCGGCAACGCCTTTCCGCCATGGCACGCGCAGCCGCACTGGACCGTGAAGACGAGGTCCCCGTACGACGTCGACACCGGGCCGGGACGGCACCAGCCGTGTACGCCCTGGCGGCACTCCGGGGTCTTGGGCGGCGGGGCGGCAGTGTTCCTCATGTCGGCGCTCCTTCGCGGCGTCGGCCGCACGGCTCTGTCGTCTCTGCCGACGTTAGGAGTGCAGGAAGGAGCTCCGCCAGCAATGTGCATGGATGTGCAACTGGCTGCCCCAGCTGCCGAATGGTGCGTTCACGCTCTTGACCCAGCCTGTCTCAAGGGGCCAGCTTGGTGCACATCGACGCACCACCTTCACCTGGAAGGCAGCCATGGGCCTACAGTTCGTCGGGATCGATCCGGACACCGGGAAGAACGGCTCACCCACTGCGTGGGTGGACCCGGAGACCGCGGACATCGTGATCCAGAGCTACATCGCAGACGAGGCCACGCGAGCCGAGTGCTCGGCCAACACCGCCCCCGGGCACGCCCAGGGCATCCCCGATCACGAGACAGTGGTGCGCGTCCCCGCACGACTGATCCCCGTCCTGAGGGAGGCCTGCGATGCCGCAGAGCGTGCCCAGCTTTGACGAACTGTTCGAGGCCGCACAGCGATCTGCCGTACACCTGGAAATGCGCGACCAGTACGCCGTGGGCGACGAGGCCGACGACTTCGACACCTGGCTGTCCACCGGCCGTCGGGACGCCGATCCCGCATCGGAGTACTGGGCGCCGTGGGTCGACATGATCTCCCGCGCTGTAGCCCGCGGCGTCGTCGTGCGCCGGGCCCGCATCGTGTCCGAACCGGTCACCGACTACATCCGCTACGAGCACGCCGGGACCGTCGTCAACGTCGGCGCAGGCGAGCAGGTGCGGTGGCTGCCCCGCCGCCGGACCGTCGACCTGATGGTCCCGGGCGCCGACCTGTGGATCTTCGACGGAGCACAGGTACTGTTCAACCATTTCACCGGTGACGGCGGTTGGGCCGATCCGGACATGGAGTTGCACACTGATCCGAGCATCGTCAAGCAGTGCTCGGATGCCTTCGAGGCGATCTGGAACCGCGCAATCCCACACGACCAGTACGAGATCCACTGACAGAGAGCCCGCCGGTCAGCTCATGCCCATATCTCCGTCATCCTCCGCCCAGGCCGCGCGCGAGAACGTCGCCCGCCAACTGCGCGACTTGAGGAGGAGCGCCGGCCTGACGGTCACCGAGCTGGCCCGCGCGTGCGGGTGGCACCACGCCAAGACCTCCCGCATCGAGAACGCGCGCACCCTACCGTCACCCACCGACATCCGCCTGTGGTGCCGTGCCACCGACGCCACCGAGCAGGCGCCCGATCTGATCGCGGCGTCTCAGCACGCGGAGTCTCTGTACCGCGAGTGGCGGCAGCGCGTGCGCACGGGCCTGGCCAAGCTGCAGGACGACTACACCGAGCTGTACCGGTCGACGAACGTGCTGCGTGTGTACTCCCCGGTCCTCGTGCCGGGCCTTCTGCAGACCGAGGGCTACGCCCAGGCGCTGCTGAGCATGAACGCGCGCTTCCTCGGGGTGCCCGACGACGCCGTCGAAGCCGCGGCAGCGCGCATGCAGCGCGCCCAGGTCATCCACGAGCCCGGACACCGCTTCGTGATGGTCGTCGAGGAGGCCGTGCTCCACTACCAGCTCGGTGACGCGGAGGCGATGGCCGCACAGTTGGGCTACCTCCTGACGGCCGGGGCGCTGCCGCAGGTGTCGTTCGGCATCATCCCGACATCCACCCGCGAGCGGGTGCTCTGGCCGCAGGAGACGTTCGACGTGCACGACGACCTCCTCGTGTCCGTCGAGCTGATGTCTGCGGAGGTCAACGTCACCCAGCCCTCCGAAATCGCCCTGTACCTGAAGGCGTTCGAGCAGCTGCGCAGCATGGCTGTGTACGGGGCCGAGGCGCGGGCGCTGATCCTCAAGGCGATCGAGGCGCTGCACTGACCCCGGATTCGGGCTGACGCGACCCGGAAGGGTGCGAAGCGGGAACGCGCGACATCCCGGGAAAAGGACGGGAGTAAGAACCGCTTCCGCCCCAAACCCGACAGCTCACGCTTTCGAGTGACAATGTGGCAGAACGGCCGGTCGGCGGGGTACGGTCGCGCCAACTCGCAACTGCCATAAAAGATTTCGGCCCCCGGCGGGACTGGCATCCCGGTCGAGGGCCTGATCACCTAGGAAGAAGAGACCTTCCCGATGACTGCGACGCAGTTTAGCGTTGCCGCGCCCGCGCGGGCCGGTGTGACGCACGTACGGCACCGACACGACGAGAAGTTCATCATCGTGGGGAACCATCTCGCACAACATCCCGAGCTCTCCGCCTGTGCGATCGGCATCGGCGTGTACATCCAGTCTCTGCCCGACGGCGCTCTCGTCGGGATCAAAGCGCTGACCGCCCGCTTCCGTGAAGGCGCGCATCGGATCGCCGGGGCCCTGCGGGAGCTGGAGACGGCCGGCTATCTGAAGCGGCAGGTCGTACGGGGCGACGGGGCCAAGCTCATCACGCTGACCACCTGGTACGAGCATCCGCACCCGGTCGACCTCGTCAAACGCGCCCGCCCGGCCCGCCGGAAGACTGCCGCCCGACCGGAACCCGAAGTACCCACGCTGACCGACGAGTTGAAACCTGCGGCGTCCCTGCTCGCCGGGCTGCGGCAGGTCGAGCCCCGGCTGCTGCTCTCCGAGAGCGACGTACGGCGACTCGCCCCGGCCGTGCATACATGGCTGGAGCGAGGCGTCGCGCCGCAGGCCGTGACACGGACCCTGGCCGGCGCGCTGCCGTCAGGGACGATCCGCTGGCCCGGACGGCTGCTGGCGTTCCGGCTGCGGGAGTGGCTGCCGCCGGAGCTCCCGCCCGCGCCGCCCGGCCCTGCCTCGCCGCTGCCGATGCAGTACTGCGAGGACTGCCATCTGGCCTTCCGTGCAGCCGAGGCCGATGCCTGCCCCGGCTGCGTGCGGAAGTAGCGCCCGGCTCCGGCCCCGTCAGGCCTCCGTACGCTCCACCGGGATCCACAGCTCCGCGTCCGCCTCGGCGCCGTCCGGGGTCAGGGTGACCGAGAGGATCTCCGGGCCCGGGCGGCTGCGGTACGGGTTGGACGGGAACCACTGGGTGAAGACGTCCCGCCAGAGGTACTGGAGGGACTGCGGGAACGGGCCGGAGTTCTCGAAGACGGCCCACGCGCCGGCCGGGACGAGGAGTTCGTCCAGGTCGTCCGGGGCTGCCGCGCTCGTCACCACCCCGTGGTAGTAGTCGAGTTCGGTGCCCTCGGCCCGGCTGGGGTCGAGGTCGTCGCTCACCGCGACGATGCCCTTCGGCTCCTGGTCGGACAGGGCGGCGATGCGGGCCGTCGATTCCTTGCCGATGCCGCGGACGAACTCCGCGATGGCGTGGTTCGGGCCCTCGTGGACGAGCGGGACCCGGGCCTTCTTCCCGACGATCCTGAACTCTTCCTTCTGCACGATGCGGTATCGCATGGTGCTCCTTCCTTCGACGACGAGACGGAAGGAGATCCGCTGCTGCGAGCGCAGTGCGGCACCGGCCCGCCGGGCGTCGCCCGGACCGACGCCGTGCACGGCGCGGAACGCGCGGGCGAACGCCTCGCCCGAGCCGTAGCCGTACCGCACCGCGATGTCCAGCAACGACCGGTCCCCGGCGAGCACTTCGGCGCCCGCGACGGTGAGCCGCCGCCGACGGACGTACTCCGACAGCGGCATACCGGCCAGCGCCGAGAACATCCGGCGGAAGTGGTACTCCGACGTCGTCGCGATCCGCGCCAGCTCGGTCACCTCGATCGGTTCGCCGAGGTGCGCCTCGATGTGCTCCAGCGCCTCGTTCAACCGGTCCAGCACCGCGGTCTCCTTCCCTTGACGTCCTTCACGGTAGGAAGACCGCCCCCTGCCGGACCCGACATCCTGTGCCCGTTGCGGTCAGGCCGTCACGAAGAGGCTGCGGACCTCGGAGCCGTCCGGGAGCCGCCAGGTGGCGGTCACGTGCGCGGCGGCCGGGGCGGGCACGGCGGCCGCCGGTTCCAGTCGGCGGGTGACGGTGAGGTCCGAGAAGGTCGCCGTGGCCGCGAGCTCGGCGCCGTCGCGGTGGACAGTCGGGTCGGGGGCGTCGGAGAGGCTCTGGGCCTGCGGCACGGCCTCGTCCCGGAGCAGGGCGAGGAGCTGGGCGGCGAGGACGGGGTCGTGGACGCCGTCGTAGATCCAGCGCGTGCCGAGGACGCCGTGCTCGGAGGTGCCGATCAGCGCGTCGTCGGCGACCCCCTCGATCGGCGCAGCGCGGTACGTGAGGGGGACGAGGTACGCGGCGGAGGCGTCCGTGACCACCATGAACTCGATGCCCACCTCGCCCTCCGGGTCGTCCAGCCGGAACCCGCCGGCCTTCACCGGCTCCGGCGCGCTGCCGGTGGCCTCGTACCAAGGCTGCGCGGGCAGCCAACTCGCCAGCAGCTCAAGCTTGGTGGGGCTCATCGTGGTGCGGTGAATGATCGCCATGGGCCGATCGTACGGCGGACCGGCGGGACGCCGACGGCTGCCCGTCGTCCAGCTCGCGATCAGACCATACGAGCGCCGCGCTTCCAGACCTCCGTCACCAGGGGGACGCCCGGGCGGTAGGCCAGGTGGACGTGGGAGGGGGCGTCGAGGAGCGCGAAGTCCGCGTACGCGCCGGGTGCGAGGCGGCCGATGTCGGTACGGCGCAGGGCCGCGGCGCCG
>NZ_DATCVQ010000239.1:0-5123 GCF_036566765.1 Streptomyces sp.
TGGTCTCTCCTGTCAGTTGACGCAGCAACAGAGACCGTAGCAGATAGTTTCGTTGCGGACGATTGGTTTGGGGTTCCACTTGCCGGGCCTACCTGGACCCCCCTCAGGGTCGGTGGTCGCCATCGCCTCGCGGCATTCCTCGAGCTCACGGTGCCGACACGCCTGGTCCTCGACCCACTCAGCCGATGATCCGCGCAGATCGACACAAAATGACCTGGCATCCCAGCACGTCAACGGCTTGCCATCCGACGGATGCACTTCGACGGAACCGTGGCTCGTCGGTCTCGGCCGGCCGGTCAAGACTGCGGAGGAAATGCCACGTTCGTGAGACTGAGCAGCTGTGCCATCGATCTGAGACGGCGGAAGAACTGCTGGTCAGCGAGCGCGGCATGTGCCACGAGCGGCGAGACCCTACACCGCGATCACCCGTGATCGCGCCCCTCTCCCCGCCTCCGAGGGAGCTGATCGGCTCTCAGATCGCCGTACAGCGCCCCCGGTGGGCGCGCCGGACGCTCGCGCTGTCTCGCTCGGCACTCCGTCGGCCGCGGCTGCCCGGCCTCACACCCCGAATCCTGCGACTGATTGCGCATTCTGTATGCGGAATTAGTATTGAATCGACTATGGTTGCACCATGATGGGTACCGAGGAACTTCTCAGGCTCACGGTCGCCGCCTTGATGACGCGGACCGGTGAGCGGCAGGGCGACCTCGCCGACGGGCTCGGCCTGTCTCAGGCGCAGGTCTCCCGCAAACAGGGCGGCCGCCAGCACTGGTCGCTGGAGGACGTCGACCTGCTCGCCGCGCACTACCGTCTGCACGCCCTGGACCTGCTGGCCGGGCCCACACACGCGGTCGGCGTGCTCCACGGCGCGATTCCCGGCCTGCGCCCCGCCGACGCCGTCACTCCTGCCTCCGCCACGCAGCCGGCCCTCGCCGTCGCCCCGCTCCCCACGGTCCCGCCCGTCCCGCCGGCCGCGGCGCCGCCCGCGCGACCGTGCGTCCTGTGCGGGCATCCGACCAGCGACGAACTCGAAAGCTTCCCCCAGCACTTGAGCGCCGAGGAATGCGCGGCCGCCGTCGCCGCCGCGACCCCGGAACCGGTACAGGCCCCCACCCCGCCGGCCCCCGAACCGGGCGAACAGCCCGCGCCGGTCGCCGAGTCCGAGCAGACGGCGCCGGCCGAGCAGCAGCCGGCCGCGCCGCCTGCACCAGCACCGGCGCCGCCTGTGCAGCGCAGCACCCGCGTGTATGCCTCCGGGAGGCTGACCGACCGGATCACGGACCGGGTGCGCGACGTCCTGGAGGAGTGCGGCAGCGACCTCGACGCCGCACTCGTCGCGCTCAAGAAGGGCGCGATCCCGGACGTGATGGGGCTGTTCCAGGCGTCGCGGGTCGGCGGCCGATACGAGCATTCCGAGTTTCCCCCGACCGCCGACATCCTGCAAAAGCCGTCGCAGAAGGGCGCTGACAGGATCTGGGAGGGCCGCCCGAAGTGGCGCAACCCCGAGATCCTCGCCGCGGCGAAGAAGGGCGCGCAGCTCGACGTCACGGCGCTGGACATGAACGCGGCCTACCTGTCCGCGCTCAAGACGTGGCTGCCCATCGGGCAGCTCCGAGAGGACACCAGCGGCGTGCATGACCCGAAGAAGTCGGGCGTTCACCTCATCACCCCGGCCGAATGGCAGCACGACGACCTGCCCAACCCCCTCGGCGCCCGCATGGAACCGGGCGAGTTGTGGGTCAGCGAGCCCACGCTCAGGCTGCTGCTCGACTGCGCCCGCGAGGGTCTGGCCGAAGCCCCAGTAATTCACCGGTCCCTCGTATCCGGCGCCAGCGAGGCCCTGTTGGAAAAACTCCGCAGGGCCCTGGCCGAAACACGGAAAAACGCAATTGCCGAGGGTGACCAACTCACCGTGGAGTACGTGAAATCCATGTACTCTAAGCTGGTGTCCACCATCGGCGAATCCACTGCAAACACCGACCTCCGCCGACCGGACTGGATGCACATCATCCGCGCGAAAGCATTCGCGAATCTCTGGATGAAAGCCAACAAGGCCCACAAGGCAGGACTACAGGTCGTGGAAGTCTCCGGCACGGACGAACTCCACGTCATCGGAAATTGGCGATCGGTGTTCTCCGAGGGACGCGACCTGAATCAAGTCAAGGAAAAGGACGTCTACACCCTGGGGGGTAAGCGCTGATGGCCGGATCTCCAGACCTGTGGACCCGATGGGGAGAGTGGCAGAACAAGAACGCCCACGGAATGAAGGGCGGCGAGGCCCTGATCCAGGAACTCAACCGGATCGTGCACTCCTCCGGCATCGCCTCGCCCGTCACCACCACACGCGGCCTGGCCGCACGCCTGCGCTACCTTGACAGCGACGCCGGCCGCGCCGAGCTGGCCGAGCAAGGCGTGACGCCCCGCGCCCTGCGCTCGTGGATGGAAGGCAACGTCACCCCGTCCCCGAAGAGCCGCGAGCGGATTGACGCGGCCTACTGGGTCCGCCGCCGCGCGAACCTTGTGCGCTCCGGATGGCTCGCCCGACACCTCGACAACAACGGCCAGGGCCGCCGCATGGAGATCTACCCCGTCAACCAGAGCGGCGTGGACGAGAAGTACCGCCGCGCCCTGAGCGACCGCTCTATCACCGTCCGGTACATCTGGTCCGACCTGGTGGACGCGTGGGCCGACCGCAATGAGGACCTGGTGGACGAGATCTGGGACGACGTCATCAGCGACCTGGACTCCGACTACAACGCCTACGCGTACGTCTCTGCAATCGGCATCGGAGCCTGAGCCGAAGCGGCCGCTCGCCCGACATTGAGGAAGGGAAGACCTCATGACCCGCGATCCTGACTGACGACCAGTACGCCGCAGCGCTGAACGCGGCCAGCTCAGTGCCCACACGGGGCACCGAGATCGGCCACCACTGGATCGCCGCCACCATGTCCGCCACGCTCGCGGCGGTCGGGCTGCTCGCCCCGCCACCTACCCCGGACCCCGACACGTGTACCGCAATGTTTCGCGGACCCGGACGGCGACTGATGGCAGTGCGGCGACGTCCCCGACCACGACGGCGACAGCCACGACGCCGGCGACTGGGGTTGGAGTGACGCCGACCCGAACACCGACACCATCCCGCGCCGCACGGTCTGACTACGGGCGGGTACCCCGGGTACCCGCCCGTAGCGCCCCATGACTGCGCCCCGGCCGATCCGGCCGGGGCGCAGTCGTCGGTGCGTCGGCTCAGTGCTTGCTTCAGCGCTCGTGGGCGGCCTGACGGGAAGTGCCGAGGGCCTGCGCGATCTGCTCGCCGGGTGACTGCTTACCTGAGCTGGACTGTTTCGTTGCTGCTGGACGACACAATGTCGTCTCGTCCCTCCGCCAGAGGATCAAGATAGAGGCCCTTGCCAGCGACTTGGCGTTGTCCCTACGTTTAGAGGCCTCCTGCGTCGCCTCTGCCAAAGCGCCAAGGCGACACTCGGGAGGTCGTGTCAGAACACCTATCTCAGTAGGAGGGGTTGCGCCACGCGACAACGGCGCTCTAGGTCCAACGGACCGTAGGGCGCTCTCATACAGAGACGACCTACGTCCAGAAGACCACCCCTCTCCCAAGGGGAGTCTGCAAGTGGACTGGATCACCGCCGCTGGGCTGACGATCATGGCCGTCTTGGTAACCATCAGTCAGGTGCTCGGCCATGCCGAGGCGCTGTCCGACAAGGTTTGCAAGGCCATCATCGCTGGCCGGAAGGTGAAGGACGAATGGAACCGTCCGAAGAAGCAGATCAAGAAGCCGCGCGAGAAGAAGTCTCGGGACGCGTCATAGATGCGCAGGAAGACGGCATCTAGCCTCCACTCGGCTCTCTAGTGATCATTGCTACGTCTACGAACATGCAGATAAGAGATTGCTGTAGGAGTTCCCCGTCCGTGGCAGTGCCCCTGCGCGGACGGAACAGTTGAGGGCCCTCACCCGGAGGGCCCTTTTTGGTTGGTGTCCGACCTAGGACTACGAGACCTAGAGCCCTTTTCGTCTGGTGTTGCGGGGCTCCCCCCCGGCTCCTCCACCGTGCTCATCGCCCGGCGCACTGCCGGGTCTCTCGACACCTGGAGGACCGTTGAAGGCGATCCCACCCTGCTGCCCTCGTCGCCACCGTTGCGGTCCTCGCAGCCGCGTTCGTCGGCCTGATCGCGCTCCTCCGGCCGCGTCTGGTGCCGGCGCTCAGGCTCGCGGCCGCCGCCGGCTTCGACATGCGGCGCTCCTGCTCACCACCACCTGACGCCAGGCCCGTCGCGGCCTAGTCCGTGGGCAGTCGCGTCGCGAGGGTGCGCGCCAACTCGCTGGCGGCGTGCCCCTCTGGGGTGTCGTCCTCGAACCACAGCAGCAGCTCGACCGCGTGCCTGGCCTCGTCGAGCGTGACGAGCGGCTGTCGGGTCTGGTCGGGGTACGTACCGGTCACCGGCGGGGAAGACGTCCACCTCGGATCAACTCCCTGCCCGTGCCAGGGACACGGCCCGAGGGTCAGCCGCGCCCGGCGGGCGAGTTCGGGTCCGCGCGTCCGCCGGGCGCGAGCACGCTGCGGTGAATCTGCGCCCCCGGTCGAAACGTCCGGGGGCGCACGCCTTTTTCGTCCGGTGTTTCTGATTCCTTTTCAGGCTCCTATCTGTGGGGTTGTTTTGGGTGTTTCCAGTTTTGGTATGTGGGCTCTGTTTGCTGGGCCATGGGTGCTTGTGTTTTTGGTATTGGGTCAGTTCTGGTTTCAGTTTTGGTATTTGGTGTCGAGCTGTTCTGAGCGCACCGGCCCCCGGCCCCTTCCCTCGTTGCTGGCCTTGTTTTGGTATAGACCACTAACTATGGGATGATAGAGGGTCAGGTTACGTTGGGTGGTGTGTCGTGGGAGGGCCAGTAGGCTGGACAGCCCCTCGGATCGTGTGCATCCTGTTGCTGAGAGGGAGCGCGCAGCGCGACCGGAGGAGCCGAGAACCTAGGGCCCCGCAGGGGCCACGGAGGGCTGGAATCCGGACCGGACGCACCGTCAAACACCCTCCTGATCAGCTAAAATAGAGCACCAGCAGCGTGCGAGCAGCCCGCAGAACAACGAGCCGGCCGCACCGCGGAGCCGAGG
>NZ_DATCVQ010000240.1:0-28822 GCF_036566765.1 Streptomyces sp.
GAGGGATCGGTCCCGCTGGTACGAGGTCACACGGGCAGTCGTCGCGGGGCCGAAGCGCGCGTCGGCGTCGGTACGGTATCCGTGGGCCACGAGCAGGAGTTGGATCGCGGCGACCGTCTCGCCCTCGGCGCCGGATCCGACCAAGGGCCACGCACGGGGCCCGGTGTCGGGCCTGCGGGCCTCCGTCTCGGGCGGCGTGGGAGGTGGAGTCCGTACCGGGGCCGCTCCCGTGTCGGCTCCGGCTCCCATGTCCCCGGTCTCGGTCTGGGTCTCGGTGTCGGTGTCGGTGTCGGTGTCGGTGACCACGTCTGCGTCGGCCGGGAGGCACTCGGTCGTCGCGCAGTCGTCGAAGGTCGGTGAGGCGGCCGGTGGCGGTGGGCTGTCGGCGCGACCCTGGGCGTTCTGGTGGACCGAGGCGGCCAGGGTGATGGCGGCGACGACGACGACACCTGTCGCCAGTGGACGGTGACGGAGCCAGCGGAGCAACCGCCCCGGCACTCCGGCGGGTCCGCGCGGCGGACCGGCACGGTGCGACGTGCGTGTGGCTGTGGCGTTCATGGCCTTCTCCAAGAGGAGGAGTGTGGCTGATGGAGGTTCAGGAACCGTCGGCCGGGGGCGGACGCCCACAGGCGTCCGCCCCCGGCTCAGCGGTGTGCGGGTTACTTCCAGGCGCAGTGGACGTGAGTCCGGTGACCGGCGGACGGCGGGCCGATGATCTCGGTGGCGCCGAGCTGGGAGCAGGCCGCCATCAGCGCGCGGTGCGGCGCGCCGCTGCCGACGTGCTTTCCGTTGATCTCGTTCACGTCGAAGCTGAGCCCGCGGTAGTGCCGGGACTTCTTGCTGTGCACGCCGCCGACGAACTCGGAGATGTTCAGCCGGTAGCCGTACGTGTCCTGCAGGGTGAGCAGGGCTCGAAGCATCCGCGGGTCCAGCTGTACCCGCGTGGCGCCGACGTGGCTCTGCGGGCTGGTGAGTGCTCCGCGACCGGCAGCCATGTCGACGATGTTGGCGTAGGCGGTGGAGCCGTTGTGCCGGGTCTCCGAGTGCGCACGGGCGAACGTGATTCCAGGCGTCTTGAGAACCTGCTTCGCCAGGGCGACGGCGTTACCCGCCGGAATGCCCGTCCCGCTGCCGCCCCGATCGGCGAGCAGGCCAGCCCAGGTGCCGGCCCCCGCGACACCGTCGGCCTGAAGCCCCCTGGCGCTCTGGAAGGACCGGACGGCGGATGCGGTGGCGCGGCCGAAGACACCGTCGGTGTCGACCCGCAGACCGGAGGCGTTCAGCTGATGCTGCAGGGCCTTGACGGCGGCGCCTCGGCTGCCCTCCTTCACCGTGACGAGCAGCGCGCCCCACGTGCGGGCGCCGATCACGCCGTCGGCCTGAAGACCCTTCGCGGACTGGAACGACCGTACAGCGGCCGTCGTGGCCGGGCCGAAGACGCCGTCCGCGTCGATCCGCGCGCCGGCCGCGGTGAGGAGTTCCTGCGCGGTGACGACGTCGATGCCACGGCTCTGCGCCTTGAGCACCGGCGCCCCGGCGACCGGTGGTGCCGAAGGCTGCTGGGGGGCGGGGGTGGTACTGCCTCCGCCACCGCTCAGATGGGCCAGCTGCCGCAGCTCGGCGAGGGAGCCCCGGAACACGTTCAGGTCCACCCCGTCCCTCGACGGGATGCCGGGCACCGTACCGGTCTCCGTGTACTGCCACATCTTCCAGCCCCGCCCGGAACGCGGCACCGCGGCGGGCTCGTTCGAGCCGCTCTTGTAGCGCGGCTGCCACAGCACGTGGCCGGCGAACATCGAACCGTCGCCGTTCATACAGGCGTCGACGAAGGGCTTGTTGGTGTAGACGATCGGCCTGACACCCATCTCCGTGTCGATCACGTTGAGGAACGCCCTGACGCCGGCGGTGCTGAAGTTCGCCGGGCAGCGCCCGTTCCTGTTCAGCTCCAGGTCGAGTACGGGCGGCAGCTCACCCGCGCGCTTCCCGGCATACCCCGCCGCCTTCACCGTCCTGACGAAGTTGCGAGCCTGGTCGGCGCCCGGGGTGCGGCCGTAGAAGTGGTACGCGCCGTGCATCAGCCCGGCCTGCCTGGCGCCTTGGAGGTCTCGGCCGAACCAGGGGTCGGTCCAGTCGGCGCCCTCGGTCGCCTTGGCGAACATGAACGCCTGGCCGGAGGAACGAACCCGGTTCCAGTCGATCGCCCGGCCCCCACTGTGGTTGTGGTGGCTGGTGTCCACGCCCTTGACGCTGTAGCTCGCAGGGGAGGCCGCGTCGGCCGGCAGGACGGTGATGCCCGCGAAGAGCATCCCTCCGCTCGCGAGCGCGGCGCCGGCCCAGCCGACAGTCTTCTTCGTCGTCTTCTTCACTGCTGGTTTCCTCTCAGTCCCAAATCCATCAAAGGTGAATGCGCTTGGGGGCCGGTCAGCCGCGGCCGTCACAGGCCTTGCAGTCGCCGCTTCCTCGACAGCTGTCGCACTTCCACACGCCCCGGAGGCCGGAGCCGTCACAGGTGGTGCACTTTCCCTTGCCGTTGCAGCGCTGGCACTTGTTCCACATGGCGAACCCCTTCGTAGGTCCCGCTTGGACCGTCGGTGGAACCTTGCCCGATGCGAAGGCCCAGGTCAGAGGCTCAGAGGGCGCACTTTTTGCACTGCAACTTGCACCGCCGTAACCTGCTGCTCCTTCCGTTGCACTGCAACGAGATCTCGTGAGCCGGAGGCTTTTGTGGGGGAACCGACCGTGCTCTTCACGGAGTTGGCGCGCGCTCTGGCCCAGGCCCTCGACGCCTGGGCAGCCACGGTCGGCCAGGCGACCGACACCGAGAAGCGGCCCACACGCGCCGGCTTGATCGCAGAACTGGAGAGAGACCGGAAAGAACTGGAGCGCCTCGGCCGGACTCGAAAGAGAATCGATGAGCCTCTGCTGGCGTACTGGCTCAAGGGCCGCGATCAGCTGCGCGCGGGCGGAAAGAGGAACAGGCTTCCCGGCAAGGAGGACAGTGAAGCCATCGCCCGCGCGCTGACGAAGAGAGAGCATCACCGAGCGGAACAACTACCTGGCATCAGCGTGGAAATCGCAGACCTCGCGCGACGTCTGAAAGACGAAGGCGGAACGGGATGGCGGGACGATGTCCTCGCGAGCCTCATACCCGAGGCCATCGCCGGCGGGGACGCGAACCCGAAGAGCGATACCACCTCGTCTGCTGCGCTGCCTGCGCCCGAGGAATCCCAGCAGCAACGGCCACGACGCGGCCGGCCGAGACGGGTCAGAGCTCTGGGCAGTGCCTTGGCGGTCGCTGTCACCGCCACGGCGGTTGTCAGTGCGGTAGCGGTCATAGGGTCCGAGGATGACGAGGGTGCTGAGTCCCCCTCCGGATTCGCCGCCCCTCGCACGCCACAGCCGACCTTCTCGAACACTCCCGCACAGGGCGGCCCCGCGGAAGCCGGAGCGTCGGACAGCTCAGGCCTGGAGAAGGGGACCTTGGGCGAGGACAGCCGGTGCAGTGCCCCCTTCCAGGGGCCACACATGATCACGTGGAGGGTATGCACACGTGTCGAGAAGGACCGCGTCTCCTTCGCCTTGAAGATCACCAACAAAGGCCGGGTAGCGGCTGACGTCAAGACCCGTCTGGAGTACGCGCGAGCCGCCCAGTTGCACCCGTGCCCGAAGGCGCCGAACTACCAGCCCCTCAACATCCCGGCAGGCCGGACCGTCATCACGGATTCCAGGCAGTGCACCGTGCCCCGGGAAGCAACGCCCTTCGCCTACCAAGGGGTTGGCCGCGTAGTCGCCAAAGAGGCGAACGCAGGCTCGTACGAGCTGTCCCCCGCCGCGAACGTCTATCCCGACCGGGTCATCTGGAGGCCCGACCTCGTGTGATCAGGCAGGTGCGCACATCGCCGTGGGCCCCGGCGGCTCGCTGCGCGGGTGGGCGCGGCGAGCCGTCGGGGGTCTTGCTCAGGGCGTGATCAGCCGGCCAGTTCCGCGGTGGCCGTAGCGACGGCTGCGGTGTTGCGGGTGCGGGCAGCGGTCAGCTTGGGCTGGTGTTCGGCGATCTGGGACTTCTGGATCTTCGTCTCCTCGGCGAACCAGACGGCGACCAGGTCCGTCTTCTCCTTGCAGTCGATCTCCGCGAGGGCGACGGCGATCTCCTCCTTCGACGCCGGTCCGCCCTCGGCGTGCGGGACGATGTCGGTGGCCTCGAACGGGGTGGGGGCGGTGTAGCCCTGGGTCTTCATGCACTGCGACCAGGCGGACAGGGCCTGCTTCACGGCCGGGGCCTGCATGGACTGGGTGAAGCTGTTGCCGTTCAGCTCGGAGACGAACTCCAGGTCCTCGGAGGCCGGCTGCTTCAGCTTGCCCTTCGCCCACCCGTAGCACCCGCCCGGGTGGATCTTCTTGCCCTTGTACGACTCGGGGGCGGGCTCGGCGGCCGTCGCGACGCCGGGCTTGTGCGGCGCGGTGGGCTTGGAGTGGCCGGTCAGAACCTCGACCTGTTCGTTCGTCAGATCAGGCATCTTCTGGCGTACCTGACGGGTCAGCACCTCCGGCAGGCCGTAACCGTACTGGGCGGCGGCCTGGCCGTCGGTGAGGCCGTACCTGCGCTCCATGTTGGCGTCGTTGTCGTTGGGCGGCGGCGTCACGCCGGCCAGGGGCAGCTCCATGGCGATGCCGTAGTCGGCCATGCACTTCTCCTGGAGCTTCCGCGACGCCTGGTCCAGCGTCACGGTGTCCTGGTAGGTCTGCATGTAGGTCTCCAGGGGCAAGGACAGCCCCTTGGCCAGACCCCGCTCCGGCGTCGCCTTCGGCCAGTTCGCCTTGTCGACCATCGGTTTGTTCTCCGCCACCGGCGCGGCGCCGGCCGCGTCGCTCGCGGTCCCCGCACCGCACCCCGTGATCAATGCGGTCGCCGCCGCCATGGCCACAGCGGCGATGCCCGTGCGCTTGTTCCACGTCATGGTGATTGTTCCTGTCTGCGATAGCGAAAGCGGGGCTCAGGCGAAGTGCTGCGAGGCGTTCTCGTTCTTCAGGGCCGAGATCAGGTTGGTGAGATTGCAGTCGCCCCAGGGCTCACGGTGGGCGAAATACTGCGAGGTGCCGCCGTAGCCGGAGTTGTAGTACACGCGGTAGTTGTCGACTCCGCAGTTCTCCACCGAGGCCGCGTTGTTCTTCACGTACTGCCACGCGCCATTGCCGTTGCCGTTGAAGACGTAGCGGTACGTCGTCAGGGTCGAACCCTGGTACTGGCTCGTTCCCCAATAGTCGGAGACGTTCCCGTAGAACTGGGCCCAGCTGGTGATGTAGTGGCCGTCCTGGATGGCCAACTCCTTGGAGTTGTAGAGCAGCCAGAGATCGCCCTCGGAGCAGCTGATCCACGGGACACTGCAGTTGTCGGTGACGTTGTACTCAGCGGCGTGCGCCGGAGTCACGGCGGCCATCAGCCCGACGCTCGCGGTCATGGCGACGACAGCCGCACGCGCCTTGGCACGCATCGACGTGTTCTTCATCCTGGGCATATCCCTCTCCCGAGTTTCTGCAGGCGACCTGCGGACCGGGCGGTTTATACACCATGGCCTCGCGGCCGGGCGAGTGACTGGACGAATGGTGTGCAACCGCGTCAGTCATCTCTGAATCACCTCTCGATCGCCCATTCAGTCACCTCTCAACGCGACCGAAATGTCTAGGCAGTTGACAGGGCGTCATCTCCGTGCCCAATAATTCGGCCGCCGGTGCCGAATGGCGATGAAGGTGAAAGGGATCGTTGAGGAGCTGCGCCCACGCGGGCGGGCATGAAAGTGCCCGACGGCCGGAGCCGTCGGGCAGATCTGTGCGGGCGCGGGCGCGCGGTCAGGCTGGGTGCACCACGCGCTCGCCCGTCGGCTCTACGACGACGATCCGGACGTGCGACGGCGCGTACTTCCGCCGTTGGCCGATCGAGTGTCACATCGGCCGTTCCGCGCCAGGGAGTTCCTGTTCGGACCAGATCGTCTTGCCGCCGCGGGTGTAGCGGCTGCCCCAGCGGGTGCTGAGCTGGGCGACCAGGTAGAGGCCGCGGCCGCCCTCGTCGGTGAGCCGGGCGCGGCGCATGCGCGGCTGGGTGGCGCTGGGGTCGGAGACCTCGCAGGTCAGCCGGCCGGCGCGGATCAGCCGTACTTCGACGGGGCCGCCCGCGTACCGGATCGCGTTGGTGACCAGTTCGCTCAGGATCAGCTCGGTCGTGAAGGCGAGTTCGTCCAGGCCCCAGGTGGTCAACTGCTCGGCCGCCAGGGCCCGTACGCGGGAGACGGCGGCCGGGGTGGCCTCCACCGGCCAGGCGGCGGTGTCCTCGGCGGGCACCACGTGGGTACGGGCCAGCAGCAGGGTGACGTCGTCGGTGCGGCGGTGCGCGGGACGGCCGGAGACGATCTCCCGGCCGACCTCGCGCAGCGGCGCGGCGGGGGCGGTGCCGGCCCGGTCGAGTCGGCGGGCGAGTTCGACCATGCCGGCGTCTTCTTCCACATCGCTGCGGATGTCGCCTCCTGTGCCACGGCCGTCCCCTCCTCCCGTGCCACGGCGGTCCCCGCCGCCCTGGCCCTCCTGGGCCCACCAGTCGACGAGCCCGGCCACGAGCCCGTCGGTGTACAGCGCGAGGAGGGTTCCGGGCTCGACCTCGATCTCCGCGGTCTCGAAGGGCAGGCCGCCGACGCCCAGCGGGGGTCCGGGGTCCACCGGTACGTACACGACCGTCCCGTCCGGGGCGCGCACGGCGGGCGGCGGGTGGCCGGCGGAGGCCATCGTGCAGCGGCCGGAGACCGGGTCGTAGACGGCGTACAGACAGGTGGCGCCGATCGGGTCGATCCGTTGCCCGCCGTGCTCCACGTCGTCCGGATGCTCGGACTCGTCAGAGCGGTCGGACTCGGCGGCGCTCTCGACCCGCAGCTGGGAGACCAGGTCGTCGAGGTGGACCAGCAGCTCGTCCGGCTCCAGCTCGAGGTCGGCGAGGGTGCGGACGGCGGTGCGCAGGCGTCCCATGGTGGCGGTGGCCGCGAGGCCGTGCCCGACGACGTCCCCGACGACGAGGGCGACGCGGGCGGAGGAGAGCGGGATGACGTCGAACCAGTCGCCGCCGACACCGGTGCCGGTGTCGGCGGGCAGGTAGACGCCGGCCGTGGTCACGGCGACGGTGTGCGATTGCGAGGGCGGCAGGAGACTGCGCTGCAGGCCGACGGCGGACCGGTGCTCCCGGGTGTAACGGCGGGCGTTGTCCAGGGCGAGGCCGGCGTGCAGGGCGATCTCGCGCAGCAGGTCCAGGTCGGCCGGGTCGTAGCGCGAGCCGTCGCGGTGGACCGTCACGCGGCCGAGGAGGATGCCGCGGGCCCGCAGCGCGGCCGCCATCGACCTCCCCCGGCCATCGGTGTCCTCGACGGCGTCAGGGTCGATCAGGACCTCGACGCCGGCGGGCGGGCGCCCCGACTCCGCGCGTCCGACGACGGCGGTCCGCCGGAGCGTGAGCCGCCCGTCAGCGTCGGGGAGGGGGTCCCCGCCGCTGAACACCGCCTCGGCGATCTCCACCACGGCGAGGTCGGCGAGCCCGGGCACCAGCACGGCGGCGAGCTCCTCGGCGGTGCCGGCGACCGACAGCGAGCCGCCGACGGCGGCGGTCGCGCGCTGCAGCAGGGCGAGCCGCTCGGTGGTCCGCCGCGGCGCGGTGACGTCGGTGAACAGCGCGGTGACGCCGAGCACCCCTCCGGTGTGGTCCTGGAGCCGGAAGGCGGTGATGGCCATCACCGCGCCCGCGCCCGGGCTCACTATGGTCCGCGTCATCTCCTCCGCCCGGATCAGCGGGCTGCCGGTCAGCAGCACGTCACGCAGCCGCCGCTCGATCGCCTCCGCGTCCTCGGCCCACAGGAAGTCGCCGAGCCGCCGTCCGCGCAGGTCCTGCGGGACGCCGCTGTACGGAAGCAGGTGGGTGTTGGTCCGTACGAGTCGCAGCTCGTCGTCGAACACCGCAAGGCCGACCCGGTCCTGTAGAAAGAGCTCCCGCGTGAACGCCTGGTCCTGCCGCCAGCCGGCGACGGTCCCGGCGGGGGCGGCCAGGACGAAGTACCGGGCGGGGCGCACGGTGGCGGGGCCCCCTGAGGCGGGGTCCTGACCGGTGGCCGGCGCGGTGTCCTGGCGGGTTTCCTCGCGGGATTCCTTTTGGTCCGTCTCCCGTCCCCCGCCCGCCAGCGGGCACGCCTGGAAGTCGACCTTCAGGCTGATGCCGTCGCCGGTGCGCAGCACCGCCTCGCCCGACCAGGTGCCTGCCGTTCGGCCGGCGAGGAGGGTGGGCCAGGCGGTGGCGTCGGCGAGGAGCTCGGGGGCGTGGCGGCCGCAGACGCTCGCGGCGGGGAGTGCGAGCAGCGCCTCCGCGCCCGGCGACCAGCCGACGATCCGGCCCTCGGCGTCGAGCAGGGCCCCGGCCGCACCGTCGGTCAGGAGGAGACCGTCGGGGTCGTGCGAGGGCGCGCCGCCGAGGGGGTGGCCGTTCACCTCGATCGTCACCTCCCTCGCGCGGCTGTGCGCTCACCGTCGCCGACCCTCGCGGAAGCCGAGACCCCTCCATCATCCCTCCGCACACCCGGGTCGCCAGTCCGCCGCTCCTCCCGAGGTACGGCCCAGGCCGCTCGCGGGGTTACGCGTACCGCATCAGGTCCGCCACGCCGCCCCGGGTCACCGCCGTCACGCGGATGCCCGCCATGTCGAGCAGGCTCGCGGCGATGGTCGCCCGACGGCCGCTGCCGCACACCGTCCAGATCTCCCGGTCGCGCGGCAACTCACCGAGTCGACGCGGGAGTTCGGAGAGCGGGATGCCGACGGTCCCGGGCGCCCCGCCCTCCGGGCGCTCGGGCCGGACGTCCAGCACCCGGGTGCGGTCGAGCCGGGCGGCCAGCTCGGCGGCGTCCGTGGTGCGGAAGGTCCGTACCGGGCGACCGGCGGCCGCCCAGGCGTCCACACCCCCGGGCAGGTGGCCGGCGACGTTCTCGAAGCCGATCCGGAGCAGTTGGCGCAGCGCCTCCTCTGCCGCCTCCCCGGCCGGCTCGGGCAGCACCAGGACGAGCCGGGCGCCGAACGGCAGCACCTCGCCGACCAGGCTCGCGAACCGCTCGTCGAGCTCGTCGCAGATCGAGCCCGGCAGGTGCGCCGCGGCGAACGACGACCGGTCGCGGCCGTCGACGATCCGCGCCCCGCCACCGACCAGGCCCTCGACCATGGCCGGGGTGAGCGACCGGAGGGCGGGCAGAGCGCCGAGGACGCCCGGTCCGTGCCGGTTGATCGGCCCCATGTGGTGGTAGTACGCGGGGTACGGCGGCAGGCCGGCCGCGCGCTCCCCGACGAACGTCTCCTCGTCGCGCACGGTCAGCGCCGGGTTCGTCCGGCGCTCGGCGCCGACGGTGGTGGTCCGCTCCCCCGACACCGGCCCCGCCGCGCAGGAGCTGCCGGCGCCGTGGGTCGGCAGCACTCGCGTCGCGTCGGGCAGCAGCGCGAGCCTGCGCAGCGAGCGGTACTGGGCCCGGGCGAGCTCCTCCGTGCGGTCGTCGCCGGAGAGGTCGGTGCGCCCGGCGTTGCCGACCAGCAGGCTGCCGCCGGTGCACACGGCGGCCACGTCCTGCGGGGCCTGCGCGTCGTCGAAGACCAGGTAGGAGGTGTGCTCGGCGGTGTGGCCGGGGGTCGCCATGGCTCGTACGGTCAGGTCGCCGAAGGCGATCTCGTCGTCCTCCGCGAGCGGCAGGTGATCGAAGTCGTACGCGGCACGGGCCGGGCCCGCCACCGTCGCGCCGGTCGCCGCGCGGACCTCCAGCGCACCGGAGACGTAGTCGTTGTGCACATGCGTCTCCAGGACGTACCGGATCCGCACCCCGTTGCGGGCACAGGATTCGACCAGGTCCCAGCTGTCGCGCTGCGGGTCGACGAGGGCGGCCTCGTCCCCGCTGGTGAGCAGGTAGCTGCTGTCGCCGAGCGAGTCGGTGGCCAGGGTCTCGATGTCGTGCATGCCGTCGACCTCCCTCGGGGCCCGCGTCAGACCACGACGACCTCGACGGAGGCGACCTGGTTGCAGCCGTAGCCCTGCGCGTTCCAGGGGGCGCGGAGCGGCTGGCTGTCGCCGTGCGCGTCGGTCGCGCGGGCGAGCAGCCGGTACGGGCCGGGCCGCGCCGGGGTCCAGTGGGAGCTCCAGCCGGTCCACGAGTACGGCCCCGTCGGAGCGTCGAGCTCCGCCTCCTGCCACTGCGCCGCGTCCGGGTCCTCCAGGCTCTCGGCCCGTACCGCGACGCGCCGCACCGCCTCGCCCGCGCCCGCCCAGGCCCGGCCGCGCACGACGATCTCACGGCCACGGCGCAGCGCCGTGTCCGGTTCGGGGTCGGTGATCAGCGACTTGACGCGCAGGGTGGTGACCGGCCCGTCGGGGGTGCCGCGGGAGGCGACGTACACGTACTCCTCGGTCTGGAAGACGCCGGTGAACGGCTGGGTCACGGCGCGGGCCTCGACCAGCCACTTCACGTCGGCGACGGCGTACCGGCCTGGGACGACGAGGCGGACCGGCGCGCCGTGCTCGGGCGTGAGAGCTGCGCCGTTCATGTGGGTGGCGAGCAGGGTGTCCGGGTGCAGGGCCGCGTCCAGGGGGAGGCTGCGCTCGAAGGCGACGGTGCGGCCGTGCATGCTCCCGGAGTCGGCGCCGGCGAAGACGATCTCCACGGCGGCCGGGTCGATCCGGGCACGCTCCGCGACGTCACGGAACGGCACCCCGGCGAAGTGGGCGCAGCCGACGGCCCGTTGGCTCCAGGGCAGGCCGGGCGGGCGGGGAGTCATCAGGCTGCGGCCGTTGCCGGCGCACTCGACGACCACGTCGAGCTCCCGGCGCGGCAGCCCGAGCAGCTCGTCGAGGCCGAGGGAGAACGGGGCGGCGACCGCGCCTTCGAGCCGCAGCCGCCAGGCGCGGGGCGGGGTCCGGGGGATGCCGAAGTGGTCCCGTACGAAGAGGGCGCCGGCCGGCGTGACCGGCTCGGCGAGGGCGGCGGGCGGCGTCTGGGCGTTGTACGGCTCGTCCGTGACCGTCTCGGGCGCCCAGGCGCTCGCCCCGGCTCCGGGCGAGATCGCTCCTGCGGTCATGACGACACCTCCGACGGGCGCACGACGAAGCACGACGCGGGTCTCTCTCAGCGTACGCCGGAGACCTGCGCCCGGCCGGACGGACCTGCCTGAGGAGGGCCCGGCTACGGGACCCGCCTCGGGAGGCCCCGACTACGCCGTCTCCGCCTCCTCCTCCGCTTCCTCCTCCTGGAGCTTGGCGCGGCGGCCCACCACCGCCGCGGCCGCCAGGGCACTGCCGAGGAAGGCGACGGCGACGACCCAGGGCTGGTCCAGGACGTGGTCGGTCGCGTGGTCGAGGGAGAGCCGGCCGGCGCCGGCGACGCCGATCGCGGCGGCGGTGAAGCCCAGGAACGCGGGGTACTCGAAGCCGCCGGCATGGGCGAAGAAGCCGGCGGGGGCGTGGACGGCGACCGCGCCGGCCATCGCGCCGGCCCCGGCTGCGCCGGCCGCCGGGGTGGCCAGGCCGAGCGCGAGCATCACGCCGCCGCCCGCCTCGCCGAGCCCGGCGGCGATGGCGGCCTCCTTGCCGGGCGTGTAGCCCATGGCCTCCATGCCCTTGGCGGTGCCTTCCAGGCCCCCGCCGCCGAACCAGCCGAAGAGCTTCTGCGTGCCGTGCGCGGCGAGCACGGCGCCCGTGCCCACCCGTAGGAAGAGCAGGCCGAGATCGCGTCGGTTGAAGGATGTCATCGGGGTCTCCCGGTGGTGCGCGGGTGGGACTTCGGGCTTCCACTCTCGCCGCGCGGGCCCTGCGACGGTCGCCGCTGCTGCTCCATCCGTGGCACGCCTCCGTCCGCCTCACCGAACGTCCGGGCGCACCGCCTCGACCTCCAGGAAGCGTCTCTTCCGCGGGCCCCGGTACAGCAGCGCCTCCCAGCCGAGCCGGTCCAGCACCGGCACGCACGCGCCGAGCGCCGCCTCCTCCTCGTGGGCGGCCCCGCTGCCCGGCGGCCCGACCCACTCCACGACGACGGCCTCGGGCCGGTCGGCGGCACTCACCCGGTAGCCGGTAGCGATCCGCTCGCCCACCGCGTCCACCGCCGAGGGCGTGATCCCCGCCGCCTCCAGGGCGAGCGCGACGGCCCGAACCGGCTGGCGGCGCTCCCAATCAGCGGGCAGCGCCCGGGGGTCGGCTCCGCGTCGGTTCATCGTCCGCCGGATCTGGAGCAGCCCCTCGAAGGCCGCCCGCACCTCGCGGGAGCGCTGTTCGGCGTCCCCGCCGCCGGGGAGCGAAGCGAGATGGGGGTCCCCCCGGCCGGAGGCTGGGGGAGGGCCGTCCCCGGTGGCCGCCTCGAACGCACCGGCGGTCACTGCAGCCGCCGGATGTCGCCGCGCACCCGGTAGAAGCCGCCCGCCGCGGAGTGCAGGGCGTCCACCGCGTAGCGGGTGCCGGGCTCCCGGATGGCGCGGGGGAACTGGACGTTCCAGGAAGGCTCGTAGCCCTCGGAGACCACCCGCACCCGGACCCGTCCGCCGGACTCCTGAAAGCATTCGACGACCACCGAGCCAGCCGGCGCCGTCGCCACACTGGCCACAGCCGCCGTGGTCGTCGCCGGCTCGTACGTCGGCAGCGCCTCCGCGAGCTTGACGTCCCGGGTCTCGGGGACCGTGCCGCGCTGGGCGGCGGCGATCGCCGCCTCGCTCGCGTCCACGCAGGCCAGCGAGCCGTCGGTGGTGACGAGGTACAGCCGTTCGTCGCGGTACTGCATGGAGAGCGCCGAGCCGCCGCCGGTGCCGAGCTTCCACAGCCGGGTCCCGTCCGCGTCGAAGCAGTACACGGAGGACGCGGAGTCGGCGGCGAAGACGAAGCGGCCGCCGGGCGAGGTGGCGCAGGAGTACACCGGGCCGTCGCAGCGGTAGACCGCCTCGACCCGGCCGTCGGCCTTCGCGATCCGCTGCACCTTGCGGTGCGCGGTGCCCGCGTACACGGCGGCGTCCTCCTGCCAGCCGAACAGCACCCCGCCGTCGGTCGGGCTGTGCCACAGCTCGCCGCCGCCCTCGGGCGCGTACGCCGTCACGCCGCGCTGGTGGCCGTGGTAGACCGCCTTGTCGTCGGCGCGGACCATCCAGGCGTGCTCGCCCTCGCTGCGGCGGGCCCACTGGTGCTCGTCCTCGTGGTCGATGACGGTCAGCCGACCGGCCCGGTCGGCGACGTTCAGCACACCCTCGTGGATGTCCAGCCAGAAGATGTCCACGTCGGCGGCGATGTCGTAGGCGGCGAACGGCAGCTTCGAGGACAGGTCGTAGACCCTGCCGTCGTCGCAGCCGGCGTAGATCCAGAAGTCGTCGGCGACCAGGCACTTCACGCCGTCGGGCAGGTTGAACCGGGCCTCGACCTCGCCGGAGTGGCTGAGCGTGTACACGTCTCCGGACTGGTTGCCGACCCAGCAGCGCTCGTCGTCGACGTGGATGCCGAAGGCCGCCGAGCCGGTCCGGAACCGCCACAGCACCGGCGCGACGGCGCGGGCGGTGGAGGGCGCCGAGGCGACCACACGCCGGGTGACGGAGCGCGCGGCCCGCTGCCCCTGGACCGCGGGGGCGTACCCCTTGCGTGCCTTCTCCCCTATCTTCTTGGCCGCCGCGGCCCGCGCCTTCTCCTCGGTGGGGAAGGTCGAGATCTGCGTCTGCCCGGCCGCGCCGATCCGTCCGTAACGGACCGACACCGTGGTGCCGTCGACCGTCACTTCGTAGAACTTGTGCGCGCTGCCGTCGTCCTGCGACAGCTCCAGATAGGTCTTCGTCGTCATGAGGAAAACGCTAGGCCCCGCCACTGACAACGCCCACCGCAACGCCCACGGCAACGCCAAGGACAGCGCCCCGACAGCGCCCCCGGCCGACGCCGGTCATCGCTGGCTGCGCCCGCTGGTGACCGCGTAGTACTGCAGGTCCTGCTTGGTGATCGGGTCCCGAACCGGGTACCGGGAGGCGACCGTCGTGGTGGTCTCCCCGTCCCGTACGACGCTCGCGCCGCTGGTCCCTGTGCGCAGCGGCAGCAGCCGCGCGGAGACCCCGGCCGGGGCGGAGTGGCTCGCCCGCTCGGAGCCCGTCGCGGTCCGCACGGTGGCCGGGCCGGTCAGGAAGCTGAGCACCTCGACCGTGTCCCGGGGCGCCGCCGAGCCGTCGCGGGGCGCTATCAGCAGGCTCTGCGCGCCGGCCGGGGGGCGTGCGGCGGCGAACTGGACCCGGGAGGTGAGGTAGAGCGTGTCCCGCTCGATCCGCGGCCAAGCGCCGATCTTGAAGCGGGTCAGGTAGTACGAGGTGAGGTCGAGGAAGGCGTAGCCGTTGTGCAAGGACGGCGCGAAGTGGGTGCCCTCGGAGTAGTCGTTCCAGGTGGTGAGCTGCACCCAGTCGGCACGGTTGTCGATGGCCTCGCCCCAACTGGCCCGCAGAGTCTCGGTGTTGCCCGCCTCGTCGTACACCCCTTGGTTGGGCCGGGCGTCCTGGACGGAGACCGGCTGCATCCAGATCTTGCCGAGCCGGTGCGCCTTCCGCGTGGCGGACGCGGCTCCGGACTGGGTGCTGTAACTGCGGCTGCCCCATTCGGAGAAGCCGTGGCTGATCGGCGCGAACCGGTCGGCGTTCGCGTCGAGGTCGAGGAAGACCGGGACGAGGGCGGTACGGATGCCGTGCTCGCGCTCCAGCGCCATCGTCGTGCGCTGCCACCAATCGGGGCTCTGTGCCTCGGCCTTGAACGGGGAGACCACCAGGCGCCCGTCGGACAGACGATGCGCCGAGCGGTGGCGAGCCAGCCCGGCGAGCGCGTCGGCGAGGGCTTCGGGCGTGGTGTGCAGGGACGTCATGTCGGGCATCAGGACGATGCGGAAGCCGGGGTCCTCGGCGTCGGCGGCCCGCATCAGGTTCTCGACGCGTTCCCGGTTGCGGCCGGTCAGGGACAGGATGTCGAGGGTGAAGCCGTCGAGCCCGGCGTCGCGCGCGGTGCGGATCTCCTGGCGCAGATGGGCGAGTTCCCAGTCGCCGTCCTCGCGCGGGGCGGGCAGCGGCCGGTCGCGCAGCAGTCCGCCGTACGCGCGGTGCTTGCCCTTCTCGCCCTGCGGGGTCAGGTAGTTGCGGGCGTAGTAGTCCTGCTGCGGCGGCTCGTTGTCGAGGGAGAGCGGGTAGGGCGTGAAGTAATGGGCGAACACCGGTTTCCCGGAGTCGCGCAGGGTCCGGGTGTCGGGCAGGTCGAACGGCAGGGCGGTGCTGTACTGCGCGGGCCGCTCGGCGGCGGGGCGTTCGTCCCGGTCGGCGGTGCGCACGACGTCGGCCATGCCGCTGCCGGCCCAGGCGCCGAGCGCCAGGACGCCGAGCAGGAGGCCGGGAAGCAGACGACGGCGCCGGGGCGACCGATGGGAGGCGCGTCGCCCCCTGAGAGAGGTCGCGTGGGTGTCCGTCATGGCGGTAGTACAACCGATGGACGGCGGCGGAACAACAACCGTCCGCGGTGCGCCGGATGACCGGCGCGGCACTACCGCGTACCGCTTCCGAGCCGGTCGACGCGGTGACCGGCGACGTAGTCGTCCATGGTGTCGTTCCGCATGGCGGCCCAGAGTTCGGCCGACTTCTTCTTGTCGACGAGGACCACCGACTGGCCCTTGATCATGTCCGTGCCGGCGACCGGCGCGTTCATGAACACCATCCGGCCGGGCCGCACATCGCGGTTGCTCCACATCAGGTCACGCAGGTCGGAGTCGCTCAGCCGGTCGTCGACGCTGACGCTCGCGGTGAGGTCGTCGAGCACGTCGGAGGCCTTGAGCGGGTTGGTGAGGTTGCGCGGGGTCATGACCTTGGCGAGAACGGCGCGCAGGAAGTTCTGCTGACGGTGCGTCCGGTCGAAGTCGCCGCGGGCGAGGTGCTTTCGCTCGCGCACGTATCGCAGCCCCTGCTCGCCGTTCATGTGGCGGACCTCGCCGTCGACCGTCAGGTCGACGCCGCCGACCGCGTCGGTGAGCTTCTTGAAGCCCTCCCAGTCGATGACGGCGAGATGGTCGACGCGCACGTCGGTGAGGCGCTGCACGGTGTCGATGAGCAGCGGCGGACCGCCCCAGGAGAAGGCGGCGTTGAGCTTGGCGTCGCCGTGTCCCGGGACGGGGACCCAGGAGTCGCGGGGCAGGGAGACGACGTAGGCGTTGGAGTGGTCCGCCGGCAGGTGGATCAGCATCATCGTGTCGCTGCGCTGGGCCCCGTACTTCCAGGACGGGGCCTTGGCGTCGCGTCCCGTGGTCGGCAGGTCGGAGCGGCTGTCGACGCCGACCAGCAGGAAGGTCTGGCCGCCCTTGCCCGGCGCCGGCTGCTCCGCGGAGGGCACCTGCGTCGGGAACGCGCCCGGGATGCGCTCGACCTTGCCGGTGTAGTGGTCGACGGCCCACCAGCCGGCCCCGCCGGCCATCAGGATGCCGACGCCCAACAGCGCGCACGCGCCGAGGAGCACCCTCCCCGGCCGGACCCGGCGCCGCTTCCGCCGCGTGGCGTCCGCCACATCCGGCGCGTCCGCCCTGGTGTCCGCCGCTTCCCCCTGATGCACTCGAGGCCCCTCCCACCGTGCCGGTTCAGGCGCGAAAAGTGTGAACATGACAGAAGTACCACGTGACGGGAGAGGCTGACGCGGGCCCTGGTGTCATGAGATGAACACACCATCACCCTGTCACGTCTTTCATGCGAACAGCAGACGAGGTACGTGTGTTTGTCGTACTCTTCCGCGATGCGACGCTTGTTCATCGATCCGGGGGTCGATGAACGGGGCAGCGAAAGTCGACACGTGCCGGGGGGGTACATGTGGCATTCCCGCACAGCTGAGACCACAGCTGAGGGAAGAACCGGATCGCGGACGCGGCCCGTCCATCCGCATCTGCGGGCCAAGGCGCACTGGTATCTGCCGTTCGCGCTGACGGTGGACGTGGCGGGCGTCGCCCTGCCCACCACGCTCGTGTTCCATCTCAACCGCCAGCCGTACGCGGCCGTTTGCGCGGCCGTGGCCGCAGCCGCCTGGTTGTCGGTACGTCTCGTACGGCACCGATACGCGGCCCGCTCGCTCGGCGAGTCCCGCGGCAGCCTCCCAGTGCTGCGCGACTGGCTGATCCTGATCGGCGTGTTGGCCGTGCTGCGGGCCGCCGCCGACCTGCACCACCCGCCGCTGCTCTGCCTGGCCGCGCTGCTGCCGTCACCCGTACTCACCCTGATCTGCCGCAAGTTGACGTGGCATCACCTGACGGCGGCGCGTCGCGAGGCGCAGGTCGTCACCCGCGTCCTGGTACTCGGCGAGCCGGCCGCCGCGGGGGATGTCGCCGAGCATCTGTCCGGCCGCACGGACCATCCGTACGTCGTCGTCGGCGTCGTCGCGATCGGCGAGGGCCCGGTCCGCACCGGGGCGCCGGTCGCCGCCCGGCTCGCGGTGTCCGCCCCGACGCAGGTCGACGGGGACGCCTGCGACGTCCTCGAGGCCGCCCGAAGGCTGCACGCGGACGTGGTGCTGGTCGCGCCCGGTGCCCGTATGACGGGGCCGCGGCTGCGCCGGCTTGCCTGGGGACTGCACGACTCCGGGACCGAACTCGCTCTTGCCCCGGGCCTGGTGGAGTGCGCGGTGAAGCGCATCGAGACCGTGTCGGCGGCGGGGATGGCGCTGCTGCGGGTCGTGCCGCCGGTCCGCAACGGGGTGCAGCAGGTCCTCAAGTCGGTGACCGACCGGGTGGGCGCGGCGCTGGGGCTGCTGGTCCTGTCGCCGCTGTTCCTCGGGATCGGCGCGGCGGTGCGGCTCACCTCGCCGGGTCCGGTCTTCTACCGGCAGGTGCGGATCGGCCAGGGCCGTGAGCCGTTCATGATGTGGAAGTTCCGCACGATGTTCCTCGACGCGGACGCCCGCAAGGAGGAGCTGACGCAGTCCAACGAGCACGACGGACTGATGTTCAAGATGCGCCGCGACCCCCGCGTCACGCGCGTCGGCCGGCTCCTTCGGCGCACCTCGATGGACGAACTCCCGCAGCTGATCAACGTGTTGTGCGGGACAATGTCGCTGGTCGGGCCGCGCCCGCCGCTGCCCGACGAGGTCGCCCGGTACGACGACGTGGAGCTGCGCAGGCTCTCCGTACGGCCGGGCATGACCGGACTGTGGCAGATCAGCGGCCGCTCGGACCTGTCCTGGGACGAGACGGTCGAGCTGGACCTGCACTATGTCGACAACTGGTCGTTCACCAGCGACGTCGACGTCATGGCCCGTACGTTCCGCGCCGTCGTCGACGGTCGCGGAGCGTACTGACGGGCCGCCCGGATGACGTCAGTTCTGTTCCCGCCACCAGGCGTAGGTGGATGCGATCCCGTCCCGCAGCGCGATCCCCGGCTTCCAGCCGAGGGAGGCCAGCCGGGTCACGTCGAGCAGCTTGCGCGGGGTCCCGTCCGGCTTGCTCGTGTCCCAGGCCAGCCGGCCCTGGAAGCCGGTCACCTCCGCGACGGTCTCGGCGAGTTCACGGATCGTCAGGTCCTCGCCGCAGCCGATGTTGACCGGCTCGTCCCCGTCGTAGGAGCGCAGCAGCACGGCGCAGGCCGCGGCCAGGTCGTCGACGTGCAGGAACTCCCGGCGCGGGGTGCCGGAGCCCCAGAGCGCGAGCTCGTCGAGTCCGGCCTCGCGGGCCTCGTGGAAGCGCCGGATCAGCGCCGGCAGGACATGCGAGGTCTCCAGGTCGAAGTTGTCGCCGGGGCCGTAGAGGTTGGTCGGCATCGCGGAGATGTACGCCGCGCCGTACTGCTTCCGGTACGACTGGACCTGCACGATGCCGGCGATCTTCGCGAGCGCGTAGGCCTCGTTCGTCGGCTCCAGGGGGCCGGTGAGCAGCGCGTCCTCGCTGATCGGCTGGGGCGCGAGCTTGGGGTAGATACAGGACGAGCCCAGGAACAGCAGCCTGCCGACCCCGGCCGCGTGCGCACCCGCGATCACGCTGAGCTGGATCTGGAGGTTCTCCTCCAGGAACTGCACGGGGTAGGTGCTGTTGGCCATGATGCCGCCGACCTTCGCGGCGGCCAGCACCACCGCGTCCGGCCGCGTCTCGCGCAGGTAGTCGGCGGTGCGCGCGGCGTCGCGCAGGTCGAGTTCGGCGCGGGTGCGGCTGAGCACCTCGTGTCCGTCCGCGGTGAGCCTCCGGGCGACCGCGGAGCCCACCAGACCGCGGTGGCCCGCGACGAAGATGCGGGCCCGCTCGGGCAGGTACGACGTCGATGCGCTCGTCGAATCAGTCATGGCCCGGATCATGCCAGGCCAAGGGGGACCGCAGCGCACCAGATCCGGATTTTCTTCCAGGATCACACTAAATCCGCAGGATTCGGACCGGCTGGGGGCCGGTCCGTTCGGGAGGGGCACCACGCATGAGCAAGACCGCACTCATCACCGGCGTCACCGGGCAGGACGGTTCCTACCTGGCCGAGCTGCTGCTGTCCAAGGGCTACACGGTGCACGGCCTCGTCCGCCGTTCGTCCAGCTTCAACACGGAGCGGATCGACCACATCTACCAGGACCCACAGCAGGCGAACCGTTCCTTCGTGCTGCACCACGCGGACCTGTCGGACGGGGTGGCGCTGGTGAACCTGCTGCGAGAGATACGCCCCGACGAGGTGTACAACCTCGGCGCGCAGTCCCATGTGCGGGTCTCCTTCGACGCGCCGCTGTACACCGGCGACGTGACGGGCCTGGGCGCGCTGCGGCTCCTGGAGGCGATCCGGGCCAGCGGCATCGACACCCGGATCTACCAGGCGTCCTCCTCCGAGATGTTCGGAGCCACTCCCCCGCCGCAGAACGAGCAGACCCCGTTCCACCCGCGCAGCCCGTACGGCGCAGCCAAGGTCTTCGGCTACTGGACCACGGTCAACTACCGCGAGGCGTACGGGATGTTCGCGGTCAACGGCATCCTGTTCAACCACGAGTCGCCGCGCCGCGGCGAGACCTTCGTGACCCGCAAGATCACCCGCGCGGTGGCCCGGATCGCGTCCGGCCTCCAGGACAGGCTGTACCTGGGCAACCTCGACGCGGTACGGGACTGGGGGTACGCCCCCGAGTACGTCGACGCGATGTGGCGGATGCTCCAGCAGGACGAGCCGACCGACTACGTGGTGGCGACCGGAGTCCCGGCGACCGTGAAGCGGTTCGTCGAGACGGCCTTCGCGCATGCCGGCCTGGACTGGGCCGAGTACGTCCGCTACGACCCCAAGTACGAGCGCCCCAGCGAGGTCGACGCGCTGATCGGCGACGCGTCGAAGGCCCAGGACCTGCTGGGCTGGAAGCCCTGCGTGCAGGTGGAGGAGCTGGCCCGGATCATGGTCGACGCGGACATCCGCCAGGTGGAGGACCAGCTGGCCGGCGCCACGGTGCGCATCGACCGCTGAACCGGGGGACACCCGCGAACCTGCGCACCGGCGCACGCATGGTCCGGAATTGGTCAAGTGGCCTTATCCGACCGCCATTTCGTCGTACAGTGCGCATTCACCACATGGCACGTGCACCACTTCACGCCACACTTGACTGGGCTAAATCGCCTGGGGGGAACATGCGTAGATCCTGGGGGCTGTCCGCTGCCCTCGTCCTGACCGTCGCGGCCGGAGCAGGGGGCTCCCTCGCCCCGACGGCCGCGGCGCTGACGCCGCCGGTGGCCTTCACCGCGGACGATCTGCCGACCTGGCAGACCAACGGCATCGTCTGGGCGATGGCCGAGGCGAACGACACCGTCTTCGTGGGCGGCACCTTCTCCGAGGTGCGGCCGCCCGAGGGCGCGAGCGGCACTCCGCGGAGCGCCGTCAACTTCGCCGCCCTGAACGCGGCGACGGGTGCGCCCGACGGCTGCACCCTGTCCTTCACCGTCGGCAGCGGCACCGCGACGGTGCGGACCCTGGTGGTCTCGCCGGACAAGAAGACGCTGTACGCGGGCGGTTACTTCGGCGCGGTCAACGGCACGCCGGTCAGCAGCCTCGCCGCGATCGACATCGCCACCTGCACGCCTAAGGCGTCCTTCACGCCGTCCTTCCCGGCCACCGTCCGCGCGCTCGCCGTCACCGACACCACGATCTACGCGGCAGGCGACTTCGGCACCGTCGAGGGCCAGACCCGCCAGCGTTTCGCGGCCGTCAGCACCGCCGGCGCGCTGCTGCCGTTCACCGCGAACGCGGACGAGCCGGGCCGCGCGATCGAGATCACCCCGGACGGGCAGCACGTGCTGCTCGGCGGCGACTTCTTCAGTGTCAACGGGGCCAACTCGCACGCGCTGGCGGTGGTCAACGCCACCACCGGCGCGGTGACGAAGGCGTACCCGAGCGGCTGGATTCCGACCAACTCCGTGGTCAAGGACATCGACACGGACGCGACCGGGTTCTACACCGGCAACGAGGGCACCGGCGGCGGCGTCTTCGACGGCCGCATCGCGCTCAACCTGAGCGACTTCGAGCAGCGCTGGCGCGACACCTGCCTCGGCGCGACCCAGGCCGTGAAGTCGTACCAGGGCGTGCTGTACAGCGCCTCGCACGCGCACGACTGCTCCAGCGTCGGCGAGTTCCCGGACGGGCGCCGCTACCACCTGCTGGCGCAGCCGACCACGTCCACCGGCAAGCTGGGCTGGTTCCCGGACACCAACGACGGCGGTTCCCCGCCCGACATCGAGGGCATCGGCCCGCGCGTCCTCACCGTCTCGGGCACCGGCACCACCAAGTACCTCTGGGTGGGAGGTGAGTTCACCACCGTCAACGGCGCCGCGGCACAGGGCCTGACCCGCTTCGCCACCGGCCCCGACACCGGCGCGCCGACCGTCCCGGTCGCCAGCGCCTCGGCGGTCACCCCGGACGCGGTGCAGGTCCGCTGGCGCTCCAGCCTGGACCTGGACGACAGCAAGCTGACGTACAAGGTCTACCGCAACGGCTCGACGACCCCATTGCACACCGTGGACGGCGACTCGCTGTACTGGTCGCGGCCCCAGGTGTCCTTCAAGGACACGAATGTGACGCCGGGTCAGACCTACAGCTACCGGGTCACGGCCAGTGACGCGGACGGCAACACCAGCGCGCTCTCCGCGACCGCGACGGTGACCGTGCCCAGCTCCCCGGAGCCGTACGCCTCCCAGGTGGTCGCCGACGGCGCGAAGCTCTACTGGCGCTTCGACGAGTCCACCACGCCGTACGCGGCGGACTCCTCCAACGGGAACAACAGCGGTCTGTACGTCAACGCCCCGACGCTGCGGCAGACTCCGGCCGCCGTCACCGGCCCGTCCACCGCGATCGCGCTCAACGGCACCGACGAGCAGATCTACAGCGACAAGCTGCAGAACGTGACCGGGGCGTTCACGGTCGAGACGTGGTTCAAGACGACCACGACCCGCGGCGGCAAGCTCATCGGGTTCGGCAACAAGACCACCCGCAACAGCGGCAGTTACGACAAGCACCTCTACATGACCAACACCGGAAACCTGGTGTTCGGCGTGTACTCCGGCGGCGCCAAAACCCTCACCACGCTCGGCTCGTACAACAACGGCGCCTGGCACCACGTGGTCGGCACCCAGGGTCCGGCCGGCATGACGCTGTACGTGGACGGCCAGAAGATCTCGTCCAACACCGTCACCGGCAACCAGCAGTACGACGGCTACTGGCACGTGGGCGCGGACAACCTGACCAGCTGGCCGCTGCGTCCGTCGAGCACCTTCTTCGCGGGACAGATCGACGAGGCCGCGGTCTACCCGTCGGCGCTCACCGCGACCCAGGTCGCCAAGCACTACAGCCTGGCCAAGGCGCCGACAGACACGGTCTCCGTGGTGACCGCGACGGACGACACGTACGCCAACGCGGGCGCGCCGTCCACCAACTACGCCACGTCCAGCTCGCTGGCCGTGCGCGGCACCTCCGCGTACGAGTCCTACCTGCGCTTCACGCTCCCGTCGGCCCCGGCCGGCACGGTGCTGAAGAGCGCCCGGCTCGCGGTGAAGACCTCCACGACGACCGGCGCGGGCTCGGCGGACAGCCAGTCGATCGTGCCGGTGACCGGTGCGTGGACGGACACGGCGCTGACGTACAACAACCGTCCCGCGCTGGGGACGGGGACGCTGGGCACGCTGACCGGCGCGACGGACGGCTCCGCCGTCTACTCCGCCGCGCTGAGCACCTCGGCGTTGTCCGCGGCGCTGGGCGGCTCGTACAGCATGGCGCTGACCAGCACCGGCACCGACCCGCTGTGGCTCTGGTCGTCCGAGGCCTCGGCCGCGGAGGGCACCCCGCAGCTGGTGCTGACCTTCGGCGCCCCGTAACCCGGGCGCCGTACTGAGCACGACCTGACAGGATGCGGGGCCCGGCCTGCCGGGCCCCGCATTCCACGTATCACGGGAGTTCCTCCATGCATCGTCCACTCCACCGCCGGCCGGCGGCCGCCGCGGCCCTGCTGGCCGCGCTTCTGACGGTGTCCGCCTGCTCGTCCGACGGCGGCGACAAGACGGACGCGGCCCCCCGGGCCACGAACGGCCCGGTCGTCCCCGACCGGCAGATCGAGACGGAGCCCACCGGGCCCGCCCGGTCCCCCTCCGCCCTGCCGAAGGACCAGGTGCTGCCGGACGCGAAGATCACCCCGGTCACCGGCTCCTTCACCGAGCGGCAGAGGGCCTACCTGAGCGGACGGGTGCCGAAGACGATGGACCCCGCGGCGGTGCTCCAGACCGGCGAGGAGTCCTGCCAGCGGATCGCCCGCACCGCCAAGCGCGACAAGGACGCCGCGATCGGCGCGATCGTCGCCGGCGACGTCCCGGACGCCCGGGGCGCGATCCAGCATCTGTGCCCGGAGCAGAAGCCGCTGCTCACGGCCGCCGACACGGGCTTCCCCGAAGGCACGGTCACGCGGCCGAAGCCGGGCACGTACCGCGCGCTCACCACCGACCCGGCGTGTACCTGGCGGGCCCTGGGCAGCAACGGCAAGGTCCTCGCCTCGGGCCCGTCGACCGGCGCCGACGGGCCCGTGAAGGCCAAGGTCCCGTCGGGCGCCCGCGAGTTCGTCTCGACGAGCTGCTACGCCTGGCTTCCGGCGTAGCGCACGGCCGTCCCGTACACGTCGAGCAGCGTGTCGAGGACGGCGTCCATCGAGAACGCCTCCGTGGCCAGCTTCCGGGCCGCCGCGGAGGCGCTTTCGTGCGCGGCCGGGTCCAGCAGGTCGAGGACGGCCGGGGCGAGCCCGGCGGCGCTCTCCACGACGCGGCCCGCACCCGCCCCGGAGATGTCCCGGGCGAGGCCGTTCGACGTCGTCACCACGGCGGGCGTGCCGACCGACAGGGACTCCAGGACGGACATCGGGAACGGCTCGTCCACCGACGGCAGCACGTAGACGTGCGCCCGGCGCAGCTCGTCGAGCATCCGCTCGGCCGACAGCGGGCCCGGGCGGCTCACCCGGTCCTCCAGGCCCAGCTCGGCGATCAGCGCGTCGACGCCCGCCCGCTCCCCCTCGTCGGGGCCCGCGAGCACGAACTGAGCGTCCGGGTGGCGGCGCAGGATCTCCGGCACCGCCGCCACGAAGTCCCGCGGGCGCTTGCGGGCCTGGAGCCGGGCCGCGTACAGGATCCTGGGCGGGCCGGTGGGTGCGGGGCTCGGCTCCTGCGCCGGGACGCCGTTGACCAGGCGTACCGACTGCTCCAGGACGCCGCCCACGACCGCGTCGAGCCCCTTGCGCTCGTGCCCGGTCAGGTACAGCACGGCCGAGGAGCGGCGCAGCACGCGTCGTACGGCGACGGCGTCGAGGACCTTGGCGAGCAGCCGGTCGCTGGGGTCGACCATGCCGTGGGTCTGCAGGATCAGCGGCCGGCCGGCCCGCAGCGCGGCCAGTGCGACCGGCAGGGTCACCAGGTCGCGGGCCAGGTGGACATGGACCACGTCGGCGTCCCGGACCAGGCCGCTCGCGCCGGCGAGCAGCGCGGGCGAGGCGATGCCGCTGAAGCCGAGCGGCAGGATGGACCGGGCCTGGTAGAGGCGGGTGCGCACGCCCTCGACGTCGGTCGGCAGCGGCCCGTCGAAGCCGTCGCCGAGGGCGACGAGCCGGGCCTGATGGCCGCGGTCGGCGAGCCCCCGGCAGAGGTTGAGGGCCACCCGGACCGGTCCGCCGAAGGCGTGCGTCGGGCTGTGCAGGGTGACGGCATGCAGAACGCGCAGCCCTCTCGCGGCGCTCATGCGGGCACCGGGATCGGCCGGCGGCCGTCGGCGGTGTGCAGGGTCAGCTCCGGCAGGTCGCGGTGGAGCGTCGTACCGGCCGCGACGACGGCGTGCTTCCCGACGGTGACCCCGGCCAGGACCGTGGCGCGGGCTGCGATCCACGCGCCGTCCTCGACGGTGATCGGGGCGTTGCGGTAGCGGAAGTCGGCGGCCCGGTGGTCGTGGCTGCCGGTGCACAGCAGCGCCTCCTGCGAGACGCAGACATGCGCGCCAAGGACGACCGGCTCCAGGTTGAGCAGCCAGGCGCCCTCGCCGATCCAGGTGTGGTCGCCGACGGTCAGCTTCCACGGCCACAGGACGCGGACCCGGTGCCGTATCAGCACCCCTTCGCCGATCGTCGCGCCGAACGCCCGCAGCAGCGCCACGCGTACCCGGGCCGGGCAGAACCACGCCATGAACAGCGTGTTCATCACCGCGAACCAGAGCGCCTGGACCAGTTTGGAGCGGCCCTTGTCATAGCCGGCCAAGGTGAAGGCCGGGAGATTCCGCATGAGTTCACACCCCCATCGACGCCTCCCCTGGCGCCGAGACGTTCAGACTAACGGTTGACGCAAGGTGACAGGGCGGCGTCGGTAGACTGCGCCGGGGCGACGTCTCCGGGGCGGGACGGCACGGGAGTTCGGGGGGCGCCATGGCGACGGACGTGCGCGGTACGGCCAGGTCCGGTGCGCCCGGCGGGGGTACGACTCCGGCGCCGCCGATGCTGCTCGCGCCGCCGGTCAGGCCGCGCACGCTGCTCTCCCGCGCCCTGTCGATCCCCCTGGTCCTCGGCCTGACGGTGTTCCTGCCGCTGCTGGTGGCGGTCCAGCCGGGCGCGGGCGTCCACGACGCCGCGTACTACGTGCAGATCGCGCTGACGATGTACGCCGGGGCCCGTCTTTCGGCGATGATCCTGACCAGCCGACGCAAGCTGCTCCAGGGCTCGTTCTGGCTGTTCGTCTACATGGCGATGGGCGTGGCACCGCTCGCCCAGGCCGTCCTGGGCCGCGTGCCGACGCCGGTGGTCGGACCGCGCTCGGACCTGACGGCGGCGGTGGCGCTGGTCCTCGTCGGCTGCGCGGCCTTCGACGTCGGGGCGCTCCTGGCGCGCGGCCGGCCGGGCGGCTCCGCGCGGGCGGAGACGCGGCCGGCGCTGGTGCACCGGCGGCGGCTCTATCTGCTGGTGCTGCTGGCCTTCGCGTGCAGCGGGCTGTTCATCGTGAAGCTGGGCGGCCCCGCAGTGTTCTTCTCCAGCCGCCAGGAGATCATCGCCGGCATCGAGGAGGCGGGCGTCTCGCAGGCCGACTCGCAGGCCGGGCAGGCCTTCCTGCGCGGATTCGGCACGGTCCCGGCGCTGTTCGCGCTGCTTGTGTACTCCCGCTGGCTGGTCACCTCGCGGCGGGCCCGGCGGCGGCCGACCGTGATCGCGGTGTTCCTCGCGCTGCTGGCGCTGAACGGCGTGGTCAACAACCCCATATCGAACCCGCGTTACTGGTTCCTCACGGTGATGTTCGCGCTGCTGTTCACGGCGTTCCCGGTCAGCGCGGCGATGTACCGCTCGGCGCTGAGTCTCGGCGTGGTGATGGCGCTCATCGTGTTCCCGTTCTCGGACCGCTTCCGGTACGACGAGAAGAACTACAAGCCGGTCGAGACGACGTCGGTCCTGGAACCGCTTGCGATGAAGGACTACGACCAGATCGGCATGTTCGCCAACACCATCACGTTCGTCGAATCGGGGGCGCGGCACCGGTACGGCCGCCAGCTCGCCGGGTCGGTGCTGTTCGCGGTGCCCCGGTCGGTGTGGGCGGGCAAGCCGCGCGACACCGGCGTGATGGTCGGCCAGTGGATGGGCGCGGTGAACACCAACCTGTCCTCGCCGATCTGGGCCGAGCTGTGGATCGACTTCGGCGCCGTCGGGATGGCCGGCGGCATGGCGGTGATCGGGTACGCGGCGGCCCGGGTGGACGGCCGGTTCGCCCGGCGCGGCACCCGCAGGGCACCGCCGGGCAGCCTGATCTCGCTGGTCGTGCCGCTGGTCGCGGGCTACTCGTTCATCCTGCTGCGCGGGCCGCTGCTGCAGGCGTCGGGCCGGGTCGCGATCGCGCTGATCTGCGTCGCGCTGGTGACCACCTGGCGTCAGGACAAGGGCGCGCTGCTGCGCTGACCCTCCGCCGCCTCCGTCTCGGCCTCGGGGCGGGTGCGGGCGACCCGGGTCCAGGCGGCGACCGCCTTGAGCGCGGAACCGGCCGCAAGGCCCCAGGCCGCGCCGAGGACGCCGGCGAGGACGTAGCCGCCGAGCATCAGGGCCACGGACAGCAGCGAGAAGACGACCTGGACGGAGAGGGTGGCCCGCGGGCTGAGGACCCGCAGGGTGACGAGCCCGCAGGTACCGAGCGCCATCACCGCGTACTGCGCGCCGGTGGCCGGGAGCAGGGCGGACGCCGACTCCCAGGTGGCGCCGAGGAGTTCGCGGCCGATCCGGTCGGGCAGCGCGGCCAACACGGTCGCCCAGCCGAGCGCGACGAGGGCGAGCACGCCACCGAGCAGAGCGGCGGCCCGTACCGTCGCGCGGCGTGCGCCGGCCCGGCCGAGCAGCGGCGGGCCGAACGCGTTCACCGAGGTGAACAGGACGTTGAGCGGTCCGAAGACGGTGCTCGCGCCGCGCAGCGCACCGACCGCGAGCGGGGCGGCGAGCAGGCCGAGGCCGAGCACGGCGAGCTGGCTGGAGCCGCTGCCGACGGCGTACTCGACGACGAACCGTCGCCCGAGGTGGTCCCGGCCGACGTAGCGCCGCAGGTCGGCCCGGTGTCCGGCGACGAAGGGGCGAAGCAGGGCCAGGCCGAGGAGGACCGCGGGCAGCGCGGAGACGCCCCAGACGAGCACCAGCCGGGCGGCGGACGTACCGTCCGGCTGGACGAGCAGCGCGGGCAGCACACCGGCCAGCCTCACCAGGTCCGCGACGAGGGCCCGGTGGGGTTGGCGCAGCACGGAGAACGCGTACCGCAGCGCGTCCTGGACGAAGACGATCGGGAGGACGGCCCCGAGGGCGAGGAACGCCCGCCCGGTGCCGCCGCCGGCGACCGCGCCGCCGACGGCGAGCAGCAGTCCGGCCGCGAGCGAGGCGACGGCGGTGGCGGCGACGGACGAGCGGGCCGCCGCGCCGAGCGCCCCGTCCGCGCCGCGTTCCAGGACCACCGTCTGGCCCACGTAGGCCGTGTTCACGCCGAGCAGCACGGTGAACGTGATGTAGACGAGGGAGAAGGCGGCGAAGCCGTCGGCGGTGGCGGCGCGGGCCGCGATCACCAGGACGGCGATGTTGGTGAGGCTGGCCGCGGCCTGGTCGAGGACCGAGGCCGCGACCGTGACCGACCGTCTCACCGATCGCCCGCGTGCAGGTCCTCCGGGCGTACCGAGCGCAGCGCCACGGTGTCGGAGCCGTCGCCCCAGACCCGCGGGTCGGGCCCGGCGTCCGGCGCGAACTCCTCCTGCTCGGCGGGCTGCGGCCGGGCCTGCTTGCCCCGGCCCCCGCGCCGGCCCTGCT
>NZ_DATCVQ010000241.1:0-24046 GCF_036566765.1 Streptomyces sp.
GGTGCCGACGATGGTGCAGCCGCGGGCGTTGTTGACGGTGGTGGCGGCGTTGGCGTTGTTGTTGGCGGGTACGGGGTCGTCCTCGACGGCGGCGGTGGCGACCCAGTCGGTGAGGGTGCCGGTGGCTCGCGGTTCGGCGACCACGGTGACGGTGGCGGAGGCGCCGGGTGCGATGTCGCCGAAGCGGCAGTTCATCGTCGTCGGGTTGACCGTGCACGGCCCGCCCTGGCTGGGCGTGGCCGACAGGATGGTGCCGGAGCCGCCGGTGAGGGTGTCGGAGATGGAGACGGCGGTGGCCGTGTTCGTGGTGCTGTTGTTGGTCACCCGGATCGTGTACGTCGCGGTGTCACCGAGACTGACGGTCGCGGGACCGGTCTTGGTCACGGACACGTCGACCGTGGGCGGGGGCGGCGGGCCCGCGTCGATCAGGTAGCGGAGCACGGCCTGGTTGTCGCCGTCCTGGCCGGACACGACGATCTTGCCGTCGGACTGGAGCGCCACGGCGTAGGCCTCGTCGAAGAAGGTCGAGATGTCGGTGGTCACCAGGCCGTCGCCGTTGAAGGCGGTGTCCAGGGAGCCGTCCGCGTTGTAGCGGGCGAGTGCGAAGTCGAGGGCGGCGCCACCCACGACGACGATCTTCCCGTCCTCCTGGAGGGCCATGTCGTGCGCGATGGCGCTGTTCGCGCCGAAGGCGGTGGTCACGGTGCCGTCGCCGCCGCCGAAGGCCGGGTCCAGGTTCCCGTCCCCGTCGTAGCGGGCCACGGCGAAGCGGGAACCCGTGCCGCTGCCGCTGGATCCGGCGGCGACGAACCCGCCCACCACCTGCTCGACGCTCACGATCTCGTTGCCGAAGGGGGTGGCCACCTTGCCGTTGTCGCCGAACGAAACGTCCGTGCCGCCGAACTCCTGGAAGAAGCGCATGAGTCCGAAGCCGGAGGGGCTGGAGCCGGCCGCGAGGTACGCTTCGCCGCCCGCCGGCGTCAGGTCGTAGATCGCCGAGTTGCCGCCCGCGTACGTGAAGACGGTCTTGCCCGAGCCGTCGTCGCCCCAGGGGCTCTCGGGGACACCGGCGGGGGTGAAGGCGGCCACCATCGCGTTGCCGCCCAGGGCGCCGCCGATGATGATCCTGCCGTCGGTCCCGAAGATCACTGTGTTGGCGATGCTCGCGGCGGTCTCCCCGAGTCCGGTGACGAGCTTGCCGTCGCCGCTGAAGGCCGTGTCCAGGGAGCCGTCCGTGTTGTAGCGGGCGAGCGCGACCTGCGGCAGGTCGGAGGGCGTCGCCGTGCTGCCGCCCACCACGACGAGCTTGCCGTCGCTGTCCTGCACCAGCGCTCGGGCATCGTCCTGGCTGCCCGTTCCGAAGTCGGTGAAGACGACGCCGTCGCCGCCGCCGAAGGTCGTGTCCCGGCTGCCGTCGGCGTTGTGCCGTACGAGGATGAAGTCGTACGGCTGCTCGAAGTCGGAGCCGCTGCCGAGCGTGACGATCTTGCCGTCCGCCTGGACGAGCACATCCGAGTTGCCCTCCGCGTTGGCGACGTCGACGGTGACCTTGCCGTCGTTGCTGAAGGACGGATCCAGGTCGCCGGGCGCGGCCGCCGCGACCCCGGGCAGGCCCAGGACGAGCGACATGGCCGCGACGAACGCCGCCGCCCCGAGGCGGCCGCGTCGGGTTCTTCCCCGCACCCCTCCGGGACTGGGAACGATTGTGGACATGTGAACCTCTCCGCCGCCGACCGCCCCGCGGCCGGTCACCGTCAGTGCCGGCCCCAGCTTCGGGCCCCTGCCTCGCCGGGGCCGGAGCGGCTCGCGGTACTGGGCCCGCTGGGCGAGGGCGCCCACCCACGCGGGTGAGCGCTCATCGCACGAGACGACGGTCGGCACGGGTGCGACTGAGCGTTCTAGTCGGCCAGCTGAGCGCGGAGGCGGGCAGGGTAGCGCGGACCGGGTCTAAGGGGACGACTACCGGTGATCTTGCCGACGGTGCAGCGGGACTGCGATGAGGTGGCCTCGTGGAGTCCTCAAAAGGCGGGCAGAGCCAAGGTCATGGTGCCCGTACGCGACCTCGGGCGTGATCTTCACGTCTCCGTGGGCTCCTGATCGTTGTGTTCTTGCTCCTGCGCCCAGGTGCTCGCCCATTCGTCGAGCGGACGGAGGGCATCACGGAGTGCTGTCCCCAGCCGAGTCAGCTCGTAGCCATCGGCCGAGGGGGCGATGATCCCGCTCGATGCGAGTTCGCGGAGCCGCTGGTAGAGGACGCTGGATGACAGCCCTTCGCACCGTGCCAGCAGCGCGCGGGCGCCGAGCGGACCCGCACGCAGTTCCCAGAGAATTCGCAGCGCCCACCGACGGCCGAACAGGTCCATCGCGGCCATGAGGGGACGGCCGGTAGTCGATCCACGAACCGGTGTTCCTGGGCGCGGTGTCGACATGGCCCTCCTTGCGTTTCGTTATTCGAAACACTAGCATCCACCCAGCGTTTCTGATTTCGAAACGAACTCGACGGGAGAGCCGATGTCGCGGATAGCCCTGCTGGAACCGCCGTGCACCCACCAGGCCGGCGCACTGCTCGCGCGCATGATGCCCGGGGATGCCCCGCCGATCGGGCTGTTCCGCATGTTCGCCAGAAACCTCCCGATGGCTAGCGCCATGCACGGGTGGGGTCGCTACGAGTTGGGCAGCCAGCTGACGTCTCTGGACGGAGGCCGTCATGCATAAGCTTGTTGTCCTGTATTCCGAGCCCGCCGACCCTGACCACTTCCGCGACTACTACGTGACCAACCACCTTCCGCTGGTCATGAATTGGCCCGGCCCGCTTGCGTGGCGCTACAGCTTCGACGTGGCGGCGCTCGAGGGGGAAGCGCCGTATTTCGCGGTCTTCGAAGCCGACTTCGCTGACGCCGCCGCCATGGACGCGGCGCAGGCGTCGCCGCACGGCCAGCGGCTGGCCGCCGATGTCGCCAACTATGCCACCGGCGGTGTGGTCATCATCCACTATCCGGTACAGGACGGCGCCGGCTGAGGCAGGCCGGTACGCATCCGGGATGCGTTCGGTCGGCCGCTTAAGGCCAGGTCCGGCTAGCGGCGGACGCCGTTGGCGGTTGCCGGTTCGTTGAGCGTCAAAGGTGGGCCGATGTCCTGGCCGGATGTCACGGTGGTTGATGCGTGCGTGCGGCGCGACGGCCGGGGCGGTAGCCCCACGGCCGTCACAGACGACGACCCGGCGGCGACGGACGCTAACCGGCGTGCGGTCGCTGCTGCGGCCGGCACCTCGCACGCGGCGTTCCTCGGCTCGGGGCGGACGCCGGACGGTGGCTGGCCGGTCCGGTTCTTCACCGCCACCGCCGAACTGTCCGGCTGCGGCCACGGCACCGTTGCCGCGCAGGCCGTCCGGTTGACCCGCACCGCGCTGGGCGAGCTGAACGACCGCCAACACACCGGCGGGCGCACGTTCGACACCGTCGCGATCCGCCGCCCCGCCGGCATCGAGGTGTGGTTCGACCAGGGCCTCGTCGCGCTGCGTCACCCGGCACCGGACGAGCGCGCCGCGATCGTCGCCGCGCTCGGGCTCACCGCGGACGATCCGCATCCGACCGACGCGCCACGGATCGCCGCGCCCGGCGCACCACGCATGTTGGTACCGGTCCATGACCGGTCGGCGCTGCTCCGAGTCTGCCCACACCTCGGCAGGCTGACAGCGGCGTGCCGGCGGTACGGGCTCCTCGGCTGTTTCGTGTACGTACCGCCGGTGGGCGACCGACCGGGTGCGGCGCGGATGTTCGCGCCGGCGATCGGTGTCGACGAGGACGTAGCCAACGCCAACAGCACCGGCTGCCTGGCCGCCCACCTGCTCGACACGACAGGGGCGCAAACGGTCGCGATCGAGGTGGAGCAGGGCGACACCCTCGGTCGACCGGCCAGCGTGCTCGCTTCGGCCCGACGCGGGCCGGCGGGCATCACGACCCGGGTCGGCGGGTTAGCGGTGGTCCGCGACGGACACTGAGGCGACGACTGGACCGTCCTCTTCTGCGATCCGCGCATGCGGCTGGGGCCGTCCGCTGCGGTCAAGCGTTGGCACCCGGTGGCGGCCGCAGCCCCGACCGACGCACCGAGCGAGGTGCCGCCGACAAGGGCAACCACGGCGGCCGCCCGAAGGTGATTGACGACGACATGCTCACCTTCGCCGTCGCGCTCAAGGCCAAAGGCACCCCGGTCCCCGAGATCGCCAAGAAGCTCACCATCAAGACCGGCATATACAGCGATGAGCTCGCCGCCCGCATCGACACTCCCCGCACGAGCGGCCCCGGCGCAAGCCGCTGCCAAGCTCGACTTGGACCGGGCTGCTTCTCCGGGGTCAGCTGCTCTGCTTCCCTGCGTTGGGAAGGCAGACTTGCGCTGGCTGCCTGACGTGGGTACACAGCCCGCACCAGTCCCAGTTCCTCCACACGCCACCCGTCACCGCGTGCCGTAGCGCATCGACCGTGGTCGCCAGGTTCTCGGCCCGCTCCGTAAAGCAGCGCGCGACCCAAATGTCTTCTTCGCCCCACCACTTGTGAAGCTTCAGATGAATCGCCGTCTCGCTGCCGACCCACCACCTGTCGGCGGGCCCAGTTGCCTCGGCGTCGAGGTCAGGGAGGCCGGCTTCGGCGACCGTCGGCTCCTGGCCGGGTTCGGTGGCAACGGCGAAGGTCACATGGGGCCAGTCTCGGACCTGTGACAACTGGGCGTGGGCCTCCAGGCGCTGAAGGATGCTGCTGTTTATGACCCGGGGACGTCCCGCGAGCGTCATGGCGGTGCGCTCGTCTTGGAGGACGTCGACCGACCAGGTCTGGTCACCATCGAGGATGCCTGGGAAGGTCCAGCCGTCGATGTTGAGGTAGATGGTGGCCTCGCCGTTTAGGCCGTGTTCCATACCGTTGGGGCCGAGGAGCGGGTACCACAGGCCGCCGTAGCGTTCCTCGAAACGAATCATCGCCTCGATGGCCTCAGGCGGCACTGCTGTCTCGTTCCCGTCGGAAGTCACCGCGCGGGCCAGTGCGCGTATGCGGTCAGCGGGCATCCCAGGGCCGCGCCGTGCCCGCGCCAGGAGAGTCGCGACGCGGGGCGACAAGCAGGGGTCATCGATGATGTGCACGTCAATACGCTAGTGGGTCGGCTCAGCCGTCTCGGTCAACTGCCAACCATCTCGTCCAGTCACGTCACTCGACTCCGTGCGCTCAACTGGCCAAGTGCAACGCTCAGTGGCCAACTAAAACGCTCAGTCACGGCGCGGGGCCCGCGCGCCGCGCGTGGCGCGCTTGACACTAAAATCGAACATCCATTCTTATGGGATTCCGGCCCTTGGAATCACGGGCTCGACGCCGAGTTATCCACAGGTCGCAGGGACGCCGGGGCCCATTGTCAGTGGCAGGGGTTAGCGTCTTTCACATGAAGCGATCGACTCAAGCAAACCGGGTGGAACCCATGGCAGGAACCGACCGCGAGAAGGCACTCGAAGCCGCGCTCGCGCAGATTGAACGGCAATTCGGCAAGGGTGCCGTGATGCGCATGGGCGACCGCACCCAGGAGCCGATCGAGGTGATCTCCACCGGCTCGACCGCCCTCGACGTCGCGCTCGGCGTCGGCGGGCTGCCCCGCGGCCGTGTCGTGGAGATCTACGGGCCGGAGTCCTCCGGTAAGACGACCCTGACCCTGCACGCCGTCGCGAACGCCCAGAAGGCCGGCGGCCAGGTCGCGTTCGTCGACGCCGAGCACGCCCTCGACCCCGAGTACGCGAAGAAGCTCGGCGTCGACATCGACAACCTCATCCTGTCCCAGCCGGACAACGGCGAGCAGGCCCTCGAGATCGTCGACATGCTGGTCCGCTCCGGCGCCCTCGACCTCATCGTCATCGACTCCGTCGCCGCGCTCGTCCCGCGCGCGGAGATCGAGGGCGAGATGGGCGACTCGCACGTGGGTCTCCAGGCCCGTCTGATGAGCCAGGCCCTCCGGAAGATCACCAGCGCGCTCAACCAGTCCAAGACCACCGCGATCTTCATCAACCAGCTCCGCGAGAAGATCGGCGTGATGTTCGGCTCGCCGGAGACCACGACCGGTGGCCGCGCCCTGAAGTTCTACGCGTCGGTGCGCCTCGACATCCGCCGTATCGAGACGCTCAAGGACGGCACGGACGCGGTCGGCAACCGCACCCGCGTCAAGGTCGTCAAGAACAAGGTCGCGCCGCCCTTCAAGCAGGCCGAGTTCGACATCCTCTACGGCCAGGGCATCAGCCGCGAGGGCGGCCTGATCGACATGGGCGTGGAGCACGGCTTCGTCCGCAAGGCCGGCGCCTGGTACACGTACGAGGGCGACCAGCTCGGCCAGGGCAAGGAGAACGCCCGCAACTTCCTGAAGGACAACCCCGACCTCGCCAACGAGATCGAGAAGAAGATCAAGGAGAAGCTGGGCGTCGGCGTCCGTCCGGCTCCGGAGGCCCCGGCGGGCGAGCCCGGCGCGGACGCGGCGGGTACGGCGGCCGCTGCGAACACGGACGAGGCGGCCAAGTCCGTCCCGGCCCCGGCGAGCAAGACCGCCAAGGCGACCAAGGCCGCGGCGGCCAAGAGCTGACGCGGTGACCGGTCGTACCGAATGGCCGGGTGACAGCCCCGACTCGTCGAGGGCCGAGAAGGAGCTGTCGCCCCAGGATCCGGCTGAGCGGGCGCGGGCGATCTGCCTGCGCCTGCTCACCGGGACCCCCCGCACCCGCAAGCAGCTCGCCGACGCCCTGCGCAAGCGCGAGATCCCGGACGAGGTCGCCGACGAGGTCCTCTCCCGCTTCGAGGACGTGGGGCTGATCGACGACGCCGCGTTCGCGGACGCCTGGGTGGAGTCCCGGCACTACGGCCGCGGCCTCGCCCGCCGCGCGCTGGCCCGGGAGCTGCGGACCAAGGGCGTCGACCCGTCGCTGATCGACGAGGCGGTCGCCCAGCTCGACTCCGAGCAGGAGGAGGCCACCGCGCGCGAGCTCGTCGCCCGCAAGCTCCGCGCCACGAGAGGGCTCGACCGCGACCGCCGCCTGCGCCGCCTCGCGGGCATGCTCGCTCGCAAGGGCTACCCGGAGGGCCTGGCCCTGCGCGTGGTCCGCCAGGCGCTGGAGGCCGAGGGCGAGGACACGGAAGGCCTCGACGAGCCGTACTAGCCTCCCGTGCCCCGCCCGGGCCTCAGGCGGTGCGTCCTGTCGGGGGCAGGACGGGGAGGCCGGCGGCCTTCCAGGCCTGGAAGCCGCCGATCGCGTCCGTGGCGCGGTGCAGGCCAAGGCGGCGCAGGGACTCCGCCGCGAGGGACGAGGCGTAGCCCTCGTTGCAGAACACCACCACCCGCAGGTCATGGTGGACCGCCTGCGGCGCCCGGTGGCTCCCGAGGGGATCGAGCCGCCACTCCAGCTCGTTGCGCTCGACGACCAGCGCGCCCGGGATCAGCCCGTCCCGCTCGCGCAGTGCCGCGTACCGGGTGTCGACCAGGAGCGCGTCCCCCGCTTCGTACGCGTCGTACGCCTCCTGGGGGCCGATCCGGTCCAGGTCCGTCCGGACCCGCTCCAGCAGCTCGTCGATGCCGACCCGCGCACCATCGCCCGTACCGTTCGCCCCGCCGTGTGCCTCGCCGCTCACTGCCAGTCCTCCGGACGCTCGACCTGCTCAAGACGGAGCACCGCGCCCGTCCGGCTGAAGCGCCGGATCAGCGGGAGCGGCGGATAGTACGCGTGCACCGACACCGCATGCCCGGCACCGGACTCGTTGAACACCTCGTGCACATGGTGCCGCCCGAAGGCCCGGCCCTGACCCACCGTCAACTCCCTTTTCCGGTCCACCCCGTCGGCCAGCTCCAGGGTCCGCCACCCACTCGCGGGCAGCCGGACGGCGAGCGAGTTCTCCCGGAGCGCGCCGCGCGCGGTCGCGAACGCCCCCTGTGACTCGGCGTGGTCGTGCCAGCCGGTACCCGTGCCGGGCGGCCAGCCGATCAGCCAGGCCTCGCTGCCGCCGGGCCCGTCGAGCCGCACCCAGGTACGGCCCTCGGGGTCGAGGGGCAGCGAGTCGATCAGTTCGGTGTCCGCGGCCGTGCGGCGGACGAAGTCCAGCAGCTCGGCGGCGGTGGGGGTGGAGGCGGGGGCAGCGGTCGATGCGGATGCGGGCACAGCGGTGTGCTGAGACACGGAGGACCGTCCTGGAGTTCGCAAGGGACGCGCGCCGCAGGCGGGCAGCACCGGGCCGACGGCATCGACGAAGTCGAGCGCATCGGCGGCGTGCGGCCGGGCGCGCGGAAGGGAAGAGGCGAATTCAGCAGGACGGGCGACACACGCAGCCCGCATAGCGGACGAGGTCCATATGGACCCTCCGCCACAGGCGCACATCGGTGTCGGTCACGTTCCGGAGTACACCATGCGCTCCCGCGACGGTCAATTGACGTCCGCCGTACGGTCGCTGTCCCGCAGCGCCCCCGACCGAGCCTCCGACCGAGCCCCTGACCCACCCGCCGCGCCCCCGCGCGCCGCGTCCGCCGCCGCGTACAGCTCCGCGGGCCGTACCCCGGAGAAGGCGGCCACCAGATGACCGTCCGGCCGCACCAGCAGCACGCTGTGCGCGGCAGCCCCCGGGTACGCCTCGGTCACCAGCAGCTCCGCGCGGACCGGCAGCGCGTCCACCGCCTCGGCCAGCTGCGGCATCACCCCGGCCGACTTCCAGTGCCGCCGGTCCCACACCCCGGTCCCCGGCGCGACCAGGACCACCAGCAGCCGCCCTCGTCCCAGCCGGTCCCGGAGCCGTACCGTCGTGTCGTCCGGAGCGGACACCCGGACGTCGTCCACCGGCGCGCCGTCGGCCGTGCCGACCGCGATCCGGCCCTCCCCGGCGGCCGGAGGCGCGAGGGGGGAGTGCGGGTACGCGGGGGGCGCGCCGAGCGGGCCGCGCCCCAGGTGCCCGTCCGTCAGCAGGGCGTCGTACCCGCGCGCGCTGCCGGGGATGTACGTCCGCAGCCCGCCGCCGCCCCGCAGCACCGGCAGGGACTGGTCGGCCGCCCGCAGCCGGGACGCGACGGCCGAGCGCCGCTCGCTCTGGTAGCTGTCGAGCAGCGTCTCCGAGCTCCCGTGGTGCCAGGCCAGGGCCAGCTTCCACGCCAGGTTGTCCACGTCCCGGAGCCCCTCGTCGACCCCCTGCGTGCCGACCGCGCCCAGCAGATGGGCCGCGTCGCCGGCGAGGAACACCCGGTCCACCCGCCAGCGCCGGGCCAGGCGGTGGTGCAGGGTGTGCACGCCGGTGTCGATCAGCTCGTACTGCGGAGTCGAGTCGTCGCACCAGCCGGCCAGCGTGTCCCGGACCCGCGAGACGAGCGTCTCCGGGGTCACGAGCTCGCCGCGCGGCGGCAGCAGCCAGTCGATCCGCCACACGCCGTCCGGCAGCGGACGGGCGGTGATCTCCTCCCCGCTGCCCCGCCAAGGCGGCTGACGGTGCAACAGGACCTCGCCCGGCCATGGGAGTTCGGTGCGCAGCGCGGCGACCGCGTGGCGCTCGACCGCCGTACGCCCGGGGAAGCGGATGCCGAGCAGCTTGCGCACGGTGGAGCGGGCGCCGTCGCAGCCGACCAGGTGGCTGCCGCGCCACCAGTTCGCGCCGGGGCCGCGGGTGTGCGCGACGACGCCGTCGTCTCCCTGCTCGATGGTGTCGAGCCGGCTCTCGGTGATCAGCTGGATCAGGTCCTGGCCGGCGATCGCGGCGCGCAGTCCGCGCGCGAGGGCGTGCTGAGGGATGTGCAGCGGGGCAAGCGTCCCCCCGTCCCCGGTGAGCTCGATGTGCCGCATCTGCTGCTTGCGTCGCAGGGAGCGCCAGCCGGCCCACCGGACCCCTTCGTCACGCAGGGTGGCGCAGCCGAGCCGTTCCACCATCGCCGCCATGTCGGGGCGCAGCACCACGGTGCGGGCCGGGCGGGGCTCCTCCTTGCCGTCGCCCTCGTCCAGGACGACGGTCGGCACGCCCTGGGCGGCCAGAGAAAGGGAGAGCGCAAGGCCCACGGGCCCTGCGCCGACGATGATCACCGGGTCCACGGCGCGACTCCAGAAGCCCGTTCGGTCAGGCGGAATGCACGAAGGCGAGCGGCGCGAGTCCGGTGTCTGGTCACAGAACGTATGCAATCGAGTGCGGGTGCGTGCGTCAAGCGACGGGGGCAGCGGCGCGACCGCCACTGCCCCCGGATGATGTCACATGCCGTCAGTTCCCTGTGCCGCCGACCCCGTCGGACCCGCCGGGCCCGGCCAGGATCGTGGTCGCGGCCGCTTGGCCGGCGTCGCCGGCCGCGACGATGTCGTCGCCGTCCACGACGGCGATCCCCGTCTTGGCCCGCCGCCCCCGCTTCTCGATCCAGGTGGCAAGCCCCGAGAGGAGCAGGCACATCGTGATGTAGATGGTGCCGATGACCACGATCGTCGAGACGTACGGGTACTGGCCGTTGACCTGCGTGTTGGACGCGATCAGCCGCGCCGTCGCGAGCAGTTCGGGGTACAGGATGATGAAGCCGAGCGAGGTGTCCTTGAGGGTCACCACGAGCTGGCTGATGATCGTCGGCAGCATGGCCCGGACGGCCTGCGGGATCAGGACGTGCGTCATCACCTGCGTCTTGCTCATGCCGAGCGCGTACGCCGCCTCGCGCTGCCCCTTGGGCACCGAGTTGATGCCGGCGCGCAGCACCTCGGCCTGCACGCAGCCGTTGTAGATCGACAGGCCGATCGCCAGCGCCCACATCGAGTAGTCGGTCAGGAAGCCGACCCACACGGCGTAGATCGTGATGAGCAGCGGGATCGAGCGGAACAGCTCGATGAAGCCGGTGGCGAACCAGCGGACCGGCTTGTGGTCGGAGAGCCGGCCGACGGCCAGCAGCACGCCGAGGACCAGCGAGCCGACGGCGGCGATGGCGAACGCCTTCAGGGTCGCGAGGATCGCGTCGGCGATGTTCTGCCGGATGCCCGCGTAGTTGAAGATGTCCCACATCGCGTAGGCGAGGTGGCCCTTCTCCTCCAGCCGCATGACGCTGACACCGATCAGCGCGACGATGGCGAGGGTGCCGATCACGGCGAAGACGCGGTTGCGGACGCGGGCCTTGGGGCCGGGGGCGTCGTAGAGAACGCTGGCGCTCATCGGGCGACCTCCATGCGGCGCTCCAGCAGGCGGAAGATGCCGCTGATGGTGAAGGTGACGACCAGGTAGGCGGCGGCCACCCAGACGAAGATCCCGGCGATGGCGTAGCCCTGCTCGCTCATCAGCGTCTGCCAGCCGAACAGCTCGGTGACGCTGAACGCGCCGGCGATGGCCGAGTTCTTGGTGAGCGCGATGAGGATCGAGCTCAGCGGCGGCAGCACGGTCCGGGTCGCCTGCGGCAGCACGATCAGGCGCAGGGTCTGCGAGAACGTCATGCCGAGGGAGCGGGCGGCCTCGGCCTGCCCGAGCGGCACCGTGTTGATGCCCGAGCGGACCGCCTCGCAGATGAAGGCGGAGGTGTAGAAGCCCAGCGCGAGCGAGCCGAGCACGAAGGCGCTCATGCCGGGGAAGAGGATCTCGGGGACGATGAACATCGCCACCAGGAAGAGCAGCGTCAGCGGCGTGTTGCGCAGCAGCGTCACCCAGGCGGTGCCGAACCAGCGCAGCGGCGGGACGGGCGAGACTCGGAAGCCGGCGACGACGATCCCGAGGACCAGCGCGATGACCGTGCTGACGACGGTGATCGACACGGTTCCTATGAACCCGTCGATGAACTCCGGGAAATGGTCGAGCAGTACGTTCATGAGGACTCCGCGTCGGCGGTCAGCGGCCTACGGGCAAGGCGTGCGGGCAGGGGCAGGGGCGCCCCGTACGGTCGTACGGGGCGCTCCACAAGGCGATGATCAGTAGCGGACGATCGCCGGCGGCTCGACGAAGGCGGAGCCGGACAGGCCCAGGGTCGCCTCGTAGATCTTCTTGTACGTGCCGTCCTTGATGTGGTTCTCCAGCGAGGTGTTGATCGCGTCGCGGAGGGTCTTGTCGTCCTTGTTCATGCCGACGCCGTAGGGCTCCTCGGTGAACGGCTTGCCGACGACCTTGAGCTTGCCGGCGTTGGCGGCGGCGTAGCCCTTGAGGATCGAGTCGTCCGTGGTGACGGCGTCGACCTGCTTGGTGAGCAGCTGCTGCACGCAGTCGGAGTACTTCGCCAGCTCGGTGGTCTGGGCGCCGTACTGCGGCTTCTTGATCTCCTGCAGCGGGGTGGAGCCCGTGATGGAGCAGACCTTCTTGCCCTTGAGGGTCTCCGGACCGGTGATGCCGGTCTCGTCCTTGCGGACCAGGAGGTCGGCGCCGGCCTTGTAGTACGGGCCCGCGAAGCCGACCTGCGCCTTGCGCTTGTCGTTGATCGTGTAGGTGCCGACGTAGTAGTCGACCTGGCCCGTGGAGATCGCGGTCTCGCGGAGCTTGGAGTCGACCGTCTTCCACTCGATCTGGTCCTCGGTGAAGCCCAGGTCGGCGGCGATCATCTTGGCGATCTCGATGTCGAAGCCGGAACGCTTCTTGGTCGCCTGGTCCTCGAAGCCCAGGTACGGCTGGTCGGCCTTGGAGCCGATGATCAGCTTGCCGCGCTTCTGGGCCTCCTTGAAGACGGAGGACTCCAGCTTCACGTCCTTGGCGACGGTGTAGGTCGGGAGCTGGGGAGCGCCCGACTCGCCAGGCTTGACGTTCGTCGGCTTGTCGCCGGCCGAACCCTCCTTGCCACCGCAGGCGGTCGCGGTGAGCGCGAGCACAGCAATGGCCACGGCCGCGGTCTTGCGGAGCTTCATGGTGAACATCCCTAGTGTCGTGGGTCGTTGGTCGTCGGTGAGGACCCTAGTCAGTGGTGCAGGATCTTCGACAGGAAGTCCTTGGCCCGATCGCTGCGCGGGTTGCTGAAGAACTCGTCCGGCGTCGCCTGCTCGACGATCTTGCCGTCGGCCATGAACACGACGCGGTTGGCGGCGGAGCGGGCGAAGCCCATCTCGTGGGTGACGACGACCATCGTCATCCCGTCGCGTGCCAGTTGCTGCATGACCTCGAGCACCTCGTTGATCATCTCGGGGTCGAGGGCCGAGGTGGGCTCGTCGAACAGCATGACCTTGGGGTCCATGGCCAACGCCCGTGCGATCGCGACGCGTTGCTGCTGTCCGCCGGAGAGCTGGGCCGGGTACTTGTCCGCCTGAGTGCCGACGCCCACCCGGTCGAGCAGGGCGCGGGCCTTGGTCTCCGCGGCCTTCTTGTCCGCCTTGCGGACCTTGATCTGACCCAGCATCACATTCTCGAGCACCGTCTTGTGCGCGAAAAGGTTGAACGACTGGAAGACCATGCCGACGTCGGCACGCAGCCGGGCCAGCTCCTTGCCCTCCTGGGGCAGCGGCTTGCCGTCGATCGTGATGCCGCCGGAGTCTATGGTCTCCAGGCGGTTGATGGTGCGGCACAGTGTGGACTTGCCGGACCCGGAAGGCCCGATGACGACCACGACCTCGCCACGGGCGATGGTCAGGTCGATGTCCTGGAGCACATGCAGCGCGCCGAAGTGCTTGTTCACGTCGGACAGCACGACCAGGTCGCCCGCCGCCGGCGCGGCGTCTTCCGAACCCTTGGTCACTGACACTCCGCTCATCGGCTTTTTGCTCCGTCCTCCTCGGTTGGAGAGGACACTAGGCACCGGGCGTGACGGGCGTCATTACATCTGAGCGGAAATTGAGCATAACGATCCGGCCTCAAGCGGGCACTCTGCGTGAACCGTAGGGCCCACGGCGTACCGGGTGCATAACAGAAACCCCGGCTGAACAGGGGGACACTTGACTGTGACGGCGACCATCGGCGTTCATGCCCTGGTACACAGGGATGCATCACTCGATCACCGACGCGATCACTGACCCTGATCGCACACGTGAGCGCAGACACCGATCACCGACGTGATCACGACCCTGATCGCCGATCCTGATCACCGACCCTGATCACCGATCACCGCAGAGCCACCGGAGGGGGGCCATGAGACTGCTGCTCGTCGAGGACGACGACCATGTCGCCGCCGCCCTGTCCGCGGTGCTCGCCAGGCACGGCTTCGCCGTGACCCATGCGCGCAACGGCGAGGAGGCGCTGCAAGCCGTGCTGACCGCGACGCACGGCGAGCGACCCTCGTTCGGAGTGATCCTGCTCGACCTGGGCCTGCCCGACCAGGACGGCTACCAGGTCTGCGGCCGGATCCGGAAGCTCACCAGCACCCCGGTGATCATGGTGACCGCGCGCGCCGACGTCCGCTCCCGTATACACGGGCTCAATCTCGGGGCCGACGACTACGTGGTGAAGCCGTACGACACCGGGGAGCTGCTCGCCCGGATCCACGCCGTCAGCCGGCGCAACTCCGGCGGCGACGAGACCGGTTCGGCCGGCGAGGAGACCGCGGTGCGTCTGGGCGCGGTCACCATCGAGCTGCCCACCCGCCGGGTCAGCGTCGACGGCGCGCCGGTGCCGCTCACCCGCAAGGAGTTCGACCTGCTCGCGCTGCTCGCCCAGCGGCCCGGCGTGGTCTTCCGCCGGGAGCAGATCATCAGCGAGGTGTGGCGCACCAACTGGGAGGGGACGGGGCGCACGCTGGAGGTGCACGTCGCCTCGCTGCGGTCCAAGCTGCAGATGCCCGCCCTGATCGAGACCGTACGCGGCGTCGGCTACCGCCTCGTCGTGCCGGCCGCGTAGTCCTCCGTGCGCACACGTCTTCTTCCGCTGCTCATCGTGCTGATGGCCGGTGTGCTGCTTGCGCTCGGCTTCCCGCTGGCCGCCAGTCTCGCCGCCGCCGAGCAGCAGCGGGTGGTCGTCGACCGGCTCGACGACTCCGCCCGCTTCGCCGCCCTCGCCCAGTTCGTCAAGGAGAACGACCCCGGCATCGACGAGCGCCGCGCCACCCTGATCGGCGAGCTGAACAGCTATCACGACGTGTACGGGATCCGGACCGGCGTCTTCTACCGCGACAACCGCTCGATGGCCGCCGCCCCGGAGGACTGGGTCGTCCCGTACGAGGGCGAGGGCCGCCGGGCCTTCCAGGAGGCGCTGCTCGGCCGGCGCAGCCACGACCCCCCGCAGGTCTGGCCCTGGCAGTCGCACGGCCGGCTCTCCATCGCCTCGCCGGTGGTACGGGACGGGGACGTCATAGCCGTCGTCGTCACCGACTCGCCCACCGGGCAGCTGCGTTCGCGGATCCTGCACGGCTGGCTGCTCATCGCCGCGGGCGAGGTCGCCGCGATGCTGGTCGCCGTCGGCGCGGCCTTCCGGCTCACCGGCTGGGTGCTGCGGCCGGTGCGCGTGCTCGACGCGGTCACCCACGACATCGCCACCGGCCGGATGAACTCCCGCGTCGCCACCACCGGCGGGCCCCCCGAACTGCGGCGGCTCGCCCGGGCGTTCAACGAGATGGCGGACAACGTCGAAGACGTGCTGGAGCAGCAGCGCGCCTTCGTGGCGGACGCCTCCCATCAGTTGCGCAACCCGCTCGCCGCGCTGCTGCTGCGGATCGAGCTGCTCGCCCTCGAACTCCCCGAGGGCAACGAGGAGATCGCCTCCGTCCGCACCGAGGGCAAGCGGCTCGCGCAGGTCCTCGACGACCTGCTCGACCTGGCGCTCGCCGAGCACCTCACCGCCGACCTGCGGCTCACCGACATCGGCGAGCTCGCCGCCGAGCGGGTGGCCGCCTGGCGGGCGCTCGCAGACGAGAAGGGCGTCCGGCTGGTGATGGAGGGCGGCGCGGTGACCGCCTGGGCGGACCCGGTGGCGCTCTCCAGCGCCCTCGACGCGGTGATCGACAACGCCCTGAAGTTCACCCCGGAGGGTGAGGAGGTCACCGTCCGGACGGCCGCCGACGGCGAGACCTCGACGATCGTGGTCACCGACCGCGGTCCCGGCCTGACCGACGAGGAGCTCACCCGCGTCGGCGACCGCTTCTGGCGCAGCGGCCGGCACCAGAACGTCAAGGGCTCCGGTCTCGGCCTGTCCATCACCCGCTCCCTGCTCGCCGCGGGCGGCGGCAGGATCGCCTACGCCCGCAACGAGCCGCACGGCCTGCGGGTGACCGTGACGGTCCCGCGCACCGCGCCGCCTGCCAGGGCCTCGGACGCGGATCAGGGCTTCAGGGAGCGGTAGGTCAGGGGTTCGAGGAGCGCTGAATCAGGACTGCGCGGACCGGGAGTGGGTCAGGCTGCGCGGACCGGTGGTGGGTCAGGCTGCGCGGACCGGTAGTGGGCCAGGGCTGCGCGGACCGGTATGGGGTCAGGGCTTCACAGACTGGTAGTACCGCCGTGCCCCCTCGTGCAGCGGCAGCGGCTCCGTGTAGATCGCGGTGCGCAGGTCCACCAGCTGGGCCGGATGGACCTGGCTGCCGATCCGGTCGCGGCTCCCGATCACCGTTCGCGTGAAGCCCTCGGCCATCGCCGGATCGGTGTCGTCCATGGTGACCAGCAGGTTCGCCACGGCCAGCGTCTCCACCGGCTGCCCGTCCTGCGCGCGCATGTAGGCGTCGGCCGGCACCACCGCGGAGCGGTAGTACCGGGTGGACTCGCCGGCGTCGTGCAGCGTGGCGATCAGCTTCGCGTCCAGCGGTACCAGGCGCACCGCGAACCGCTCGGAGAGGTCCTGCACGGCCTCCGTGGGCAGCCCGCCGGACCAGAAGAACGCGTCCAGCCGGCCGCGCTCCAGCATGCCGGGCATGGTGTCGATGCCGGCAAAGACCGGCACGATGTCGGTGTCCGGGTGCAGCCCGGCGGCCGTCAGCACCCGGTCCGCGATCAGCCGGACTCCGGAGCCCTCCTGCCCGACCCCCACGCGCAGCCCCTTGAGCTGGCTCACGGAGGTCGCGGTGGACGACTTGGGGACGACCAGCTGTACGTAGTCGTCGTAGAGGCGGGCCAGCCCGCGCAGCCGGTCCGCGCCGGGCTTCCGGTTGCGCTGGTACTGGGCCACCGCGTCCGCCGTCGCCACCGTGAAGTCGGCCTCGCCCGAGGCCAGCCGCGCGAGGTTCTGCTGGGAGCCCTGGCTGTTGCGCAGCGTTATCGACACGTCCGGCAGGTCGCGGGCCAGCGCCTGCTGGAGCAGCTTGCCGTAGCGCTGGTACACCCCGCTGGGCACGCCGGTACTGAAGGTGATCTTCCCGCTCGGCGCGGGGCTGCCCAGCGGCAGCAGCCACCAGGCCAGCAGCCCGCACACCACCGCGAGGGCGGCCGACGCCTGGACGACTCGGCGGCGGGCGACGCGGGACAGAGAGGTGACCATGCGGCGATCCTGCCATCTCACTCCCCGTGACGGCCAGGCCATGGCATGGGGTCGTCGGCGGGGCGGTCCGGGGGCCGGGAGAACGCGGTCGGGACTTGTCGCGGGTACCGCCTACCCTTGTCGCATGACCATCAGCGACCGGAGCCCGGCAGTGGACGTCCAGCGAACCTACGAAGTGCGCACCTACGGGTGCCAGATGAACGTCCACGACTCCGAGCGGCTCTCCGGTCTGCTTGAAGACGCCGGTTATGTCCGCGCTCCCGAGGGCTCCGACGGCGACGCCGACGTCGTGGTCTTCAACACGTGCGCGGTCCGCGAGAACGCCGACAACAAGCTGTACGGCAACCTCGGCCGGCTCGCTCCGCGGAAGGCCTCCCGGCCCGGCATGCAGATCGCCGTCGGCGGCTGTCTGGCCCAGAAGGACCGCGACACCATCGTCACCAAGGCCCCCTGGGTCGACGTGGTCTTCGGCACGCACAACATCGGCAAGCTGCCGGTCCTGCTGGAGCGCGCCCGGGTCCAGGAGGAGGCGCAGGTCGAGATCGCCGAGTCGCTGGAGGCCTTCCCCTCCACGCTGCCGACCCGGCGCGAGTCCGCCTATGCGGCCTGGGTCTCGATCTCCGTGGGCTGCAACAACACCTGCACCTTCTGCATCGTCCCGGCGCTGCGCGGCAAGGAGGAGGACCGCCGCCCCGGCGACATCCTCGCCGAGGTGGAGGCCCTCGTCGCCGAGGGTGTCTCGGAGATCACGCTGCTCGGCCAGAACGTGAACGCCTACGGCTCCGACCTGGGCGACCGCGAGGCCTTCTCCAAGCTGCTGCGCGCCTGCGGCCAGATCGAGGGCCTGGAGCGGGTCCGCTTCACCTCCCCGCACCCGCGCGACTTCACCGACGACGTGATCGCGGCGATGGCCGAGACCCCGAACGTGATGCCGCAGCTGCACATGCCGCTGCAGTCCGGTTCGGACACCGTCCTGAAGGCGATGCGCCGCTCGTACCGGCAGGAGCGTTTCCTCGGGATCATCGAGAAGGTCCGCGCGGCCATGCCGCACGCGGCCATCTCCACCGACATCATCGTGGGCTTCCCCGGCGAGACCGAGGAGGACTTCGAGCAGACCATGCACACGGTCCGCGAGGCCCGCTTCGCGAACGCCTTCACCTTCCAGTACTCCAAGCGCCCCGGCACCCCGGCGGCCGAGATGGACGACCAGATCCCCAAGGAGGTCGTGCAGGCGCGCTACGAGCGCCTGGTCGCGCTCCAGGAGGAGATCTCCTGGGAGGAGAACAAGAAGCAGGTCGGCCGCACCCTGGAGGTCATGGTCGCCGAGGGCGAGGGCCGCAAGGACGGGGCCACCCACCGCATCTCCGGCCGCGCCCCCGACAATCGCCTCGTCCACTTCACCAAGCCGGACGAGGACGTGCGCCCGGGCGACGTGGTGACCGTCGAGATCACCTACGCGGCCCCGCACCACCTGCTGGCCGAGGGCCCGACCCTGGCCGTACGCCGCACCCGCGCGGGCGACGCCTGGCAGAAGCGCACCGAGGCGGCCGAGGCCAAGCCGGCCGGCGTCCTCCTGGGCCTCCCGAAGATCGGCGTCCCGGAGCCGCTCCCGGCGGCCTCCGCGCCCGCCTGCGGGAGCCACTGACCGGAACGGCGCAGGGCCGGCCGGCCCGACGGCACGGCCGAGGTCGGCCACTGACCGTACGGCGGAGGCCGGCCGCTGCCCGTACGGCCGGGGCCGTCTCGACCGTACGGCCGGGCCTCGCTCCGACCGAAGGGCCGGGCCGGGCCTTGCGCAGTAGGCTGCGGATCATGCTTGTCGCCGCAGCCGTCTGCCCCTGCCCTCCGCTGCTCGTGCCCCAGGTCGCGTCCGGGGCCGCGCCCGAGCTCGACGCCGCCCGGACCGCCTGCGCGGACGCCGTCGGCGTGCTCGCCGCCTCCCGCCCCGACCGGCTGTACGTGATCGGGCCAGCCGACGGGCCGGGCCGGTGGGACTTCCCGGAGGGCTCCACGGGCTCCTTCGCGGGGTTCGGCGTCGACGTCTCCGTACGGCTCGGCAGCGGGCCCGCGGGGGACCGGCCGCTGCCCGCCGCGCTCTCCGTCGCCGCCTGGCTCCTGGACCGGGAGCGGTGGGGCGCCGCGCCCATTGCCGGGCTCGGGATCGGCGAGCGGCAAGATGCCGCGGCCTGCGCCGCCGAGGGCCGTGAGCTGGCTGCCTCGGCCGCGCGCGTCGCCCTGCTCGTGATGGGCGACGGCAGCGCCTGCCGAACCCTGAAGGCCCCCGGCTACCTCGACGAGCGCGCCGCCCCCTTCGACGCGGCCGCCGGCCGGGCGCTGGCCGCCGCGGACACCGAGGCTCTGCTGGCACTGGACGAGGGCCTCGCGCACGAACTGAAGGCGGCCGGCCGCGCGCCCTGGCAGGTGCTCGCCGGCGCCGCCGAGGGCGCGGGTCTTGACGGCCGCCTCCTCTACGAGGACGCGCCGTACGGGGTGGGGTACTTCGTCGCCGCCTGGTCGTGACGACCGAGCACTAGGGCCTGTCCGGCGGATCATGGCCGGGGTCGCGACGTCTGGCACGGCGCCTCGCCGCGTTGCCGAAACGCCCCAATAGCTCCGCTATCGAGGCGCTCCGGCGCCTTGCGATGCACCGCACCAGACGCCGCGACCTATCCGACCCTGATCCGCCGGACAGGCCCTAACGCGTCAGGAACGCCAGCCGGGCCTTCTTCTCCGGGATGAAGACCTCCGGCAGGTCCACCTCCGGCAGCACGACCTCCGGACCCAGCTCGAAACCGGCCCGGACGAGCCGGGCGATCGCCTTCTCGTTGGCGGCGTCCGGCTCGGCCACGATCCGGGTCCGGTCGGTGAGCGCGAAATCGACCAGAGCGGTCAGCAGCCCGGCGGTGAAGCCCCGCTCCGGCGCGGCGCTCGGCGCGATCAGGACGTGCACGCCGATGTCGCCGTGCCGCACCTCGTAGCACTCGGAGACCCGGTCGGCCTCCGGCTCGTACGTCTGGAACAGCGCGACGGGCTCGCCGTCCCGGTGCACCAGGAAGCCGTGGTGCGTGGTGAGCGAGTCCAGGTGCGCGTAGACCTCCCGGACCTGCTCGACCGTGGTGTCCGCCATCCCCCAGAAGCGCGCCCGCTCGTCGGCGACCCAGCTGTGGAGCAGCGCGGCGTCGCGGTCGGGGTCGATGCGGTCGACCCGTACCGTGCCGAAGCCCTCGACGGTCTGCTCGTGTTCAGTGGTCGCGGTCATGGCGGTCCTCGTCTTCCTTCGTCAGGTGGTTCCAGTCGGTGACGACGGGGGCGAGCTCGCCCCGCAGCCACAGCGGGAGCTGGTCGCGGTGGTGCGGATCGCCGGGCACGCCGGACGCGCCGAACGGCACGACCCACAGGCTGCGTTCGCGGTCCGCGAGGTCCCAGACGTACCGGGCGGCCGAGGCGCGTGCCGAGCGGTCGGTGTACCCGGGCACGCTGGACGTCGACAGCACGCAGTCGTGGTCGCCGCCGAGCCCGGGCCACTGCGCGTCGTCCCCGTCGGGCAGCGCCTGCCAGGGGGCGAGCCGGTGCGTTGTGCCCCACGCCGGGTGCGGCCCGGTGCGCGCGGCCTGCTCCAGGGCGTCGCGGACGATCCGGTCGACGTCCGCGGCCGGTACGGGCCCGGCGACCAGCAGGGTCTCCAGGGCGTACGCGACCCGGGGCCCGAGGGCCAGCCAGGGCTGGAACACCGCCGGGTACGGGGCGGGTTCGCGCAGCGCCCGGAACGCCCCGTGCGCGGCCACGCCGCGCACGACGGCCCCGCGGACGGCGGCGTACAGCCCCGCGTCCGCGCTCTCGGCCGCCATCCGCCGGTCCCAGGTCAGCAGCCGCTCCCGCACCGCCGCGGCGGTCGGCGTGAGCGCCCCGGCGTCCAGGCGGCGTACGGCGTCCAGCAGACGGGCCGCGGACGGGTTGTCGGTGTCCATGTGGACGGCGGTCATCGCCTCCGGGGTCCAGTCCGCGGCCTCCGAGAGCAGCGCGTCGATCCGGGCGGCGCGGTGCGGCGGGGCGAACTCGACGCCCAACGGGGCTGCCAGGCCCCGGGCGTTGGCCATCACGGCGTGGCCGGCGACGGGGGCTCGGGGGGTGGGCGCGGGGTCCGCGGCCCAGGCGTGCACGGCCTCCCAGGCCGGGACGACCCGCAGGGAGTTGGCCCGGTCGCGTACGGGCACGTGCCCGGCGACCCGGTGCAGCAGCCCGCCCTCGGTGTCGGCGGCCTGCACCACGTTGACCGGCTCCACCCACGCGTCCAGCGCCCGGTCCACGTCCGCGACCGTCCGGGCCGCCAGCAGCGCCGGCAGCGCCTCGAACCCCAGCTCCCCGGTCACCCGCGGCGGATACCGCAGGCTGACACCCTCTCCGTACCCGAGTCCGGACCACGGACCGGGCTCCGCCGTGGGAGCCTCGCGACGGTCGGTGCGGCCGGGCCGCGGACCGGGCTCCGCCGCAGGTTCCTCGCAGCGGTCCGCGGCGGCAGCGCCGCCGGGCCCCCGGTCGGGCCCCGGGGCGGGAACGCCCTCCCGTCCCGTCGAGGCGCCGGAGTCGCTCGCGATCACCGTCGCGGCGCCGGGCCCGCCCGCGATCACCGGGCCCCGGGCCGTCTCGATCACCTCGACCACGACCGGGTCCCCGCCCGCGACCTCCACCGTCTCGGTGTGGACGGCCGCCTCCTGCCAGCCGTCCGGGCCCAGCGCCTCGACGGCCCCGTCGGGGCGGCGGCGCAGGCGTTCGCGGTACACGTCCTGGTAGTCGGCCATCGCGTTGGTGATCGCCCAGGCGACCGTGCCGGTGTGGCCGAAGTGCGCGAGGCCGGGCACGCCGGGGACGGCGAGGCCCACCACGTCGTACGCGGGGCAGGCGAGCCGGATCTGCTGGTAGACGCCCGGGTCCTCGATGAACCGGTGCGGGTCGCCCGCCACCAGGGCCGCGCCGCTCGCGGTCCGCTCCCCGGCGACCACCCAGCCGTTGGAGCCCGCCGTGCCCGGGCCGTCCGTGGCGAACAGCTCGGTCCACCGCGTGCCGAGCCGCGTAGCCACCACCTCCCGCCACAGCTTCGTCGGGAACCCGGCGAACAGGATGTGCGTGGACAGCCACACCGCCAGCGGCGTCCACGGCTCCCACCGCCCCGGGACGAGCCCGGTCGCGGCGAACTCGGGGGCGCGGGCGGTCCCTTCTGCGAGGCCCGCGTCGACGCCCTCGGCGTACGCGCGCAGCCAGTCCGCGGTCTCCGGGTCCCGCGCCGCGAGCCGCTCGAAGCACCGTCGCGCCGTGTCCGCGAGCCGCGCCCGGCGGGCGAAGACGTCCCAGTCGACGGCCTCCGGGCCGAGGAAGGCCGCCGAGCCGCCCAGCGCACGGTGTCGCTCGACCTCCAGCTGCCAGGCGCGGTCGACCGCGGTCACCCGGCCCTGCGCGAAGGCGAGTTCGCGCGGGTCGGAGGCGCGCAGATGGGGGATCCCCCAGGCGTCCCGGTAGACCTCGAAGCTCACTCTGATCCCGATCTCTCTTAGGTTAGGCTGGCCTAAATTAGGCCACCGCCGCTCGGGAAGCAATCCGGGCCTCAAGGGGAGGAGACCGTGGTGGGGCAAGGACATGGCTGGGAGGGTGTGGTCCTCAAGCTGTTCCGCGGCAAGGACTTCACGTTCACCGTGACCGGCGCGGAGCAGGTCACCGAGCACTACCGCCGGGTGCGGATGAGCGATGGCGGACTGCTCGCCGCCGCCGGCGTCCACCCCACGATGTGGGTCCGGCTCTGGTTCGACGACGGCGGCAAGCCGCATCAGCGCGGCTACACCCTCGTCGACCCGGACCCGGAGGCCGGGACCTTCTCCGTGGAGTTCGCGCTGCACGACGGCCCCGCCAGCGACTGGGCCCGTACCTGCGCTCCCGGCGACACCATCGAGGCCACCCTCCAGGGCACCGGCTTCACCGCTCCCGAGCCGGGCCCGAGCCGGCTCCTCGTCGTCGGCGACCCGGCCTCGCTGCCCGCGATCAACTCCCTGCTCGACGCGATGCCGGGCGCGCCCGCGACCCTGTGGTTCGAGACCGCGCACCCCGACGACGACGAACTGCCCATGCGGCTCGACCCGGACCGGCACGACCTGCGCCGGGTCCCGCGGCGCGACGGCGGCGCGGGGCTCGTGGAGCGGGTCCGCGCCGAGCTGCCCACGCTGCTCGCCGCCGAGCCGCAGCCGTACGTCTGGATCGCCTGCGACACCGCGACCACCCGGGCGCTCTCCGCGTACGTCCGCAAGGAGCTCGGGGCGCCGAAGGACCGCATGCACGCGCTGGGGTACTGGCGGGCCTGACGCTCCTGCACCGCGTGTGCCGGGTTGACGGTCCGTGACCTCGGTCCGGCGCACGTCGTTGACACACTTCGCGCGTGCGCGGGCGTACTGCGCGACGCGCGGGGCGTGCGGGAACGGGTGTGCCGAAAGAATCGAATATGGGCGCGGAAACCCCCCTTTGGAGTGAAGTCACTTCAGGTGTCTGCCAGTTCACTCTTCGTGCGTAAGGATTCCGGTGTCTCGAGTCGCCGAGGCCGCGCTCCGCACCCGTGTCCCCGGGTGGGCGGCCGGCGACGCCATGTCTCCTGTGGGGGTTCCACCACCTTGAACAGCAACACCTTCCGCATGCCCGCACGCCGTACCGCCGTCGCCGCGACCGTCGCCGCGCTGGCCGTCGGCCCCGTCGCCCTCGCCGCGCCCGCG
>NZ_DATCVQ010000242.1:0-13978 GCF_036566765.1 Streptomyces sp.
GGCCGCGACCAGCGCGTCCAGCGCCTCCTGCGGGAACCGGCCCTCCTCGTCCACCGCCGCCGCGAACGGAGTGATCTTCGCCTCCGCGAGCGAACGGACCGTGTCCCGGAGCATGTCGTGCTCCTCCGACGGCCGGTACAGGTCGAAATCAGCAGAACCCGCCACGCGTACTCACTCCCACACTTGCTAACTACCGTTAAGTAACTCAAATGGTAGGGCGTGTCGGGGCGACGGGCCAGGGCCCGACTATGCTCGGGCAGGCATTCCGCCCGACGTCACTGGAGTCCCCGCATGGCCCTCAAGATCACTGTGATCGGCACCGGCTACCTCGGCGCCACCCACGCCGCGGCCATGGCGGAACTGGGCTTCGAGGTACTCGGCCTCGACGTCGTCCCCGAGAAGATCGAGATGCTGTCGTCGGGGCGGGTCCCGATGTACGAGCCCGGTCTGGAGGAGCTCCTCGCGAAGCACGTCGCGGGGATCGAGGGCTCGAGCGGCCGGCTGCGGTTCACCACGTCGTGGGAAGAGATCGGCGCGTTCGGCGACGTCCACTTCGTGTGCGTGAACACTCCGCAGAAGCACGGCGAGTACGCGTGCGACATGTCGTACGTCGACGCGGCCTTCGCCTCGCTCGCTCCGGTGCTGCGGTCCGGCGCGCTGGTCGTCGGCAAGTCGACGGTGCCGGTGGGATCGGCGGAGCGGCTGGCGGCGACGCTGCCCGAGGACGTCGAGCTGGCGTGGAACCCGGAGTTCCTGCGCGAGGGCTTCGCCGTGGACGACACGCTGCACCCGGACCGGGTCGTGGTCGGCGTGCGCAGCGAGCGCGCGGAGAAGCTGCTGCGCGAGGTGTATGCGGGACCGGTCGGGGAGGGGTCGCCGTTCGTGGTGACGGACTACCCGACGGCGGAGCTGGTGAAGACCGCGGCGAACTCGTTCCTCGCGACGAAGATCTCCTTCATCAACGCGATGGCGGAGGTCTGCGAGGCGGCGGGCGGCGATGTGGCGAAGCTCGCGGAGGCGATCGGCCACGACGAGCGGATCGGGTCGAAGTTCCTGCGGGCTGGGATCGGCTTCGGCGGCGGGTGCCTGCCGAAGGACATCCGCGCGTTCATGGCCCGGGCGGGCGAGCTGGGAGCGGACCAGGCGCTGACGTTCCTGCGCGAGATCGACTCGATCAACATGCGGCGGCGCGGCCAGATGGTCGAGATGGCGCGCGAGGCGGTGGGCGGCGGGTCGTTCCTGGGCAAGCGGGTGGCGGTGCTCGGCGCGACGTTCAAGCCGGACTCGGACGATGTCCGGGACTCGCCTGCGCTGAACGTGGCGGGCCAGATCCAGCTGCAGGGCGGCCAGGTCACGGTGTACGACCCGAAGGGCATCGAGAACGCGCGCCGGCTGTTCCCGACGCTGGCGTACGCGGAGTCGGCGCTGGAGGCGGTACGGGGCGCGGACGTGGTCCTGCACCTCACGGAGTGGCGAGAGTTCCGCGAGCTGTCCCCGGAGGAGCTGGGGGCGGTGGCGACGTCCCGGGTCATCCTGGACGGCCGCAACGCGCTGGACGGGGCGCGGTGGCGCGAGGCGGGCTGGCACTACCGCGCGATGGGCCGCCCGTCGGCCTGACGGCGACGTGGGGGCGGGGCTGGGCCCCGCTACCCCTGGGCTACCCCTGGCGGCTTCGGTACGCGCGCATCTTCGCCCTCGCCCCGCAGACCGACATCGAGCACCAGCGGCGGCGGCCTGCTGGGCTTCGGTCGGTGTAGGCCCAGTGGCAGTCGGCGGCTTCACAGGCCTTGAGTCTCGGCCAGGTGCCGTCGGCCGTTGTGGTGGCGATCGCTGAGGCCACCCGGGACAGCAGCGAGGCGTCGTCCTTCGCGGGGCGGAGGGTAGCTGCGCCCGTCGTCTCGTCCACTGCCACCACCAGTGGCGCGGCCGACAGCAGATCCGACAGGGGGCGGACCCGCTCGTGCGGGGGGTGGCCCGCGTGGGCCAGGCAGGCTGCTCGGAGGGATTCTCGGAGTTCCCTGGCCTGCTCAAGATCGGCCGCCCCCAGTGCGAAGTCCTTCGCCAGGCGGTCTTCCCCCGTGTCGATGCTCAGCGTGTTCACCAGGGATTCCAGCAGCGCCAGGTCATTCATGCTTGCGACGTTACCTCCTATGGGGGAGTATCAAGTAACCGTTACCGGTTGCCTCGCTCTAGGAGTAACCATGACTCTCGCGTCCCTCGGCACCGTCGTGCTCGACTGTCCCGACCCCGCCGCCCTCGCCGCCTTCTACGCAGGGCTCATCGGCGGCGAGCCCACCCCCGACGGCGACGACTGGGTCGCGCTCAAGGGGACCCAGCTCGCCTTCCAGGCCGCGCCGGGGCACGTACCGCCGCAGTGGCCCTCCCCGGCCGCCTCCCAGCAGATGCACCTCGACCTCACCGTCGAGGACCTCGACGTCGCCGAGGCGAAGGCGCTGGACCTCGGCGCCAAGCCGCTCGACGCCGAGGACCGCAGCCGTACCTGGCGGGTCTACGCCGACCCTGCCGGCCACCCCTTCTGCCTCTGCGCCTGCTGACGGTCGCGGTTCCGCTCCGCGCGCGCCACGAACTCCGTCTCCCGGATCACCCTCGCCGCGTTGCCCCAGGTCAGCGCGGCCAGGTCGGGCTCCGACCAGTCGCGGTGGAACAGTTCGGCGATCAGCTCGGGGTAGCAGGACGCGTCCTCCAGGCCCTGCGTGCACGGCAGCGACGCCTCCCGGCCGAACATCCCGGACAGGCCCACCGCCTCCGGCCCGGCCACCTCTCGGACGTGGTCCAGATGGTCCGCCACGTCCCGTACGGTCGCGGCCGCGCCGCCCCGGGCGACCTGGTCCGGGGCGAACCCGACCAGGCACACGCCGCCGTTCGGGGGCAACAGCGCCAGGACCTCGTCCGGCACGTTCGCCGGGTGGTCCGTCAGCGCCCGCGCGCCCGAGTGCGTGAACAGGACGGGCGCCCTCGTCACCGCCAGGACCCGACGTGCGGTGTCCGCGCCGCAGCCGGCGAGGTCGACGAGTACGCCCAGTCGGTTCATCTCGCGGACCACGTCCTGGCCGAACGCGCTCAGCCCGTCCTCCCCCCGCGTCCAGCCCGCCCCGGCCAGCCCCGCCGCGCGCACGCCGAGCGCGTGGTACGCCCGCAGGGTGCCGAGCGAGTCGCCGAGCGCCGGACCCGAGACCGGGCCGAGCAGCGACCCGATCCGGCCGCGGTTGCGCGCCTCGGCCAGGTCGCCGGCGCTGAGCGCGAGCCGCAGCTCATCGGGGCAGTCGTCGATCAGCGCGCGAATCGCGTCGAGTTGACGGAGCGTCTCCGTGACCGCGCCGTCGTCGTCCGACCCGGCGGCCGGGTGCAGCGCCCAGAACTGCGCGCCCACTCCGCCGGCCTTGATCCGGGGGAGGTCCGCGTCGAGCGCGCTCTCGCCGCGCTCGACGTCGTGCGCCCGGGGCCCCGCATAGGAGCGGGCCAGGGTGTTGAAGCCGTCCAGGACCGGGTGCCGCGCCAGCAGCGCGAGCGCCCGCTCGTACGCGTCCAGTTCGCGATCGAAGAGATCGACGACCGCGTCCGTTTCCGCGTCCGTTTCCGCGTCCGCGGGCGGCTCTCGGTCTCGCTCGCCCACCGCGGAGGAGGCAGATGAGGAGGCGGATGTCGTTATGGATCGGGTGAGGGGGTCGGGATGATCGTCGTGCAGATCTGCCATGGGGTACTCCGAAACTCGGTGAGGCAGTACCGCCCACCGTGTCACCGCACCCCACCCCCCGCCCGGTGGACTAGTGCGTTCGGGGTACCCCGTCCAGCTCCGCGAGCGTCGCGTTCGACGGGCCGCGGCGGGCGCTCAGGTCGCGCGCCACCGACTCCGCGTCCCGCAGCACCCGGACCGCGTTCGACCAGGTCAGCTTCGCCAGATCGGCCTGCGACCAGCCACGGCCCAGGAGTTCGGCGATCAGGTTCGGGTACCCGGCGACGTCGTCCAGGCCGCTCGGGGTGAACGCCGTGCCGTCGAAGTCGCCGCCGATGCCGATGTGGTCGACACCCGCCGCCTCGCGCATGTGGTCGAGGTGGTCGGCGACCGTCGCCACCGTGGCCACCGGGCGGGGGCGGGACTCCTCGAAGGCCGCGTGGAGCTTCATCGCCTCCGACGTGGTGTCGAGGTGGTGCAGGCCGTGCGCCCGCAGGTTCTCGTCCGCCGCGGCCGTCCACTCCATCGCCGCCGGCAGCACGAACTTGGGGACGAACGTGGCCATCGCCACTCCCCCGTTGCCCGGCAGCGCCTCCAGCACGTCGTCCGGGATGTTCCGCGGGTGGTCGCAGACCGCGCGGGCCGAGGAGTGCGAGAAGAGCACCGGCGCCTCGGTCGTCGCCAGCGCGTCCCGCATCGTCGTCGCGGCCACGTGCGAGAGGTCGACCAGCATGCCGAGCCGGTTCATCTCGCGGACGACCTCGCGGCCGAAGGCCGACAGACCACCGACGCCCGGGACGTCCGTCGCCGAGTCCGCCCACGCGATGTTGTCGTTGTGAGTGAGCGTCATGTACCGCACGCCCAGCGCGTACAACGCCCGCAGCGTGGCGAGGGAGTCGTTGATCGAGTGACCGCCCTCCGCGCCCTTCAGCGAGGCGATCCGGCCGACGGCCCGCGCCGCCTCCATCTGGTCGGCGGTCAGCGCCGGCGCGAGGTCGGCGGCGTACCGGACGAGGAGCTGGTCGACGACGTCGATCTGCTCGAGCGTCGCGCTCACCGCGTCGTCGCCGGCCAGGTCGGAGCGTACGTACACCGACCAGAACTGCGCCCCGACGCCGCCGGCCCTCAGCCGGCGGAGGTCGGTGTGGAGCCGGCCGGCCTGGTCCTGCGCGATGTCGAGCCGGTCCAGGTCGTAGCGGACGTGCTCGCGCAGCGCCCAAGGGAGGTCGTTGTGGCCGTCCACCACGGGGTGCGCGGCCAGGAAGGCCCGCGCCTCGTCCAAGAACGCCGCCGCCCGCACGTCCGCCGCCGTCACTTCGCGAAGCCGAACTGCGCCGAGCCCTCGACCTTGGCGCGCAGCCGCTTGCCCTTCTCCGTCGCCTGGTCGTTCAGCTCCTGCTGGAACTCCCGCATCCGGGCCAGCAGGTCCGCGTCGTGCGTGGCGAGGATCCGGGCCGCGAGCAGGCCCGCGTTGCGCGCGCCGCCGACCGAGACCGTGGCCACCGGCACGCCGGCCGGCATCTGCACGATGGAGAGCAGCGAGTCCATGCCGTCGAGGTACTTCAGCGGCACCGGGACGCCGATCACCGGGAGCGGCGTGACGGAGGCGAGCATGCCCGGCAGGTGGGCGGCGCCGCCGGCGCCCGCGATGATCGCCTTCAGGCCGCGGCCGGCGGCCTCCTCGCCGTACGCGACCATCTCGCGCGGCATGCGGTGGGCGGAGACGACGTCGACCTCGTACGGGATCTCGAACTCGTCCAGGGCCTGCGCGGCGGCCTCCATGACGGGCCAGTCGGAGTCCGACCCCATGACGATGCCAATGAGCGGATTACTCAACGATCGTTCCTCGCAGATAGCCGGCGGCGTGACGCGCGCGCTCCAGCACGTCGTCCAGGTCGTCGCCGTAGGTGTTGACGTGCCCCACCTTGCGGCCGGGCTTCACGTCCTTGCCATACATATGGATCTTGAGCTGCGGGTCCCGGGCCATGCAGTGCAGGTAGGCCGCGTACATGTCCGGGTAGTCACCGCCCAGAACATTGCACATGACCGTCCATGCGGCACGCGGGCGCGGGTCGCCCAGCGGCAGGTCGAGCACGGCCCGGACATGGTTGGCGAACTGCGAGGTGACCGCGCCGTCCTGGGTCCAGTGGCCGGAGTTGTGCGGGCGCATGGCCAGCTCGTTGACGAGGATCCGGCGCGTGCCGTCGGCATCGACGGCCTCGAACAGCTCGACCGCGAGGTGGCCGACGACGCCGAGCTCCTTGCCGATCCGCAGCGCCAGCTCCTGCGCCTGGCCGGCCAGCTCGGGCGAGAGACCGGGGGCGGGCGCGATGACCGTGTCGCAGACTCCGTCGACCTGCTGGGACTCGACGACCGGGTAGGCGACCGCCTGGCCGTGCGGCGAGCGGACGATGTTGGCCGCCAGCTCCCGGACGTACTCGACCTTCTCCTCGGCGAGGACCGCGACGCCCGCCAGGAACGGGTCGCGGGCGTCCTCCTCGGAGCGCACGAACCACACCCCCTTGCCGTCGTACCCGCCGCGCACGGTCTTCAGGATGATCGGGAAGCCTCCGACCTCGGCGGCGAAGGCCGCCGCGTCGGCCGGGTCCGCCACGATGCGATGGCGCGGGCTGGGCGCGCCGATGGCGTCGAGCCGGGCGCGCATCACCCCCTTGTCCTGGGCGTGCACCAGCGCGTCGAGCCCTGGCCGGATGGTGATGCCATCCGCTTCCAGGGCCCGCAGGTGTTCGGCGGGCACATGCTCGTGATCGAAGGTGATCACGTCGCAGCCGCGCGCGAAGTCACGCAGCGTGTCCAGGTCGCGATAGTCGCCGATGACGACCTCGCTGACCACCTGGGCCGCCGAGTCCTGGGGGGTGTCACTGAGGAGCTTGAACTTGATGCCGAGGGGGATGCCTGCCTCGTGTGTCATACGAGCAAGCTGTCCGCCGCCGACCATGCCGACTACCGGGAACGTCACCCTCTTAGGGTATCCGCCGATCCGGGGAGCCTCGTCAGCCTGTGCTTTGCGACAGCCCAGGGGGGTGATTGGGGCGTCCGGGGGCGGTCACCCGGGCGGCTCGTTAGCATGGCTGGGTTGACGAAACCGATCGGACGGGGCTGAGCAATCACCATGAGTGAACGAAGCGCACTGCGGGTGCGGCTCGACCGGCTCACCCGTGAGTTCGCGAAGTTCGGAGCGGTGGGCGGGATCGGGCTCCTTGTGGACCTCGGTGTCTTCAACCTCGTGCGCCAGGTCACGGATCTGCCCGTCGTCCGGGCGAGCGTGATCGCCACGGTCGTCGCGATCGGCTTCAACTACGTGGGCTTCCGGTACTTCACGTACCGCGACCGCGACAAGAGCCGGCGGACCCGGGAGATGACGCTGTTCTTCGTGTTCAGCGCGCTCGGTCTGGTGATCCAGAACGGTCTGCTGTACGCGGCGACGTACGGCCTCGGCTGGGACACCCCGCTGCAGAGCAACGTCTTCAAGTTCCTCGGGATCGGCGTCGCGACGCTGTTCCGCTTCTGGTCGTACCGGACGTGGGTCTTCCGCGCCCTGCCGGAGGACATGCCGGAGGGGGCCGCCGAGGAGGCGGTCCGCGAGGCCGTGCAGACGGCCGAATCGTTCCTGGAGAAGACCCCGAAGCAGGCGGCACGGCCGCAGCCGGACCGCGTGGGCTGACGCCCAACCCCGTACGCCCGTCCCGTACGCCCGGTCCGCTCCGCTAGCGGACCGGGCGTTCGCGTTCCTCCGACCGGCCCCGGACCTCGCGGCCCAGGAAGAGGGCGAAGACCGGCGGGTGCTGCTGCAGCAGCTCCAGACGGCCGCCGTCGGCCTCCGCGAGGTCGCGGGCGACGGCCAGGCCGATGCCGGTGGAGCTGCGGCCGCTGACCGCCCGCTCGAAGATCCGCGCGCCGAGGTCGGCAGGGACGCCGGGGCCCTCGTCGGTGACCTCGATCACGGACTGGTTGCCGGTGACCCGGGTGCGCAGGGCGACGGTGCCGCCGCCGTGCATGAGCGAGTTCTCGATCAGCGCGGCGAGGACCTGGGCGACCGCGCCCGGGGTGCCGACGGCGCGCATGCCCTGCTTGCCGGAGTGCACGATGGCCCGGCCGGCGCTGCGGTAGGCGGGGCGCCATTCCTCGATCTGCTGCTTGACGACCTCGTCCAGGTCGAAGGCGACGGCGGAGCCGGTGCGCGGGTCGCGCGAGTTGGTCAGCAGCCTTTGGACGACGTCGGTGAGCCGCTCGACCTGAGTGAGCGCGATCGTCGCCTCCTCCTTGACGGTGTCGAGGTCGTCGGCGAGCGCCACCTCCTCCAGCCGCATGGACAGCGCGGTGAGCGGGGTGCGCAGCTGGTGCGAGGCGTCCGCGGCCAGCCGGCGCTCGGCGGTGAGCATCCGGGCGATCCGCTCGGCGGAGGAGTCCAGGACGTCGGCGACCCGGTCGAGCTCGGGCACGCCGTACCGCTTGTGGCGCGGGCGCGGGTCGCCGGAGCCGAGCCGCTCGGCGGTCTCGGCGAGGTCGGTGAGCGGTGAGGCGAGCCGGTTGGCCTGGCGTACCGCGAGCAGCACGGCGGCGATCACCGCGAGCAGGGCGACGGCGCAGATGATCAGCAGGGTGCGGCCGACCTCGGAGGTGATGGTGGAGCGGGACTCCTCGACGGTGACGGTCTCGCCGCGCTCCCCCGTCGCGGCGCCGCGGATGACGCTGCCCTCGGGCTTCTCGCCGATCTCGATGGGCGCGCGGCCGGGGATCTCGATCAGCGCGTACCGCTTGGCGCCGCTCTGCTCGGCGAGGATGTCCGGGTTGACCGGCTCCCCGCCGAAGAGCCGGCTGTCGACGATGGAGACCAGCCGCAGCGCCTCGGAGTCCACGCTGGCCTGGGCGCTGGAGGAGACGGTGCGGGTCTCGACGATCACCAGCGAGACCCCGAAGACGGCGATGACGACGAGCACCACGGCCAGCGTGGAGTTGATCAGCCTGCGGCGCACGGCGGGTGGGTCCTAGCTCTTTTCGAAGCGGAAGCCGACGCCGCGGACGGTGGCGATGTAGCGGGGGTTGGCCGCGTCGTCGCCGAGCTTCTTGCGGAGCCAGGAGATGTGCATGTCGAGGGTCTTGGTGGAGGACCACCAGGTGGTGTCCCAGACCTCGCGCATGAGCTGGTCGCGGGTGACGACCCGGCCGGCGTCGCGCACCAGGACGCGCAGCAGGTCGAACTCCTTGGCGGTGAGCTGGAGCTCCTCGTCGCCCATCCAGGCGCGGTGCGACTCGACGTCGATGCGGACGCCGTGGGTGGCGGGCGCGACGACGGGCTCGGTGGCGCCGCGCCGGAGCAGGGCCCGGACCCGGGCCAGCAGCTCGGCGAGCCGGAAGGGCTTGGTGACGTAGTCGTCGGCGCCGGCGTCGAGTCCGACGACGGTGTCGACCTCGTCGGCGCGGGCGGTCAGCACCAGGATCGGGACCGTGTGGCCCTCGGAGCGGAGCCGGCGGGCGACCTCCAGGCCGTCCATGCCGGGCAGGCCCAGGTCGAGTACGACCAGGTCGACGCCGCCCTGGAGTCCGGCGTCGAGGGCGGTCGGCCCGTCCTCGCGCACCTCGACCTCGTACCCCTCTCTCCGCAGGGCGCGCGCCAGCGGTTCCGAGATGGATGCGTCGTCCTCGGCGAGCAGTACACGGGTCATGGGGTGATGGTAGTCCGCGGGCGTGCGGCCTCGGAGGGAGACCGGAGCGAGACCGGGGCGGGAACCGAGCGGGAGATGAGCTGGACCTGAGCGGGACCTCAGCCGGATCCGACGCGCCTGCGAGTCAGGGTGCGCAACCTGATCATGACCTTCGAATGTCGCCTGTTGGTTCCTTCGTCACCTGTGATCCATGTCTCAAGTCCTTCCATATCCGGCGCTGTCGTGTCGTAAGGTGGCGAGACGTCTGTACCACTGACGACGGGACCTTTGGTGGAATTCCTCGCCAAGGGTCTCTTTCCTGCGCAAGGCCGGCACTGCCGGCCCTTGGTGGAATCCCCCCGCCGGGCGCACCCGCTCACAAGGCGCGCGTCCCGAAAAGCAAGGATCGACCCCATGGCGTCCAGCCTGACGAAGGCGTCTACCGGAACCCCGAGTTCCGAGAAGACCTTCTTCGGCCACCCCCGCGGCCTGGCCACCCTGTTCATGACCGAGATGTGGGAGCGCTTCTCCTACTACGGCATGCGCGCCCTTCTGGTCCTCTACCTGGTCTCGGGCGGCGCCGACGCCGCGACGGGCAGCCAGGGCGGCGGCCTCGCGATGACGATGGCCACGGCCACGGCGATCTACTCCGTGTACGTCGCGATGGTCTACCTGATGGCCATGCCCGGCGGCTGGTTCGGAGACCGTGTCTGGGGCGCCCGCAAGACGGTGACCATCGCCGGCTTCGTGATCATGGCGGGCCACCTCGCGCTCGCGCTCCCCGGCCAGGCGATGTTCTTCGTGGGTCTGGCGCTGGTCGCGGCCGGCTCCGGTCTGCTGAAGGCCAACATCTCCACGATGGTCGGCCACCTCTACGACGGTCCGGACGACTCGCGCCGTGACGGCGGCTTCACGCTGTTCTACATCGGCATCAACCTCGGTGCGTTCGTGGCTCCCTTCGTCATCGGCACCGTCGGCGAGAAGCACAACTGGCACCTCGGCTTCGCGCTCGCCGCGGTCGGCATGGGTCTGGGTCTGGCCCAGTTCCTCATCGGCACCCGCCACCTGAGCGCCAAGAGCGACGTCGTCCCGAACCCGCTCAGCGCCGAGGAGCGCAAGAGCATCCTGGTGAAGGTCGTCGGCATCGTCGCCGTCGTCGCCGCCTTCTACGGCGTCGTCATCGCCCTGGGCGCGTACACCCTGAACTGGGCGCTCGTCCCGATCACCCTGGCCGGCCTGATCATCCCGGTCGCCGTCCTGGCCCGCATCAAGCGCGACAAGGACCTGTCGACGACCGAGCAGTCGAAGATGAACGGCTACATCTGGTTCTTCGTCGCCGCCGCCGTCTTCTGGATGATCTACGACCAGGGCGGCTCGACCCTGTCGCTGTTCGCGGACGGCAAGACCGCCGACACCGTGTTCGGCCTCGGCTTCCCGGCCACCTGGTACCAGTCGCTGAACCCGCTGTTCGTGATGGCGCTCGCGCCGGTCTTCGCGTGGCTGTGGCTGTGGCTGTCCCGCAAGAACCAGGAGCCGAACACCATCGTGAAGTTCGCGATGGGCCTGGTTCTGATCGGCGCGTCCTTCTTCGTCTTCGTCGTCCCGATGAACATGGCGGGCGACGGCACCAAGGTCTCGCCGATGTGGCTCGTCTCGATCTACATGATCCAGACCATCGGCGAGCTGTGCCTTTCTCCGGTCGGCCTCTCCGTCACCACGAAGATGGCGCCGCGGAAGTACGCCTCCCAGATGATGGGCGTCTGGTTCCTCGCCGTCACCGCGGGCGACTGCACCACCGGTCTGCTCTCGCTGGCCGGAGTGGACCTCAACGGCGGCGGAATCATCGCCATGGAGGCGGCGCTCGCCGTCGTCGCCGGATTCGCGGTCTACATGTACCGCAAGAAGGTCCAGTCGATGATGGGCGACGTCCACTGACGTCCTTCCCCCGTACGTCCGGAGGGCCGCCGCACCGTTGTCGGTGCGGCGGCCCTCCGCCGTTTCCGGGCTGCCGCCGGGTGCGCCACCCGATGCGTCACCCGCTGCGTCACCTGCGCAGGCGGGCCCACGGGGTGAAGGTGAACACAGCGCCGCCGAGCAGGATCACCGTGCCGGCGACCAGGGCGAGCGCACGCAGCGCGCCCTCGTCCTCCGCGCCGGTGTCGGCGAGCCCGCCGCCCGAGCCTCCCGAGCCGGAGCCGCCGCCGGCCGTCGCGTCGCCGCCGCCGGACGCGCCGCCGGACTGCGCGGTCGTGTCCAGCTCCAGGGACGCCTGGACGGAGCCCTTGACCTGGCAGGGGATCACGATCGGCGAGCCGCCGAGCGAGACGTTGATGGTCAGCGTGCCGGGGCTGAGCGTGGACTTGCCGGTCGCGCCCGGCTTGTACGTCCCCGTCATGTCCGGCAGGTCGACCGGCTTGCCCTGCTCCAGCGGGGCGGAGTTCGCCGGGCCCTCGACCTTCACGGTGCCGCTGTCCGCGCCGCCGAGCTTGACCGCCATCGACGGCTTCAGGGCGCCGGCCGGGAGCGGGGCGGGGCTGTTCATGACGCCCTTGGCGGTCTTGACCGTGAGGGCATAGCTGCCGCCGCTCTTCTTGGCGTTGATCGTCACCTTGGAGGTGATGTTCGCCGGCCCCGGGGACTGGCAGGCGAACTGGACCGCCACCTCCTTGCCGGTGAAGTCGGTCTGCCCGCCGCCACCGCCGGACGCGGTCCCGCCGGACGTGCTCGTGGACCCGCCGGCCGAGGCGCTGCCGCCGGAGGTGCTGGTCGAGCCGCCGCCGGAGGCGCTCGTACCGCCGCCGGAGGTGCTGGAGCCGCCGGACGACGTGGTCGAGCCGCCGGACGACGACCCTGCTCCGTCCGTCACCTTGATCGTGGCGCCGACCGCGACGGTCTCCTTCGGGGAGCACTTGGTGTCCGTCGACATCGGCTTCGAGACGTTGATGTTGTACTTGTCCGGCGTCAGCGTGATCTCGCCGGCCTTCTCCAGCTTCAGCTTCCCCTTCATGTCCGACAGGACCATCGGGCTGTTCTTCTTGATCGGCGGGTTCTGCCGCGGCCCCTCCATGTTCAGGGTTCCGCTCGCCGCGCCGCCGACCTTGATCACGCCGGTCGGCTTGACCGTGTCTTTCTCCAGGTCGAGGACGTCGGGGTTCTTGGAGGCGGCCTCGACCGTCTTCCACACCACCTCGACCTCGTCACCCACCTTGGCCTCGGCCGGGGCCGTGATCTGCACCTTCGTCGTGCCCTGCACCGGCGGCATGCCGGAGATGGCCGGCGGGATGCACTCGGTCTTGAACGAGACCTCGGCGGCCTGGGCGGGGGCGGCGGTCAGCAGGATCCCCGCGCCGCCGAGCATCAGCGCGACTCCGGCCGCGCTCACCCTCCGTTGCGTGCTCACGAATGTCCTCTCGTCGTGGGTCGGTTCTCTGACGGTGCGGAGTCCGGGGTGAACCACGGCAGGACCGTGGTGTCGGCGGCGTCGGCCGAAGGGCCGGCGGCCGCGGTCGTGGGGGGCGTCGTGCGGCCGCGCACGGGCCGGGTCCGGTGGCGGGCGGCCGGCCCCGGGCGCACCCGGTCCACCACCGCCATGCCGATCCGGAACAGCGCGGCCGGGACGACCACGGCGAGCAGCACCCAGAAGACGACCACGCCCCACGGGCGGCCGACCCCCCAGGGCTGCTCGACCAGCGTCTTGTCGCCGTACTTCACGGTGACCCGGTAGTCGCCGTACGCGCCGGCCGTCAGCTCGACGGGCAGCCTGACCAGCGCCTTGCGGCCCGGCTCGACCGTGCCGCGCCACTGCCGTTCCTCGTACTGCGGCGCGAACACGCCGTGGCTGGTGCCGACCTGGAAGACGGGGTCCTTCACCGGGCCCGAGCCGAGGTTGCCGACGGTGAAGGCGATCTGGCGCTGCGCGGGCGCGCCGAACCAGACGAGGACGCCGCTCGATCCTTCGAGCCGTACGGAGGCGAGGACGGCGAGCCGGCCGCCGCCGGTCTGCGCGGGCAGCGGGGCGGTGGGGTGTCCGGCGACCGTGAACGCGGCGTCCACGGCGGCCTGTTCGCCGCCGGTCACGACGGCGACGTGCACGACGCAGGGGCAGGGCGTGGGCGGTTCGGCCACCGGCATCTTCTTGCTGAAGGCCCCCGAGGCGTCGGCGGTGGCGGCCCGGCCGTCGGTGTTGGCGCAGGAGTTGGTGCCGCCGATCAGGCCCTTCTCGGGCGTCGACTGGCCGCAGATCAGCAGCATCAGCAGCGCGCCGGGCCGCCAGCCGGTTCCGCTGACGGTGATCTCGCCGCCCTTGCCCGCCTCCTGCTTCGAGAGCGTCACCTTCGGCTCGGCCGCGGCGGGCGCGGCCGCCGCCGTGGTCGCGGGCAGGGCGCACAGGGCGAGCGCGGCCAGGGCGAGCAGGAGCGCCCCGAGCCGGTGCGTACGCGTCGTCGTCATCGTTCCGCTCCCGCCGCCGACGGTTCTGACAGGTGCTCCTCGTAAGGTGGTTCGTCCGGTCCGGGGGGTGTGCGGCGATGTCGCCCGCGCAGCGCGTACGCGGCCGTGGCCGCCGACGCGAGCAGGGCGGCGGCGAGCGTCGCGAGGGCCCCGGCGGAGGCGAACCGGG